>NZ_MDGU01000015.1:0-341054 GCF_001705465.1 Lysinibacillus sp. AR18-8
GTTGAAAACTTCTGTATAGAATTTTACACAATAATTAGGACTTGACTCCAAAGGTAGAGGGAACCCGCTCTTAAAGAGGAGAGAGTCGCTCTAAAGTAGAGGAAATCCGCTCCTAAAGAGGAGAGAGTCGCTCCAAAGTAGAGGGAACCTGCTCTTAAAAGTGTGAGAGCCGCTCCAAAGTAGAGGGAACCCGCTCATAAAGAGGAGAGAGCCGCTCCAAAGTAGAGGGAATCCGCTCCTAAAAGAGTGAGAGCCGCTCAAAGATGGAGGGAACCCGCTCCTAAAAGAGTGAGAGCCGCTCAAAGATGGAGGGAACCCGCTCATAAAAAGGTAAGCTCCGCTCTAAAGTAGTGAGAACCCGCTCAAATAGGGGAAAACTCGCTCCTAATCAGGTGAAAAAATTTTAAAGCAGAAAGACCTATGTTCGAGAAAAGCGAACATAGGTCTTTTTTGATCACTTGGTAGGTAAAAGGGGAGATTTGTAAATATATAATGTTTTATTTTGGTAAATTTGTTATGGTTAAATTAGGGAAGTTATCACATGATACATAGTATTCAAGGAGAAATTGTAATGAAAAAAAGAAGGCGTATGTTATTTTTAATCGCACCCATAATGATGTTAGCTTCTTGTAGTAGTGAGGGTGAGAGTGTTACTGCTAATGAGAAAATGTATATTTCATCGGTTCAAAAAAAGGAAGTTTATGAAATTCAACAGCCTGCAAAAGTCAATATTGCTAGAGGTTTAATCGTCAAAAAAATGAACAATGCTCTAAATATCAATGAAATCGAGAGAGGACTCATGGATTTGTCAGTGAGTCATTTTTCAACAGACAAGTTTTATATGCAGGAAGGTCAGTATTTGGATGAAAATACGATTACCCAATGGTTAAGCAGAAAAAAAGATGAAGGTATTGGTTTAAACCCAGCTATTGAAAAGAGAAGTGGCAATGTGCTGGAGGATGAAAAAAAGTATCCTTTGATTCTCTCTCATGTATTAGAACAAAACTTTATTAATAAAGAGAATAACAAAGTTGAGGGCATATCGATCGCGATCTCGTTAAATGAATTTTATGACATACGAGTTTCCGATGAAAATGGCTTAATTTACACGGGCCAAGTGAAAGTAGACCAAAATGATGATGAAATCAATGATGTTGAAAAATACGGTAAAGAAGTAGCTAAAAAGATTGTTGAGGATATAAGAAAAAATGAAAAGTATCCGAGAGTTCCTATTTATTTAACTTTATATCAAGAATCTAATATAAACGATATTATACCAGGCATATTTTTAGCTGAAACCTTTATTTCGAAAGATACAGATACCATCTCAAAATGGTCTAAGGTTAATAAAAAGTATTATACATTCCCTTCAGATGCCTTATATAGTTTAGACCAAAATATGTATAATAAAATATTAATTTTTAAAGAGGATATTCAAGCTGGATTTAAACATTTAAACCCTAAAATTATAGGGAAACTGCGTTATGAGGATGGCAAACTAACAGATATTAACATGGATTTACATATTCCTCTGATAAATGATGTAGAATTGATTGGCTTGCTACAGTTAACTAGTACCAAGTTAAATACAATTTTATTTGATTATATTCCCATTACAGTTCGAGTAATCGACCACAATGGGGATGTAGGAATTGTCCTTTGGGACCCAATAGAAAAACAAATTTTTGCATCGCCTATTTAAGTCGTAAATGGAAATCTAAAGGGGTCAGCTCCTATTTCAAATTTCGTAGCTTGTGTCTATATCTACTGAAATTGAAGAACCATCACTATTATCAAATTTCATGAACCATTCACCTGCTAGGCTCGCATCCACCTTGTAATTTGTCGTAAATGATTGCCCAGGCTTAATGATCTCTCCTTCTATCCAAGCCGTTCCATTAGGTGCAGTTAATATAAACCTAATAGATTGTGTGCTGTTATTTTTCACATAAATTCGAATTGCATCAGTGCTATTACTAGTTGCTTGATAATTAAAGCTCATTGAACCCTGACCTGTTGGAAAGGTAGTAGATGTTGAAAGAAGAATGGGCGAACCGTCACCCATTTCATCACTTTGTTCAGCTATGATAGTAGAATGAGGTTCTTCAGCAGTAGCAGCTAGAGTCGGCAGACGAGATGAACTGTGTGTATGATTAGCTATATAAGATGCTCCACCAAGTGGAAATATAAAAAGAGTCACTGTTAATAAAAAGGCAAATTTTCTCATGGTTCCTCCGCTTAAATATATTTTGAAATCATCTTAATAATACCTTTATTTAACTGTATAGTAAATATTAGTTTAGGTGCTCATTAAAACGGAGCACCTATTTTTATAGGTGAAGGCGTTCTAAAACATAAAAGTATTTCTTTGCAATCTTTGAAATGAATGTTTATTATGAAAATGATAATCATTTTCAATTATTGAAAGGGGAGTAACAATGAAAAGACATCTTATTATTGGGATGCATTTAGCTGTTCACGGTAATCATGGCAAGCAAGGTGCGTTGATAGATGAACATATTGCATTTGCGCAGCGTGCTGAGGCAGCAAAATTGGATTTTGTATTTAAGGCTGATTATTTAATAGCTCATCCAGAATTAATGGCTAAAATGAAAGGAACGGTTGGCTTAGATCCTAGCTTTTTAATGGCGATGGTGGCAAGAGAAACCAAACAGATTGGCTTAGTGACAACGATCTCCACATCATTTACGCCACCTTATCTGATTGCGCGTCAATTGCAATCCTTAAATTGGATTAGTGATGGGCGAGTTGGATGGAATATTGTGACCTCCATAGATGGTGCCCATAATTTCAGCAATGAATCTATGCCTTCTTCAGAAGAGCGTTATGCTAAAGCTACAGAATGTACAGAGGTGGTCAAGCAGCTGTGGCATAGTCAACCCTACGAAACATTAGAAACGGATGGGAATATAGAAAAAATAAAAGAGCTTGTCAAGCCAATTGAACATGAGGGCGAGTTTTTCCATATTAAAGGTCCCCTAAATCTCCCTATGCATCCAGCAGGAGAGATTCCGCTCTTCCAAGCAGGCGCGTCGGATGTTGGGCGACAATTTGCAGCTACTGTTTCCAATGCTATTTTCGCAGCTACACCAGCTATGGAGGTGGGCATTGAGATGCGTAATGATTTGCGTCAACGTGCCATTGAAGTAGGTCGTTCTGCTGACGATATTCGCTTATTACCTGGGCTGTTTTTCTTTATAGGTGATACATATGAAGAAGCACTCGAAATGCACCGACAAGCGCATGCACATTTAACGCTTGAACGACGCTACAGTGCTTTAGAATCTGTGATTGGTATGGATGTTCGTCATTTGTCAATTGAAGATCAGGTGACCGTTGATATGTTGCCACCAAAAGATCAAAAAGTACGTAGTAAAACACATGCAGATTTGGTGCGTCGTTATATTATAGAAAATGAACCAACTGTTGAGGTATTGTTAGCACGCCCCGAGGTAATTGGCTCAGCCCATCTTGTAGCAATCGGCACACCACAGGATATTGTCGATCAAATCGTTACTTTTTATGAGGAGGGCGCATTGGATGGCTTTATTGCTGTACCAGGTGGCCCTGTGAAATCTTTAGATTTATTCTTTAGCGACGTTATTCCCATGTTAGTAGAGCGGGGGTTATTCCGAGCTGAATATGAAGGTAGCACATTACGTTCCCATTTAGGCTTAGATGTGCGATCTCCAATTAATAGCTGAAAAAGGGCAAGCCATAAGCTTTGCCCTTTTATTGCTAGAAACTCATTCGAATATTAATCGGATAAAGATAAGGTGATTCGGGTTGTTCGATTGTCACCCAATCATCAATATGGATAACAGGTAAGCTTGCACCCTCATATGTTGTTTGACTAATTGTACCGACCACTTCAATCCATGTATCTTCTGTGAGTGTTGGAGCGTCTGGAAACTCTGTCAGAAAGCCGACGATACTGGCATCGGCGACACAATGCGTAATAAGAAATCTTGAAATAACTAGTTGCTTTTCTGTAAAGCTTTCTTCTTTTAAAACAAAGCCCTTCAACTGTATTTTCTTCCCCAAATAGTTTTCTAAATTTTGATTAATTTCCTCGTAATAGATCGTATAGTCCTCATCGGTCATTTTCAGCATCGATTGTTGGGATAACTGTTGCTTTAATTGGTCATATTGCTTTTTTGTCATTTCCTGTTTTTCTTCCATCAGTCGCGGATCAGCATCATGCTCATCATAGATGTTTTCATCAATCGTTTCATTTGAAGTGAGATAATCCTCTATTTTAGATGATTGCCTTTGCTGGGTGAGAATAAAGGCACCACCTTTTTTATCAGCGATGGCAGCATCTAAAATTTTAGCTGGCACGAAAAAGCCTGTCATTATCGGTGTCATGATAATGAGGTAGGCAATCATTTTTTTTCGTGTAAAGGCTGAGTGACCATGGTCGTGATGGGAACAGCAAGCTTGTCCAATAGGATCACATGAGTGGGGAGCCTTTGAAAATGATATAACTCTAGTCAATTGAACAAGAAATAGTATAAAAAATAAGATGGCGGCTGTTTTACTCAGGCTTTCATATTTAGGGTTGATGAATTTTGTTAGTTCTCCGGTCCAATGCAAGTTGGCTATCATAGCCGAAAAGGCAAGTAACATTAAGGCTCTTAACGCTTGTTGAACGTTAAATTTCATGGTTTTCCCCCTTAGAGATACGCTGAAAGAATCCATATACTAATGTAGACAACTGTAGCCACTAAGGCGATTAACCAAAAGACAAATTTTAAGCGAAATATGCTCATCAACATAATGGTATTTTTCAAATCGATCATAGGGCCAAAAATAAGAAAGGCCAGAATGGATGGAGTGGAGAAAATAGCACTAAAGGATGCGCCAATAAAGGCATCTGCCTCAGAGCAAAGTGACAGAATGAAGGCTAAGCTCATCATAACTAGAATGGAGGAGGATTCACCGTCTCCAATTGCTACGAGTGTTTTGGTTGATACATAGGTTTGTACAAAGGCAGCTAAAAATGCCCCGATAATTAAGTATTTGCCCATATCAAAAAATTCATCGATGGCATGCTTGACCATATTTAATAGTTTTGTGACGAAAGATGTTTGTTGACTAGTGGTTGTCAATGAGTAGGGCTGTAAAGAGCTCTTAAATTGTGAGCCTTTAAAAAATAAGCTGATGAGTAATGCTACGACAATGGCGATGACAAAGCCAACAAGCATTCGAAGGCTCGCTATTCTTAAATCATTGCCAAATGCCATATAGGTAGAAAGAATAACAACGGGATTAATAAGTGGACCAGTTAACATAAAGCCTATAGCTGCATGTATAGGTACGCCTTTGGCAATTAATCTTCTAACAATCGGAACAATTCCACATTCGCAGGCTGGAAATAATGCACCTACAAGACAACTCATGATAACGGCCATCACAGGGTTTCGAGGAATCCACCTTTGGATATGTTCCTCTGTTATAAATATCTGAATAAAGCCAGCAATCAGTATTCCAATTAAGACAAATGGTAATGCTTCAATTAAAATACTTAAAAATATCGTATTTAAATTGAGTAGAGAGGAACTAAGGTCGTTTAGTGCTGAGACGTTGAATAACAGTAGTGGTAGCATGCCTATGAATAAAATGAAGAGGAACCAAAAATTCAATACATATTTAGAAAAATGGAGACGTTCCACATAGACCTCCTTAAAGTGTAATGGTTACGTTTTAATGTAAGATATGACATAGATGATATTGTTATTACTTCAAAAAAGGAAAGAGAAAGTAAAAATTGGTTCCTACCATCTTTTTACTTTCCCTCTCTATCGAATTATTTAGGAGAATACTTAGTTCTATATTGTTTAGGGGTGATACCCGTAAATTTTTTGAAAACTTTAATGAAATAGCTTTGATCTGTGAAATTAAGTAATGAACCGATGTCTAGAATTGGATAGTTGGTAAATGTTAAGAGTTTTTTCGCCTCATCAATCCTTTGCTGCTGAATATATTCACTAAAGGAAATCCCTACTTCCTTTTTAAATAAGGAGGAAAGATAGTTGGGGCTTAGGTGGCAAATAGCTGAAAGTTGGTCGAGTGTTAGATCCCCATATAATTGATTTTCAATAAAATGGATACAGGTAGTAATGGGTGCTGAATATTTCCTTGTATTAGCTTGCGATACACGGCTTGTAAAGTCGTAAATAGCTTCCTCCATTAACGAAAGAATATCGATTAAACTGGTTTGATCCTCTAGCTTTTGAATGTAAAAATCATTTAATGTAAAGGCTGTTTCTTCATTTAAACCACCCTCAATCGCTGCACGGCAAATTAGGGCAATTCCTGTAATCATCAAATATTGAACACTTCTTACATTATTGCGTTTTGAAAGTATTCCCAGTTCTTCCTGCTCGACAATGGAATAATTCAAAACTTCATTTAATTTCTCCATACGTCCATTTTTCACATTGTCTAACAATATTTTTTCATAATAAAGATTTGTATGAACAATATCATTTCTTCTAGCGTATGAGAGCTCAAGCGCAGTATTTTCCTCATGACGAATTAGAGGTCTTAATGCTTGGTTATGATAAATGACAGCAGTTTTATTTAATTTCTTTTGATAGATCGAGTAATAAACAAACAAACTAATGGCCAAACACTGCTGATAATGAAGAATAGGAATTAGCTCTTGATTAACATTTGTCTTAATGTCTCCCACTTCTGGAGAAAGGGAAGGACCAACTACAATCGCCCCTAAATATTGATCCTCTAACTGCACGTTGATATAGAAGAAATTAAATTCAGCATAAGAGAAAAAAATCGGATAATCATTTGTATCCTTATGATAAGGATATGTTTTCAATTGTTCCTTTAAAGAAATGTAAGATGGATTATTGGTTGATGAATAGTCAAAAATTATGTCTCCCAACGAATTAATATAAGTGACTGGAAGATGATGTGTTTCGTATATTAATTGACTTATGTATTGAAGGTCGATCGTGGTAATTTTCATGTTCCTACACTCCAGTTCGTAATGATGCTTTCAAAATGAAAGCAGTTACAATTTTTATTGTATAGACATTGAGAAAGTACTATTTTGTGTAGAATAATACAATAAATGATGGGGAAGTAGCAATAAAATAGACAGTGACTT
Organism: Lysinibacillus sp. AR18-8; assembly: GCF_001705465.1. NCBI lineage: Bacteria > Bacillati > Bacillota > Bacilli > Caryophanales > Bacillaceae > Lysinibacillus > Lysinibacillus sp. AR18-8. Next base: position 7,154 of record NZ_MDGU01000015.1, read on the forward strand.
CAAAATGTTAGGGAGGAATAGAAGATGGATCTTTTGAATAAAATTGCAGTTGTAACGGGCGCAGGAAGCGGTATTGGAAGAGCCAGCAGTTTGAAACTTGCTAGCAATGGTGCAAAAGTGGTAGTTGTGGATTTCAACAAAGAAACAGGGGAAGAAACAGTAAGCTTGATTAAAGAGCAAGGTGGAGAAGGTATCTTCGTTCAGGCTGACGTTTCAAAAAGTGAAGACGTTCAGAAATATGTCAATACGGCTGTTGATACGTATGGACGCATTGATGTATTTTTCAATAATGCTGGAGTTATTCAAAAAATCTCTCCATTAACAGAGATTGAAGATGCAGAATATGAGCGCATTATGTCGATCAATGTGAAGGGTGTATTCCTTGGCTTAAAACATGTTTTAAAAGTAATGGAAGGACAAGGAAGCGGCTCTATTATTAATACAGCTTCTACAGCGGGTGTTCGCAGTGAGCACAGTATGGCTGTCTATTCTGCAAGTAAGCATGCAGTAGTTGGTTTAACAAAATCTGCTTCTTTGGAGTATGTAAAAAAAGGTATCCGTATCAATGGTATTTGTCCAGGTGGAGTAGAAACGGCATTAACAAACAGTGTAACTGCCATGTTTGAAACAGGTGGCTATGTGCCAGAGGAAATTCCAAACATGAGAATGGGTCGCTATGCGAAACCAGAAGAATTAGCAGAAATGGTTGTGTTCCTAGCATCGGACAAAGCAAGCTATATGACAGGCTCCATCGTGTTAGTTGATGGTGGCTTAACTTTATAATGAAAGAAGAAATCCAGTGAATCATTTCACTGGATTTCTTACGGTAATGAACCGAATCGCTATAGGGTGAATTTTTTGAGCTCATTCATCAACGTATCAGTCATAGCTTGAAGTTCGTCTATTTTAGCACTAATTTTTTGGAAGGATAGTAGCTGTTCTTGCGTTGATGCAGATATTTCTTCTGTACCGGCAGCCGTTTCTTCCGTAATAGCAGAAATATTTTCAATGGTACTATTTACTTGCTGGCTCATTTCATTGGTTTGCACCATTTCTTTTGTGAGGTTTTGTAAATCGCGATGGATAGCTGTTATATGCATGGTAATAACGGCAAATGATTGTTCCGTTTCAACCATGGATTGTGATTGCTCATTTGATAGCTGATAACCTCGTTCAGCCGTAGTAAGGATGTGCGTAATGCCATCTTGAATATGCGTAACCATAGAAGTGATTAAATTCGTTGCATTCTCCGTTTCTGAAGAGAGCTTTTTAACCTCCTCGGCAACAATGGCAAACCCTTTACCTGCTTCTCCCGCTCGTGCAGCCTCGATGGCAGCATTTAAGGCTAATAAATTGGTTTGGCTGGCAATCGTGTGGACAGCATTGGCTGCTCCTTCAATCTCTGAAGTAAATTGAGAGAATTGGGTAACAGCCTCTTTAATATCAAGTGATGTGGTTGAAATATCCTGCGCAATGGCCGATTGTTTTTCCAATGAATACTGACCATTTTGAACAGCCTCCAGAGCCTGTTTACCAGTGTCAGCCGATTGCTCACTTGTACGCATTACAGCCTTAAATTGATCTGCCATATTATTCATTTGGAGTGCCACTGATTGAATGTCTTCAGACATCGTATAGCTGCCTTTTGCTAATTCGTCGGTAGAAGTAGCGACTTGATTGCTACTTTCATGAATAGTATTCATATGGCTCGTCACTTCTTGTGTAAACAAATTAACGTCCTTTCCAATATAATCGATGGATTGTACGGTACTTTTTAAATTATTCATCATCTCTGAAAAGCTTTTTGTTAATTGATCAATCTCATATCGACTGTTTGCCTGATAGGAAAGGGTAGAGGTATCAATGGTTAGGTTTCCTGTTGCTGCGGCTTGTGCGCAATCTACAATCTGATTAATTGGTTTGGTAATTCTTTTCGCAGCTACATAGGAATAAAGTATCGTAGCAATAATTAATAGCACACTACCTATGATGGTAGAGGTTGTAATGAAACCTATTTTTTGCTTCGTTACTTGTATCATTTCTTGATACCATTCGTTCGTTTCTTTTTTGAGCAAATACATATCGTTTAAAATCCCTTTAATTCTGATGGACTGCTTTTTAATTTCAGAGCGATTGTTTTCTTGAAACCCGCTTTCAGTCGCTTTTTCTAGATTTTCAAATTTACTAGCTATTTTTTCGACGATTGTCTGATGCTCAGGTATTCTCGTTAGAGAGGCTAATGCCCCTAAATTACTTTTTGTTTCTTGTAAAATAGCGAGCGCTTCGTTTTTATTGGCTTCACTATCTAAGTAGGTAAAATTATTTAAAGATTGACTGGCAACAACTAAACTTTGCTCTAGTTCTTTCACTGCAAGTAAAAGTTTCGTATCATCCTGTGCTGTGGTCTGGATCGTGAATGTTTGAATGATAATAAAGCCAATCATCGCCATAGCCAGTACGATTGGAATCAGTGTGTTCATAAATAATTTCTTACGTAGTGTCACTGGCCATTCCCCTTTTCTGCAGTAACTTTTATCGTTCCTGAAATAATGGCTTCTTGGGCTTTTTCGATGGCAGTTTGTTGCTCAGCTGTTAGTTGTATTACACGAATATCTGCTAGTCCCACGCCTTGATCCGCCAAACCTAATGCAAACGATTTTTCAGTAATTTTCCCATCTTCTACTAATGCTTTAGCAAGTTGATAGACAGCTAGGTCAACATTTTTCAGCATGGATGTGACAACTGTTTTTTCGGCAACAAAAAACTGATCGATATCAACACCTGCTGCATAGATCCCCATTTCCTCTGCCTTTTTTATCGCCCCAAAGCCAGTAAAGCCTGCTGCATGGTAAATAAAATCAACGTTATTTTTGATATACTTTTCTGCTATTGCTGCACCAGCCTGGGTATCGTCAAAGGTACCAGCATAGTCACTCATAATTTCAATCGATGGCTGTACATAACGTGCCCCTTCGATAAAACCATTTTCAAAGTGATGGATAACAGGAGCATCTGCTCCACCAATAAAGCCAACTTTTCCTGTTTTACTTGTCATAGCGGCAATCATGCCAACTAAAAAGCTACCTTCTTGTTCTTTAAAGGTAATCGAAATGATGTTGTTAATATCAGATTGCCCGTCAATCAGTATAAATTGCTGAGAGGGATTTTGTTTTGCAGTCTTTTCTAGTGCTTCTTGTACAGAGAACCCGAGACCAATGATGATATCATATTTTTCTGCTACAAGTTCATTCAGCTTTTCCTCGTATTTACCATCAGGAGCCTCTTTGTAATCAAACAAAATGCCTAGCTCATCGCGCGCTTTTTCTAAGCCTTTAAAAGCGGAATCATTAAATGATTCATCGCCTAGTCCTGCATCTGATAGTAAAATTCCTATCTTATATCCTTCAGTTGATGTTTCTGTCGGTGCTGAGGAACAGCCTGCTATCAACAGAGTGATCAAAAGAAAACTAGTGAATAATTTCTTCAAATTTTGTGTACCTCCTGTTGTGTATAAAATATATATCGGCAAAAACTTAATATTTTTAGTCTGATGTCAGACATCCGTGCAAAAAATTTTTAGGATGTCTAAGAATAATGAATCATTTCTATATACATAATAAGTTAATAATATAAAGCTAGATTACTAATAAAGTAATTGATTTATAAAGGTTTTCGTAGCACTTCTTGTATGTATAGCACTATAAAAGCCTAACGCAAATAGCGTCAGGCTTTATATGTTCTAAACAGCGCCGAATAATTTTAATAAATTAATAATAATAATGCCGATTACCCCAAAGTCTGAATCACCGAAGGTTGTGCCCTCATAGCCAATGTCTCCCATAAAGATAAGGAGTATGGCTGGAATAAAGCTAATTAATAAACCATTGGCAAAGGCTCCGGACATCGCACCAATTCTACCGCCAGTAGCATTTCCAAAGACACCCGCCGCAGCACCTGTGAAGAAATGTGGAACAAGACCTGGCACAATGACTTTTAGTCCGATGAAGGGGAGTATAAACATGGAAACCAGCCCTGCTATAAAACTAAAAATGAAACCAATAATAACGGCATTTGGTGCAAAAGGAAAGATGGTTGGACAATCAAGTGCTGGTTTTGTGTTTGGTACAAGCTTATCTGCTATGCCTTTGAAGGCTGGAATAATTTCAGCAATTAACATCCGTACACCTGCTAAAATAATATAAACACCCGCTGCGAATGTAATCGCTTGCATAATAGCGAAAATAATAAAATTTGAGCCAGCTGATAATTGTGACTCAATATAGGAAGGGCCAGCAAAAAGGGCAACAATTACAAAGAACACACTCATTGTTAAAGAAATAGCAACTGAGGTATCTCGTAAAAAGCCTAATGCTTTCGGAACCTGTATATCTTCTGTGGATTTCATTTTATTACCGAAGAGCTTACCAATCTTTGCAGAAACATAATAGCCAACACTGCCAAAGTGACCAACAGCAAAGTCATCACTCCCTGTTATTTGTCGAACTGTCGGCTGTAAAATGGCAGGGAACACGACCATACAAAGTCCAAGAATGATAGACCCAACAAGAATAAGAGGTGTACCACTCATCCCTCCAACTGATAATGAAGCGGCGATTAAACAAGCCATAAATAATGTATGATGTCCAGTTAAAAAGATATATTTTAATGGCGTAAATCGCGCAAATAGTAGATTCATAATCATACCAAATACCATGATTAGTGCAGTAGCTGTACCAAAATTAGTCTGAGCAGCTGCCACGATGGCCTCATTGTTGGGAATGACTCCCTGTACTTGAAAGGCATGATCGAACATTTTACTAAAATGATCTAAAGAGCCAATTAAGACAGTGGCACCAGCTCCGAGGATGACAAAGCCCATTATCGTTTTTAATGTACCTGACAGAACAGTGGAACTTGATTTTTTTTGAATAAGTAAACCAATAAAAGCGAATAGGCCGACTAATATAGCTGGTGTTCCTAAAATGTCATGCATGATAACATCTAACATACCAACACCTCATCCTATCCAAATTTTTGATGCTTAAAGCAAAGGTTCAAGCTTTTCTTTTATTTCTGCAATACTCATCATATTAACAATGCTCACAATGATTCCTTTGTCTTTCGCTAATTCATTCACGATATCTGCTGCCCCTAAATAAATATCTGCTTTATCCGCCTTGGCAGACGCTAAATCTGTATGCGTTACCTCTGCATCTTTCCCCAATACTTCTAATGCTTTTTTAACATTCAATTCTAAAATAAAGCTACTTCCTAAACCGCTCCCACACACGACTAAAATTTTCATTCTGTTGACTCCTTTGTCGTATATTGTTTGATTTTCTCCCATATCATGTCCGCATGTTGACAGGCGATTAGGTCATCAATCTGATCGGGTTCTTGTAAGACTAATGCCAAATCAGCCAACACCTGTAGATGTGAAGCATTGTCAATGGCAGCTAGCACAATTAGTAGGTAGACAGGCTGATTAGGGCTAAAAAAAACAGGCTTTTGTAATCGTAGCAAGCTTATGGCTAGTTCAAGAACCCCATCAGATGGCCGTGCATGAGGAATGGCTACTTTGGGTGTGATGACAACGTAAGGACCATAGTGTTCAATAGATCGAATCATGGCTTCGACATAGCGCTGTTCAATTTTGTGTTGTTGTACTAATGGGCTAGCCGCTAAATGAATTGCTTCTTGCCATGATCGGACAAAGTTTGCAAGCTGTATACAATCTTTTGTCAACAGCTTGGTTAGCAAGGACAACCCTCCTTTCATAAAAATATCTTCCCATTCCATGTTATTACGACTGTATGTGGAATTATGTCATCGTAGAAGACATTTTTAATTGCTTTGCTATTTCATAAACCGACATTTTGACAAATTCATCCATTTTATGATCTAAGCGCGTTTTCGGATAAATCAATTGAATTTTTCTATTTAGTGTTACATCATGTAGATCTTTCTTGAGCAGTACACCTGATTTTAATTCTTTTTCTATTAAGGAAACAGATAGAAACGCCAAGTTTTTGCCAAAGGTCAGCATCTTTTTAATCGTGCTCACAGAATCCAGCTCAATTGTGTAAATAGAAGGCTGAAATGGGTCCATCCACTTTTCAATGAAGTGATTCGTGGAGCTAGAGGATGTATGCAACAATAGCTTGTACTTAAGAATATCTTCTTTGGTGATGTCTTTTTGTGCTGCTAGCTCGTGTGATGGGCTGAATGCCAATACAAGTGCATCTTCACCGATTGTTTCGTAATGAAGTAAAGGATTTTCCTGCTTAGTCTCCATGATGAGCCCGAAATCTAATTCTTGTAGTGCTACCTTTTTTTCAATTTCAGGTGCTGTTTTTACTTCTAATGAAATGCGAATCTCAGGATAGGTCGTTGAAACTTGATGAATTAAATCTGGCATAAAAATATGGGCAGGTAAGCCACTCGCCCCAAGTCGTAATGAACCGATATGGCCTGCTAAAAGATTTTCAATAAAACGATCCATATCCTTTTGAAGTTGAACCATTTGACGAGCGAAATGATACACACCTTCGCCCGCTTCTGTTAAACGGTATCCTCCAGCATTTGTTCGAAATAAATGAATACCATATTCCTCCTCTATAGAGCGAATATGAAATGATACGGTGGGGGCTGTAATGCCAAGTGCTTTGGCGACAGGTGCTAATTTTTTTAATTCTACAAGTAAGCAAAATGCCTGTAATTTACTATTGTTCACTTTATCCTCCTAAAGGAAATTAGAAAAAATCTTGTATTTGCTTTAGTTTATTAGATTTTTTTTAACGTGTTATTAATAGTAGATTAATATTTTCTAAATATCTGGAATTTATAGTTGTAAGTAACGAGGAGGATACTTATGAAAATCTCATTAAAAAATATCGAGAAAAAATATGGGCAGTCTCAAGCATTGTGGCCGATTGATGTGGAGTTAGATCAGCAATTTATTACGATTCTCGGACAATCAGGCTGTGGCAAAACAACCTTATTAAAGTTGATAGCTGGCCTTGAACAGCCATCAAAAGGAGAAATACGATTTGATGACACCGTCATTTATTCTTCGGCGTCTCGTAAAAATGTCAAACCAAATAAGCGTAATATTGCTATGGTTTTTCAAGATTTTGCTCTATGGCCACATATGACCATCTTCCAAAATATTGCCTTTGGCTTAAAGGGCATTATTCCGAAATCAGCTATTCCTGAACGAGTCGAGCATGTGATGCGATTGGTAAAAATGCAAGGCTATGAGAAACGAAAGCCAGGTGAATTATCGGGTGGACAACAGCAGCGAGTGGCATTAGCTAGAGCTTTAGCGACCAAACCGCAATTAATTTTATTTGATGAACCTTTATCCGCTCTCGATGCTGTTTTAAGAGAGCAAATGCAAGATGAAATCATGCACCTCATTCATGAGCTTAATTGCCAAGCCATTTTCGTAACACATGATCAAACAGAGGCCATGACAATGTCTGATCAAATTATCGTTATGGAGGCAGGGAGGATTGCTCAAATTGGCTCGCCTGAGGAAATTTATCGTGCACCAGCAACGCCCTATGTGGCAGATTTTATTGGCAAAGTGAATTGGCTTCACAATCGACAATCAATTGTGCGACCTGAGGGTGTTTCGAGAATATCGCGTCCTGGTACGATTGCCAAACAAGCGCAGATTGTGAAAAGTACATTTGTTGGCGATCGTTATCTAGTACAAGCACAGGTAGAAGGACAGTATTGGAACTTTTATGAGAAGCAGCCATTAGAGCATGGAAAAAGGTTGCAAGTTTTTATTGATGAAAAACAAATCTATCAATTGGAGGGTTTACATTGAAGAAACGACATTTTAAATTTTGGGCAACTGCTGGCATTTTATTGGCCTTAGCATTAGCTGGCTGTGGTAATAAAGAGGCAAAAGAGACGAATGAAGCAAGTGCAAAGACACAGGAGGAGAAAGTTCTGACAGTGTATTCTGCTGGGCCAGATGGTTTAGCTGCAAATATTCAGCAAGCATTTGAAGAAAAAACAGGGATTAAAGTGGAAATGTTTCAAGGAACTACGGGTAAAATTCTCTCTCGTTTAGAAGCGGAAAAAAATAATCCTGTAGCTGACATTGTTGTACTTGCCTCTGTTGCCTCAATGGATGGGTTAAAAGCAACAGATCAATTGCAAAGCTACGAAGCGGCTAAAAACAAGGACAAAATTAACAGTGATTGGTCGGATCAAGATGGATATTTTTATGGCTACAGTGCCTCTGCTTTAGGTATTGCCTATAATACGAAAAATACGACACAGGCGCCTACGGATTGGTCTGATTTAGCAAAAGCTGATTGGCAAAATAAAATGAATATACCAGATCCAAGTCTGTCAGGCTCTGCTGTTGATTTCTTATTTGGCTACACAGCAGCAGAAAAAACAGCTTGGAGTACGATTGATAGTTGGAAGAAAAATGGCTTACAAGTCAATGGTGCGAATAAAGAAGCCTTGGATGCGGTTATAACAGGCGAGAAAAATGCCACGATTGCAGGTGTAGATTATATGGCTTATAAAGCAAAAGCAGACGGTGAGCCAGTGGAAATTATCTATCCGACGAGTGGGACAGTAGTTAGTCCAAGAGCAGTAGGTATTTTAAAGGATGCACAACATGTAGAATCTGCACAAGCCTATGTTGATTTTTTATTGTCAGATGAAGGGCAAAAGCTAGTAGCAGATGCTTACTTATTACCAGGGAATAAAGATATTGCTGTGAAAAATCGTGCAGCATTAGATGAAATTCCACAGTTAACAGTTGATTGGATGGGTGCGGAAGCGAAACAGCTGGAAGTACTAACAAAATTTACGGATTTATTTCGCTAAATAAAGGGAGGTTGATATACCTCCTTCTAGTTTTCATAGAGAAGGGTTGACATGCCATGATAATGGAAGGAAGACGAGCTTTTGGATTTTTACTGACAATTGTCATCATATTTGCTATCGCACCGTTGATGGCCATTTTATTTTATACCTTTATAAAAGAGGGACATGTTGATATATCACAATTTAGTCGAATGTTTGCACACGATAGAATATGGAAAACGCTTGGGAATTCGGTGGTTTTAGGGGTTTTTGTGATTATTGGGACAACAATTATCGCATTACCTATGGCTTTCATTCGCACGAAAACAAGTTTATATCAATATGAATGGCTCGATATAGTGTTAACGATTCCATTTATGACACCTCCCTATATTGGTTCAATGGGCTGGATTTTGTTTATGCAGCACAATGGTTTTTTACAGCAGCTTATTCCAAGTGCTGCTTGGATGACAGATTCCTTCTTTTCCTTATTTGGCATGGTAGTGATCATGAGCCTACACCTGTTTCCGTTTTTGTATTTAATGCTGAAAAATACATTGCTTCGCATAAATGGCTCATTTTTAGATGCAGCGCTGATTTTTGGGCGAAGTTCTTTGCAAAATTGGCTAAAAGTTGTGTTACCTCTTTTACTTTCGAGCTATGTTTTGGGAAGTCTCCTTATTTTTATTAAGACGCTTGCTGAATTTGGAACGCCAGCTACATTCGGCAGTCGGATTGGATTTCAAGTGTTTACAACCGAAATTCATTCCTATTTATCAAGATGGCCAGTTGATATTCGCATGGCAACCTCGCTATCCTTATTCTTATTGTCTGTTTGCTTAGTCATTTGGTATTTCCAAAATCTCATTGGACGCAAATATACATATGGTGTGCTATCAGGAAAAACACCTGCTAGACGTGAGCTCAAGGACAAGTGGTATATAAAAACAGCTTCGTGGACTTTTGTAGGGCTTGTTCTATTGCTATCTATCGGCATTCCTTATTTCTCTATTATTGTGACCTCTTTGCAAAAGGTAAGAGGAGATGGGTTACAGGCAGGGAATTTCAGTTTGGCTTCTTATCAAGAGGTCTTCACTAGTGGAAGTGCAGGATTGACAGCATTTTTAAATAGCATTGTTTTTTCTATCATGACGGCCTTGATAACCGCCATAATAGGTTTATTCATCGCTCTTTATATTAAAAAGGGAGAAACCAGAAAGCAGCAAATATTAGACTTCTTTAGTTTAATGCCTAATATTATTCCGGGGATTGTCTTTGTTGTAGGTTTAATTATGTTTTGGAATGCTCCTTGGCTTCCCGCAACAATTTATAACACAAAGGCAATGGTAATAGTCACATACTGTGTACTGTTTTTACCTTATTCGGTGCAGTATATAAAGTCTTCTTTTTCACAATTGGATGCCTCTATTTTTCAATCAGCTGCTATTTTTGGACGTAGTAACATTGCGGTTTATCGTCGCATCATCCTACCACTTTTGATGCAGGGTATTTTAACAGGAATGATGATGACTTTTATTATTTCAATGCGAGAGCTTGTAGCTGGCCTTTTAATTTTGCCACCATCCGTAGAGACAGGGGCAACCTTTATCTATAGCCAATTTGAGCAAGGTAATGTAGGGGTTGGAATGGCAGTAGCTGTTATAACCGTCCTTATGACTGTTATTTTTATGTTCCTATTGGGTTGGCTGCAAAAACGAGGAGGGCAGGCCAATGCTTAGTGTTGAAATTTTAGGTGGTGTAGGCGAATATGGGCGCAATTGTTTTTATATAGAAAATCAGAGGCAGGCCATTTTATTGGATTGTGGCATTATGAAAAATACACAAAAAACGCCACCAAATATTACATTTAATCATATTGAAAAGCTAGCTGCTGTCTTTATTTCTCATTCGCATATTGATCATGTAGGGGCATTGCCAATACTACAGAACATGGGCTATACGGGACCGATACTAATGAGTCATACAACTGCTCAGCAGCTTCCACTGCTTATCCCACAAGTCAGAACTTTCTATCCAGATACGATTGGAAAATGGATAGAGGTCAATGAATATCTTGCCTTTCAATGGGGATATAGTGGGCATTTAATTGGAAGCGTGTGGTACAAAATTCGTTTTTTTGATGAAATGATTTTTTTCTCTGGTGATTATGTAGTCGATTCGTATTTATTAAAGGCGACCTTGCCAGAGGAGGATGGAACGGTTTATGATGTAGCGTTTATTGATAGTGGACATGCGGAAAAATGCATTCGAAATCTTGAGGTGTTACAGCAGATGGCTATGTATGTAAAGGCTCATCCCAATCATTCATTTATATTCCCCTCCTCTTTTTCGGGCAAAACAGTCGATATTATGACGTATCTTTCCGAACATACAACTCGAGCGATTAGGGTAGATGCCAAGCTACAACCTTTATTGGGGCATTATGATGAAGAACATGAAAATATTTGGCCGAATAAAGTGATGCTTTTAGAACGACTCAAGCAAAAACTGGACAGTGACCATGTACTGTATTTTGTCTCAGAGCAGGATGAGGCTCAAGTGGAGGAGCTTGCAAAGGTTTATCCGACTGCAATTTTTGTTCATACAGGCTATTCTCGTCATGCTTCCAATCCAGCTAGCTTAAAGCATATCTCTGAGGAGTTCTTCTATAAAACACATCCAGACTATTGGGATTTAGTGGAACTGTCACAGAGACTTCGTGCACGACAAACGATCTATTTTCACAGTACACATACAAATTTAACAACAACATTTCCGAAGGAGGAATTAAAGCGTGACTAAACTAAAAAAATGGGCATTTTATCTGTGTGTCTTGGGCTTAATAGTGATTAGTATGATGGGTGTGAATACAACACAAGCGAAAGCAGCCATTGAGCCAGGACATGAAATTAAATTCAATATTAAACCTGAGATTTTTAATGAATCAACTATTGTCCAGGCTTTTCAAGCAACTAAAAAGGATGACGTAAAAGTTTATTTTTATGATACGCTTGACCAATTGTTTCTACGTCATGACTATATACACCGCTTACGTGTATATAAGGGTAGTAATAAAATGGATATAACCTACAAAAAGCGTTTTTTAAACACACCTTTAAGTGAAGCAATGGCAGAAACAATGAATCATGGTTTTACTGGTTCTGAGTCAAATTATAAGTTTGAGCTAGATATTAAGGAAGATCATCGTACATTTACGATAAGCCGAAAGGAATCTTTGAAGACTTCTGCTGAAGTCTCTTATGATTCAGTTGCTACAAATGTTGCGAAAAAACTCATTCTTGAAAATGCGCCAAAGAAAATTGTAAATTGGAACTCCGAAGCATGGTATAAAAATACGTTGTCTCAAGTTGTCGTATATGGGCCTGCTAATGCTACGAACTATAAAGGAAGCTTTTTAGGACATGAAGCGGATATAGAGGTATGGCAGTACAAAGGCGATATTATGGTTGAACTTTCTACGAAGGTAGATGATGCGGCTCAAGCAGCTACTATAGAAAAGCAATGGTATGAGCAACTATTATCCACTGGCTATCTAAGCGGGGATCAACGTGGTAAAACGGCATTTGTTATGGATAAATGAATAGGACGATAATGATTTCGCCTCATATAGAAATGAGGCGAAATTTTTCCTTGGCAACAGAGAGATTAAAAAAGTAGGTCCATGTTTGTTCTAACTTTGATAATTTCGCTTACACTTACTATAGGACGAACTTTGGGTGATATGAGGGGGAAATAACATAGCGAAAAAAATGGGCATTGTTACACTACTACTTTTCGGTGTTTACGTGCTTTGTATGTACTGGTATATTTTCCACAGCGGTGGTGGTAAAATACCAAGTGCCTTACAAGGAACGGCGGCAGATCCAGTGATGTTTATGTCTGGCAAGGAGCTTTTTTTAAGTGGTGAATATTCAAAAATACGGAACTTTGTATTCTTTGTAGCCACACCTTTAGAATGGCTTATTTACTTCTTGATTTTACTATTGGGTGTATCTCGTTATTTCGAAAATGTGACGACCTCCCAAACGAAGTGGAAGCTATTGCAAAATGCGGGTTACTTATTCCTATTATCTTTATTGCTCTATATTGTGCTATTCCCACTTGATTATTATCGCTATCATCTAAGCAAAAGCTATGGCATCAGTACACAAGCATTTGCATCTTGGATGAAGGATGGTGTCATTGATTTTTGGGTGAATTTTGGCACTAGCTTGATTATTGTTACGGTGATTTATTGGCTCATTAAAAAGAGCGAAAAAAGATGGTGGCTCTATGCTTGGCTTTTAACTATCCCCTTTACAATCTTTGTGATGTTCATTCAGCCAGTTGTCATTGATCCTTTGTACAATGATTTTTATCCACTAAAAAATAAAGAACTGGAAACAAAGATACTTTCACTTGCTACACAGGCCAATATTCCGGCAGAGCATGTTTATGAGGTCAACATGGCAGAAAAGACAAATGCTTTAAATGCTTATGTGACAGGAATTGGGAGCAATTCGAGAATTGTGCTATGGGATACTACATTAAATAGACTAACGGACAATGAAATTTTATTTATCATGGCACATGAAATGGGACATTATGTTGAAAAGCATATTTATTTTGGCATTGCAGGCTATTTATTCTTAATGTTAATAGGGCTATGGCTAACAGCGAAAATTATGCGTCGCTTGATTTCACGATATGGACAGGTTTTAAAAATTAATAAAATCAGTAGCATTCGTTCCTATCCATTATTTTTACTCATTACTTCTATTTTACTATTTGCTTCCAATCCAGTATCCAATTTTATATCGAGATATCAAGAAACGAGAGCCGATCAATATGCTATTAACCTTATGAATGATCGAGAAGCGGCTGTAACAGCATTTCAAAAGCTAACGATTTCAGGCTTAAGTGAAGTGAACCCGCCACTCTTAGTGAAGTGGTTCCGATATACACATCCACCGATGCTTGAGCGAATCTATAAAGTTGCGGATACTGGGGAACATAAACAAAATATGCCTTTAAAGGAAGAACAGAAGAAAAAGTAAGAGGATAGGTTTTTCAGGAGAGTAAATTGGGTAGTCTATGACAAAGATGTATCAAAAATTGGTCGTTGATTGATAGGGGATAGCATTATGCGAAATGTGATTATAATTACACTTTCTTCCATTTTAGTGGCCTTTGCCTATAATTATTTATTGATTCCCCATGAAATCTTGAGTGGTGGGTTGAGTGGTATTGCCATCATGCTTGGGATTATTACCCCTTTAAATACAGGCGTGTTAAATTTACTGCTTAACCTGCCTTTACTGATTTTAGGTGTGATGAAGCTCGGCAAGCGATTTATTAGCTACACCATTCTTTCGGTGGCTGTATTGTCAGTGAGTTTATATATTATTCCAATACACAAAGCGACACAAGAGCCAATCCTCGCGTCCTTATTTGGTGGTGTTATTGTAGGGTTTGCAATGGGCATGATTTTCCGAGCAGCTGGCTCCTCAGGGGGCTTTGATATAATTGCTATGCTACTTAGCCGGAAACGTGATTTTCCGCTCGGTACGTTAATTGCCGCTATGAATGGAATCGTAGTGGCTGCTTCTGGCTTTGTCTTTAGCTGGGATGAGGCGTTGTTAACCCTTGTGTCCATTTATGCAACTGGAAAAGTAGTGGATACAATTCATACAAGCCATATTAAATTAACGCTGATGATTATTACGAGTAAAGGGGACGAGGTCAAACAGCAACTATTAGAAAAGCTACATCGTGGAGTAACGATTATCGATGCAAAGGGAGCGTATTCAGGCGAGGGTCGGAAAGTATTAATTACTGTTATTACGCGTTACCAACTAGCTGATGTGAAAAGCACGATTAAGGAGACTGATCCAAAGTCGTTTGTGAATATTTTACAGACGACGGAAGTAATCGGAATGTTTGACCGTGGTACAACTAAATAATGCTATTCTCTACACACGTTTTAGGTTATACTTACCATAATCGAACGTGTGTTTTTATTTGAGGGGACGGGGATGGTAAAGATGGAAAAAGAAATAATTCATGCTTACTGTATACAGCTTCATGGAACAACGTATGACTATCAAGAGGAGTGGCAAGCAGATCGCTATCATATCGGTGGAAAAATGTATGCCATGCTTGGAGGAAATAGAACAGGTAAGCCTGTTCTTACATTGAAATGTGAGCCTTCTCGAGCGGAGGAATTACGAGAAGCCTATGCAAGCATTATACCTGGTTACTATATGAATAAAACCCATTGGAATTCCATTTATATGGATGCTGAGGATGTCCCGATGGATTTAGTAGAGAATCTTATTAAGCATTCGTATGAACTTGTTTTCAATAAACTAACGAAGAAAGCACAGCAGGAAATTCAATTGATTGGCAACCCTTCAAACAAGTAATGAATAGCGCATTTACCTTTTTGGCAAATGCGCTAATGACTAATTATAACCATGCTCACCATAAGGCTTTAGTGTCTCAAGCCATTTTTGCTCCAGCTTTTCGAGCTCTTTTTTTTCATCGAAATAGCCTTCTTCTTTTTTCTTTAAATACTCAACGATTTCCACCTCAAAAGCTTCTTGACCATATAAATTGTAATCTGCCTGAAGCACCTTGTTCGTATGTGTATTGGTTTTGAGCATAAACTGAAAACCATTTAAACGCTTCAAATTATTAAAGCTACCGACAAATACTTTATTTGTTTGTGTATTCGTCATTGTAAAAACGCCCGCTTCAATTTTCATGTCCTTATACATTTCTTTTAACTCTTTTTTATGATCCATTTTTATTAACCTACTTTCTTATTTTTTTACCCAATAGGCACTGCCATCTGCTTTCCGGTCAAGAAAACCGTATTCAATTAAGTAACGACGTATGTGAACATAGTCTTCATACATCGGTTTAATCACTTCATTTAATTCTTTTTCAGTATAATGCTTTTCTTGGTCAAAAAGATTTGCAATTGCACGTAGCACTACAATTTTCTGTTTTTCGCGCTTTGGAAAGCGAACCAGTTCCTTGCCAACACCGTTTGGAAATAGCTTCTCTAATAATTGCTGTTCTTCCGTGAGGGTAACGTTATAGCGATCGTCGACCATAGTAGCTGTTTTATGAATAGGCACAAATGGTTCCTCCTTCTGATCTTGTTCTTTTAGTAACTCCATCATCACCATCAATGTTTTGGCTTGGCGTTCCTTTTCTTTTAAAGCAAAACGGTGATGGCGAATCGTGGTGGCACTGCCAATCTCTAATTCTTCTTTTATCTCCTGATCTGATTTTCCCTCATAAAATAAGCGTAAAATATGACTTTGATGTTCTGTTAAGCCTGTCATTTTTTTATTGAGACCGTTTAAATAATGAAAAACAGAATGGTGAGCCAATGTAATATGGTGTCGCATCATTTTCTCTGCTTCATATAATAAGCCCTCTTGAGGATAAATAATGCCTTTTTCTACTTTTTCACCGCATAGTAGGCACGTGAAGTGTGTCGCTTGATCGATATATCCCTTTTTTAGATCATCGATAGGAGCTTGCCAAAATAATTCATTTACATCCATTGCAATCCCTCCTTGATAAAACAAACGAATTATAAATTTGTTTGTTATTTAATATTTAAAATAACAAAATGTTTGTATTAAAGCAATAAAAAACACATCGTATTCTAAACGATGTGTAAAAAGGTTGGCTCATATTTAGTTATATTTTCTCTTAAATAAGATCATAGATGCTAGAGAAAGAACTACAATTGTACAGACAATCACAATTAGACTTGTTGTGGAGCTAAGTATATGTCCATTTAGTTCATAAACAATGCCATAATTCATTTTATAATCTTCCACATAAGAAACGGGCACACCATCAAAAACATTTGCAATAGAGCTCTCCATAAATGCATTGCGTAATAATAGTGTTGTATGGCTAATTGGAAAGTACATGATTATATGTTGTGCAAAGCTTGGTAGAGCTCCAAGAGGTACATAAACACCACATAAAAATCCAAGTAATGTACCAACAATTGTGCCGAGTGTTGAGAAAGCATTTTGGGTCGAAACAAATAACGAAAGAAATAAATTAAAAACACTCGCAAGCAAGACAGATAAAAACAGTATGCTCAATACCTGAATAAAATCCCCAAAACTTAGAAGCTTACCTCCCGTTGTGACAATAAAGATTTCACAGCCAAGGAGCGCAATAAAGGAAAAAATACAGCCGATAATAAATGCATTGAGCACATAGCTCAACTGAATAGTTGCACGAGAAAGGGGAGCTGTTAAAAAGTCGGCTTGTACTTTGGATTCTTGGTCTTTAACAGCGATACCATAGGCACCAAGTGTAGTCGAAACAGCAATCATGGACAGTAAACCTGCTACTAGCCACTCATTGACCATGGTGATCAATTCAGGTGTAGCTTCTGTTAGTTGTTCAATGGCATCTACCTGCATTTTTTGGAGAAAGACAGCGTACAACACAATGACAATAATGACTGACAGTAGGGAGAAGAACACCTGTGTTTTATCCCGTCTAAATATTTTGTTATTACGCAGAACTAGACTAATTAATGCTTCCACTACGCAACCTCCTCCTCTGCCATAATATGAAGAAAGACATCATCCATTGATCCTTTAATGACTTCGAAGGAGGCGATAAGTGGCTCAGCTTTTTTTAAAAGGGGAAGTGCTTGTAAGGTAGACGTTAAACGGATGGTGTATATCCCTTGATTCTCTGTGTAGGAGATCGCATTTTCCTCAAGAAACTTCACACCCTCCTGTGCATTTTGAAAAACGAGAGCCATTGAATCATAGGCATATTTTGTTTTTAGTGCATCGGGCGTTCCCTGTGCGACAATTTTACCTTGCTTTAAGACAGTGACTTGGTGAGCGACTGCCGCTTCCTCCATATAATGGGTCGTTAAAAAAACAGTCATATTGGTTTCCCGTTGTAGCTGCTTAATCGCCTGCCAAACAAATTGACGTGTTTGTGGATCTAAACCCGTTGTAGGTTCATCCAGAAATAAAATACTTGGACGATGAATCAGTGCACGAGCAATATCTGCTCGCCTTTTTTGTCCCCCTGATAATGTTCCATATTTTTTCATTTCAATATCCTCTAAATGCAAATAGGTGGAAACAAATTGATAGTTATCGGTAAGCTGTGCTTTCGATAAACCATATGTTTTACCTCGATGGAGGATATTTTCACGTACAGTTAATCGCTCATCTAATAGACTTTGCTGGAAAACGACACCAATAGATTTACGGATATCCCCATTACCATTGCTTGCGTCGAGTGTGAAACCATTAATAGTTACTTGACCACTCGATTTTTTTAGTAAAGTACAAAGTATTTCAATCGTTGTAGATTTACCTGCACCGTTTTCACCTAAAAAAGCGAATAGGGTGCCTTGTTCGACTGTAAAAGAAATACCTTTGACAGCTTGCTGTTCTCCATACTGTTTACATAAATTTTCAACTTTTATCGCAAACGTCATAAGTGGTTAATCCCTTCTCTTTTGAATTTCTTTATTGATTTTTTCAATATCATTTAATTGAAGAACATATAGAATACACCAAACAAACAAGTAAATAATGGCTTCAGCAATAAGTACATACCATACACCTGAATCAAACCAACTACCAAAATAGCCTGCGGTTAGTACACATGCTGTCACCGCTACTAAATGGAGAAGAAGCTGAACTGTAAAAGGCAATTGCTCCATATCAAAAATGACGGATAGCAAACCAATGGCAATGCCAAGGATGGCCGCGATAACAATTTGCTCCAATAATTCTGTTCCTGAGGCCACCGCATTATTTGATAGGACGCTAAGTGTCACTAAGACATAAGAGGAGCTAAGGGAAATGAGTAGACCGATAATCATCATGCGTAAATACTTCATGCTATGAATCCCTCCCAATACCTAAGTGTCTCTTTAATTCTTTTAAATATTTTCGGCTGACATGAATGGCTACGTCATTTTCAAGTAATAGCTGTGTAGTGCCGATTTTGCCCATTTGAATAGAGGATATTTTATGGATATTGACGAGTGTAGACTTACTCACGCGTACAAAATCTTTGGCTAGCTGAGCCTCAAGCTCATATAATTTTCGCTTGGACTCAAACTCTTGCTCATCTGTCTGTAAAAATACTTTGGCATCCTCTGCGTAAATGGAATAAATATCGGAAATTTTTAAGAGATGAATTTCTTGTTGGTCATACCCATCTAGCATCGTAGTTTGGGATGCTTGAAGCTGTCTCATCAATCTTTCAATTTGCTCATTATATTCCTTGGCATGAATATGAACCTCAGTTTCCTCGAGCTCATGATTGATGGTTAAATGAATTTTCATAGGAGGCCTCCTTTAAAAACGCTGAATCAGGTATTACTAATGTAGCATAGAAAATTTTAGCAAGGATAAATTGTTCGATAAGAGGTTTTATTTGTTGGATAACAGGTTCTTTTTCAACGATAGCAAACAGCTCAAAAGTCGGTCCAGTAGAAAAAGCGGTTTATAAAGGTCATAATAGGCTTATCGAGTTGAAGGGGCTGCTACCATGTTTATTTTTGATAAGCATATGTTCATCACATTATGCATTGGTTTAATAGGTGCTGTAGTTTTTCAATTTTTCCATATACCGATGCCTTGGCTGTTAGGAGCGATTACAGCGGTGCTCATCGTGCAGCTATCCACCAACGTCCAATTAAAATGGCATCATTCTTTCCGCAATTTTGGTTTAGTCGTAGCAGGTTATTCTATCGGCTATGCCTTTACACCAGAAGCTGTACAGGACATCAAGCTTTTTTTAGGAAGCATGGTCGTGTTAAATATCATATTTATTTTGTTGTTTTTTGCGGTAAGTTTCCTTGTTGCCAAGCGGACAGATTTAGATTTTGCGACTGCCTTAACGTGTTGTGTTCCTGGGGGCATGTCGCAGGTTGTGGCATTTGCGGAAGAGCAACAAGAGATGGATATGGTGGTCATCACATTCTTTCAAATCCTTCGCGTTCTTTTAATCGTTGGCTTTGTTCCTTTAATGGTGGCAGGGGCAGGTGGCAATAGTTCTATGATTGATGGAACATACACATGGAACCTTGTTGGCATACTTGTGGTATGTGGTGGCGCAGGGTGGCTAGCACAAAAGCTAAAAATTCCAACAGGCTATATGCTAGGCCCAGTGTTTTTACTAATGGGCGTTAATATGGCAGGGATAGAAGTGCCAAAATTACCATTATCGCTTCTGCATATTGCCCAACTCATGCTAGGAATTTATATTGGATTATTATTGAAAAAAGAGGATTTACATTTATCGAAGAAGCATATCTTTTATGCGTTTGTTTCGGCGGGCATTTTTATTGGGGCAGCCTATGGTTTAACATTTGTGATGGCAGCGTTGTACAGCCTTGATTTTAGGACAAGCTTTTTAAGTATTGTTCCTGGTGGTCTTGATCAAATGGGGATTATTGCCGCTTCGGTCCATGCAAATGTCACGATTGTCACGGCCTTTCAGCTTTTTCGTGTACTAGTTGTCTCGATTTTTCTGGTGCCTGTGGTAAAAGTATTTGTAAGAAAAGTGAAAACATGATGGGGCTATGAATCAACCTCTCATGTTTTTCTTTGTGCGAATTTCGCTCAAATAGAACTTTTGAATAATGATAAATGAACGTTAAATTTTCCCTTTCCAAATAATCCGAATAATGTTATGATAGCCATAACTACTATGAACGGAGGTGAGAAGGAATGAATAAAAACGCTACGAAAACATGTGTAAAAGTGGATACGGCTATGTATTTTGCACGTGTGATTACTTTCGATTTTGCGAACAACGGGATAGGTCTGTCCATTTTTAAGCAAAATCAAATAACAAACGTAGCGAATTAACCATTCTTTTTCACACATTTAATTGAGAAGAGGACTGCTTGTTAATGAGCAGTCTTTTTTGTGTTCTAAAGATGTTTTCGCACGTTTCATTGGAGGAAAAAACGATGCAAATGAAAGCTGAACAAATTCAAAAAATTATGGGTGGCAATATATTATTCGAGAACCTACAGCTAGAGGTAAATAGTGGTGAACATGTGGCGATTGTTGGTGTAAATGGCAGTGGAAAAACGACTTTATTACAACTGCTTGCAGGGGTAGAGATACCTGACAAGGGACGAATAATTAAAAGTAAAGAAGCGACGATTGGCTATTTACATCAGATTCCACATTATCCACTCCATGCTGTGAAAGAAGTGCTGGAGGAAGCATTTGCGGATATTTATGCAATAAAGGCAAAAATGACAGCACTTGAGCAAGAGATGCAGTCGACGGTCACGGATAAAATATTACTGCAATATGGGCAATTGCAGGAGCAATTTATGCTATTAGGGGGCTATGAAGTAGATGCACAGCTAGCAATGATTGCAAATGGACTAGGTATTTCAGATATGCTAGAGCAGCCATTTAGTAGTTTAAGTGGTGGTGAAAAAACAAAGGTTATGCTTGGACAAATTTTATTGAAAAAGCCCTCTATTTTGTTATTGGATGAACCAACGAACCATCTGGATATGCAAGCTATTGAGTGGCTTGAACATTATGTGCGAAACTTTGAGGGGATTGTCATTGTCGTATCCCATGATCGTCAATTCATGAATCAAGTAGCCCAGAAGATTATTGAAATTGAGGATGGAGAGGCTTTTACGTATAACGGCCATTATGATGTCTTTATAGCACAAAAAGAAGCAAAAATTGAACAACAGTTTGCAAACTATGAAGAGCAGCAAAAGAAAATTAAAAAGATGCAAGAAACGATAAAACGATTAAAGCAGTGGGCGAATGAGGCGAATCCACCAAACGCCTCGATGCATCGACGTGCAAAAAGTATGGAAAAAGCATTAGCACGTATCGAGCGAGTAAAGAAGCCCCTCACTAAAAAGAAAATGAATTTAGCGTTAACGATGGCTGAACGCAGTGGTAAAGAGGTCGTGCTTTTGCAAGCCATTGATCATGGCTTTGATAAGCCTTTATTGAAGGAAAGCAATCTAGCTATTTATTTTGGCGAAAGATTAGCGATTGTTGGGAGCAATGGTAGTGGAAAATCAACATTATTAAAAATGATGTTAGGGGAAATCATTCCTAATCAGGGAGTGTGTCAGATTGGAAGTAATGTGAAATTTGGATACCTTTCCCAACAATTTGAACATCAAAATCCTGCTATTCGATTAATTGATGCCTTTCGTGAAAGTGTCGCCGTGTCAGAGGCGGAAGCTCGCCATATACTCGCACGATTTTTGTTCTATGGCTATGATGTCTTTAAAAAAGTGAAGGACTTAAGTGGTGGAGAAAAAATGCGTCTTCGTTTAGCACAATTAATGCATGAGGATATCAATGTCTTAATCTTAGATGAGCCAACGAATCATTTAGATATTGAAGCAAGAGAAGTATTGGAAGAGACACTAGAATCCTTTGAAGGCACGATTATTGGGGTGTCACATGACCGCTATTTCTTACAGAAAATTTTTACGAAAACGGCGTGGATTGAAAACCAGACTATTCAAGTTTTTGAGGGAGATTATGAGTGGGCTAGAGAAAAGCGACAGGAACTTGCAATGAAAATGGTTGAAAAACAACCAGTAAATAAAACGCAGCCACCTAAAAAAGAATTACCGATTGAACAGCAAATTGAAAAAATAGAGACAAAACTACAACAACCATCGCTTGCTAAAGAACAACGGCTGAAGCTTGAACTTCAATTAGAAAATTTATATGAAAGATGGTTAGAAGGGGGCACAGAGCATGTTTAATTTAGAACGCATTATGCAGCTTGATATAGAGTATGTGAAGAGTTTCAGTGAAGTGGAGGTTTGTAAGGAGGGGGTCTTATTTTACAATCAGGCTATCCCAACCTATTACGATGCAAATCATGCACAGATTTGGAGAAAGATTGAACAACCTGATTTATTTTTACAAGACATCAAAGATTTCTACCAATCAAAATCTCTGATCCCGCGTATTTATTTATATAATCTAGAACAAAATCAGCTATGTATAGAGGCATTAGAGATGCATGGCTTTCAATATGAGCATTTTGTTAATGAAATTCAGTACTGGAACGGTGAATATGCGATACTTCCATCTAATCCTGCCATTCAAATTGAGCGTGTAACGGATGCAAATATGGAGGAAGCATTAGCAGTAGAAATGAGCATTTCTGCATTTGGGGAGCCTTCATTAATAAAAAAGGCATTTGAACAAACCTATCATTCTTCACATTTTACGTATTATCTACTAAGAATAGATGGGGTGGCGTGCTGCTCAGCAAATATTTTTGTGTCAGAAAATCAAGGTAGGATTGAAAGTGTTGCAACAACTGAAAGCTATCGTGGTCGTGGTTTAATCGGCTATATGCTGCAGCATATCCAACAGCAATCAGTCAAGCTGGGATTGGACGATCTTTGGATATTACCGATCAGTGAACAGGTTGCCAAAGTCTATGAGAAGGCGAATTTTAAATCGATGGGCTCCATTGCATCGATTCATGCGTTTACTGAAGGAAAGAGCATTCAAGATATCCGCCAACAGGCTTAAATAGCTACACATAAAAATCGCCAAATTCCTGTAGTGCTTACAAGGAATTTGGCGATTTTTTAGAACTGTACTTGTCAATTTTGATTACAGGTTGTTTTAATGAAGGGATGCTTTAAAATATAATCAGCAAAAATTATTTCCTGCTCCTGTAGAACGATAGCTGCTCATTACGACATCGAATTCCTCAGGCCTCAGTTAACAGCATTGTTTTTATCCATTGTCTGATATGAATTTGCGAGATGCAACCATACACGGGTTAGTGGAGCAGGTGGAAAGGTGTTAAAGGATAAGTAGGAATAAATGAAAACTAGTAAAATCCTGAATAGTATCGACTATTCGGGATTTTTGTTTTATTGTTAAAAAGAAGGATTTTCAATTATTAAAAGTTTTTTACTTGAAAAAATGTTGTATTCGATTTATTGTCTTTAGAGATACTTGTTTAATGGACTTGGAGGATATGAAATGCACGGAATTTATATACGCTATAATGTCTCAGATGAAACCCAAGCAGCACAATGGCCCAAAAAAATGGATGCATTTGCGTATGTTCAACGAGAAAAACCACAACAAGACAATGATAACTTGCTGTCAAAAGAAGAGCTAAAAAACCATGCCATTCGCTATATTAAAAGCTTGAAAGACAATGCAAGTGTCCATTTAGTAGAGCAGCGCAACGGTGAAATTGAACATTTTGATCGACGCTACATGGAGTCATTAAAGTTAAAGGAAAGCATCGATTCCCAACTTATTAATCTAGAAGAAATACGCTTATTATTGCAATTAATGAATGTCTTGAATTTATCCCATGCTTTTGGAGAAAATGCTGGCAAGCTACTTCGTCAAATAACGCCATATGCCAAAGAGGTAGAACATCCAACATTCCAAACAACACGCGTTGAGCGCCATTTTTATTCGGAGCTAATTGAACAAATTGAAATGGTTTACGCACGAATTATGCGTCAGCACAACCCATCGACAACGGAAATGCAGCAATCAGAAAAGCTCTGGACAACTGTCTGTGAGCAAGCAATAGAAAAAGTAGAAGCACGAATCGAACGTTTATCATCTATTAAATTAAAGCATGAGAAAAATTTACTAGAGTTTAGTCACTTAAAACAGCAAAATATCGAAGCGAAGGAACGCTTAGATCTAGCTGTCCATGAACTGGATGCCATTTTAAATGTATTAGAATCATAAGAAAAGCATGTCTCTGTCAAAATCAGAGACATGCTTTTTATGTTGTCGTCGGATAGAGGGACAAAAGTGACGGTAAGCAGTGCGAAAGTGGTGGATAGCTTCGTAAGATTGACGGATAGCTGTGCTTTACTTCGCTTTCTCCTCTGTTTGATCCCGCTTAGTTTGGCGTGAAAGGCGGATTAAATCCAATCCAAGAAGCACAACAATGATATAGAATAGAGGACTTGTGAACGATAGGCCAATTTGTGATTGACCGCCAAGTAATGTTAAAACAATCCATAATCCAACTGTATACAATGTTAATCCGATATAAGCCTTTTTTGATAATCTTTTATATCTACCCTTGTCAAAGGCTAGCTGAATGATGACAAGCCCAACTAATATAAGCAATATTATTTTTTTAGTCAGCATCGCAGCAATAGCTGTATCAGGGAAGAAATCATTAACGAATAATAACGTGAAAAATACTAGAATTATAAAATTTAAGATTGTCGAAAGCTTCATGCCATTTCTCCTTAGTTGTCAGAATACTTTTCTATTGTAACATGGTTCTAATGAAAGCAAAAAATAATACTTTAAAGAAGAGTTTGAAAAATTTTGAAACTTTTCCTGAGGTACATCCGTATAGTAGGTAATATGATGAAAAGGGGTGAGCAACTTGACGCTATTTGGCTATTCACTCGAGCAGATCTTTTTGGTGGTTTTGATTTTCGCTGGCCTTGCCACAGTATTGGTTATGTTTTTTGGTGATGCAGTCGAAGGTATTGGGGAAGGACTACCCATTTTTAATCCGAGTGTCATTCTATCTTTCATTACGTTGATGTCAGCAGCAGGTTTTATTTTAGAAAAACTAGCCTGGTTCTCTAGCGTTTGGAACATCATTGCTGCATGTATCATCGGTGCTATTTTAAGTTCCATCTTTTATTTATTTGTTCTCGTTCCGCTACGTTCCGCTGATGTTTCTTTAGCTTATACAGAGGAATCGCTAGGCGGGCAATTAGGAAGAGTTATTGTGCCAATTCCAGTAGATGGTTTTGGCGAGGTTGTTATCGAAACGACAAGTGGCATGATTTCAAAACGCGCAACGGGCTATGATAATGAAGCCATTGACTATGATGAAACCGTACTTGTTGTGGATGTGAAGGACGGAACACTTTTTGTTAGAACGTACGAGAAAAAATTTGTTTAAAGGAGAGATATGTCTATGTCAACCGATATCTTAATTGTTTTAGGAATTGTAGCATTTGTATTAATTGCCCTAGTCGGCTTATATGTGACAAAGTATCGTACGGCGGGTCCTGATGAAGCACTGATTGTGACAGGTAGCTATCTCGGCTCTAAAAATGTACATAAGGATGAGTCGGGGAATCGCATTAAAATCATTCGTGGGGGCGGTACATTTGTATTCCCTATTTTCCAACAAGCACAGCCGTTAAGCTTACTTTCTAGTAAACTAGAAGTGACAACGCCTGAGGTGTATACAGAGCAAGGTGTTCCTGTTATGGCAGATGGTACAGCCATTATTAAAATTGGCGGTTCCATTTCAGAAATTGCGACAGCAGCAGAGCAGTTTTTAGGCAAGCAAAAAGCAGAGCGCGAAGGGGAAGCACGTGAAGTATTAGAAGGTCATTTACGTTCCATTTTAGGATCTATGACGGTTGAAGAAATCTACAAAAACCGCGATAAATTCTCACAGGAAGTTCAACGTGTTGCTTCACAAGATTTAGCAAAGATGGGTCTTGTCATTGTATCCTTCACGATCAAGGATGTACGAGATAAAAATGGCTATTTAGACTCACTAGGGAAACCGAGAATCGCACAGGTAAAGCGAGATGCTGATATTGCGACAGCAGATGCAGAAAAAGAAACACGTATTAAACGTGCAGAAGCGTCTAAGGAAGCACAAAAGGCAGAACTAGAGCGTGCGACGGAAATTGCAGAAGCAGAAAAAGAAAATCAATTAAAAGTAGCTGAGTTCCGACGTGAGCAGGATATTGCCAAAGCGCGTGCTGACCAAGCGTATGAGCTTGAAACTGCTCGTGCTAAGCAGGAAGTAACGGAGCAAGAAATGCAAATTCGCATTATCGAGCGTCAAAAGCAAATTGAATTAGAAGAAAAAGAGATTTTACGTAGAGAAAAGCAATATGACTCTGAGGTTAAAAAGAAAGCAGATGCAGATCGCTATGCAGTGGAGCAAAATGCTGCAGCTGAAAAAATGCGTGAGCTTGCACAGGCTGATGCGGAAAAATATCGTATTGAATCATTAGCAAAAGCAGAGGCAGAGAAAATTCGTTTGGATGGTCTTGCCAAAGCTGATGCAGAGCGAGCACAAGGGGAGACGGAGGCTGATATCATTCGTCTACGTGGTCTGGCTGAAGCTGAAGCTAAACGTAAGATTGCCGAAGCCTTTGAATACTATGGTCAAGCAGCTGTACTGGATATGGTTGTACGCATGATGCCAGAGTATGCAAAAGAGCTTGCAAGTCCACTTGGCAATATCGATAAGATTACAGTGGTCGATACTGGTGGTGGAGAGGGAAGTGGTGCGAATAAGGTTACATCTTACGCAACCAATTTAATGTCTACACTTCAAGAAACATTAAAAGAAACTTCTGGTCTCGATGTAAAAGAGCTGATCGAGAGCTATGCTGGGAAGCACACATTGCGTCCAGAATTAGAGCAGATTGCTTTAGGACTTGAAAAAAAGCAAGCACCTGAAGAAACGAAAGAAGCGGTAGAACAATCCTAACAAAAAACGACCTGATGATCTCATCAGGTCGTTTTTTTATAGTTGTTGCTGCCATTCACTTACAAGCATGCCATAAATAACGTGATTTACATAATGATCGTAGAGCCATTCTGCAGCTCGAATGGTTCCTTCTTGCATGAATCCAAGACGTTCTGGGATTGCGCGACTTTTGTGATTGGCTTCAGCAACACGAATTTCAACTTTATGAAGCTTCAATGTTTCAAAGGCATATTGCAATAAAGCTTTTACCGTTTTCGTCATGATGCCATGTCCTTGTGCTCCTTCGCTCAACCAATAGCCAATAGTGCCGATTTTATTGCTCGGGTTAATCGCGTTAAAGCCTGCAATGCCAACAATTTCATTTTTAAAGAGAATGACTAGGAAGAGGCTACTGTTCGCTTCATGGCCCTTAATACAGCCCTCAATATAGGCTTTTGTATCCGCCAGTTCTTTTGTGAAATCTAGCCATGGTAGCCATTCTTTCAGATATTCCCTCGAGGCATCCGTTAATGCAAAAACCTTCTCTGCATCTTCAGGTGCGATCATCCGTAAAGCTAAATCTTGGTTTATGGTAATTTGCATTATTGTTCACCTCATTATTATTTTAACGCATTGTGCATAAAGCCTTTCATTTCTCGGCTAAGTAAAGTTAATTCTTCTATAATTTCGCTGAAATCCTGTACGAGCTGTGCTTGCTCATTTGTTGCATCATTGATTTGTCCCATATTTTGCTTTAGATTATCTAGATTTCTATTGATATTCCGTAATGATGATTCTATATTTTCGGTAGCACTAGACGTCTCAAAGGACAGTTTTCGAACTTCCTGTGCCACAATATTAAAGCCAGCGCCGTGCTGTCCAGCACGTGCAGCCTCGATGGATGCGTTTAAACCTAGTAAATTAGTTTGGCGAGATATACTTTTAATTAAATCTGTCACGGCATTTGTTTTTTCAGAGTCCTCTAGGGCATGCTGTGCCTGCTTATTAATTTCCTCACTAGTGGCTGCTAATTCCTCAGAATGGGAAGCGATTGTATGTACTTTATCCTGTAGACTGTTGACGATCTTATCCATCGTAGCCATATAATCTTCAAGTTTGAGCTCATTATCTATTGGTAAGCCAAAAGCTAATGCACCTACTACTTGACCATTTTCACGAATGGGGAATGAAAAAGCATTGATTGCTACACCGTAAACATCCTCTGGTATCACCACATCTGCATTTTGTCCATTAAAGGCGATGAAAACATTTTGGTCATTGGCGTTAACTTTTTGTCCATCATGGTAGCCGGAATCCACACGTTTACCTGCTAAGTATTTAACGACTGTTTCATTTTCCTTTTCAACAACAGCCACAATGGCTTCTTGTTTTAATGCTAGATGAATATAAGGTGTTGCGAGGGCTAAAGCTTCAATAATTTTCATAAAAATTCCTCCAAGTCTCGTCAATGAAAATGGTTGTGTCATCTGTCTTCATTGTGACAATGGTTCTAGATGATTACTTTTACTGTAGCACAATATTTGCCAAGTCAAAATAGCTATTTATTTTTTATTAAAAGACGTTTATATAAATTTGATATGCTTTTATTTGTCAATTATTTTTTGTGATTCATAGGTGGAAAAGTAGGTTTTTTTGTCTAAAATTTGACAAGGAGACGTGTGTTTTGCGAAATATTGTATTAGAATAATAGTAGCATGTGGAAGAAGTTAAGGAGAGAGTTTCATGGACTATATACAAAAGGGTACGAGGGCGTTTCATAAAGCGAATTGGGCCTTATTTTTAGCAGGCTTTATTACGTTTGCTAACCTATATGTAACGCAGCCATTACTACCAACATTTTCAGAAGCATTTCACGTCTCACCAGCTGTAGCAAGTTTATCTCTTTCAGTAACTACCTTTGCATTAGCGGTGAGTTTAATAATTGTCAGTTCGTTATCAGAAGCATGGGGAAGAAAATCATTGATGACGATTTCTATTTTTGCAGCTTCTGTCCTGACACTAGCTCTTGCATTTTCACCTAACTTTGAAACAATTTTAGTTTTACGTGTTGTACAAGGCATCGTTTTTGCAGGTTTACCAGCAATCGCTATGGCTTATTTGGGAGAAGAGATGGAACCAGGAAGCTTAGGGGTTGCCATGGGCTTATATATTAGCGGTAATTCAGTAGGGGGACTTAGTGGACGAGTTATTATTGGTACCTTAACGGACCATTATAACTGGCATACAGGCATGATGGTACTAGGAGGAATCAGCCTGCTAGTTAGTTTATTGTTTGTCTGGATGTTACCAAGCTCCAAACATTTCAGCGCGCGACCTTTACAATTAAAAGCATTGACCAAAACCCTACTGCAACATTTAAGAGATCCTTCTATGCTGTGTCTTTATGGGATGGGGTTTCTTTTAATGGGAAGCTTTGTCACACTTTATAATTATATTGGCTTTAAACTAATGGCACCTCCCTATAATTTAAGTGCCACAATTGTAGGTTGGATATTTGTCATTTATTTAGTTGGGACATTTAGCTCGGCATGGTTTGGCAGTTTAGCCGATCGTTATGGTCGCCAACGAATGCTCTTACTGGCCATTGCCATTATGTTAGCTGGAGCTATAGTAACGCTCAATGGGCTACTTACTTTAAAGATTATAGGGATAACCGTTTTTACCTTTGGCTTTTTTGCAGCTCATTCAATCGCAAGTGGCTGGGTGAGCAAACGAGCATCCCACGATAAAGCACAAGCATCTTCTCTCTATTTATTTTTCTATTATTTTGGTTCAAGTGTTGGAGGAACAGTAGGAGGCGTTTTTTGGATGAAATATGGGTGGATGGGTGTTATAGTGATGATTGCTCTGTTTTTATTCATTGCTTGTGTCCTATCATTTTTATTAAAAAGATTCATTGTTAGACAACGTATCACAACATGATGTGAGGTGTCATTTTGCAGGAATTACTTTTCTATTTTTTCATTATCCTAGCAGCTTCTATTTTACAAACCAGTACAGGTTTTGGTTTTTCCGTTATGGCTACGCCTTTTTTACTGTTGCTTTTTACACCACAAGAGGCGATGCAAATAAATATAATACTGTCCCTTGTTATTTCGTTTTCTCTCATATGGAAGGTGAGACATGATATTGATGTAGCGTTGCTTAAAAAGGTGATGATCGGTAGTGTTGCAGGTGCTCCTTTTGGTAGTATACTATTTGCCTTAGTCGATGTGACGACATTTAAGCTGCTCATCGCTATCCTTCTTATAGGGCTTACGATTCTATTGATTAAAAATCTCTCTATTCAACAAACAAGGAGTAGAGATTATGGCGTTGGTTTTATATCAGGTATGTTCACAACAAGTATTGGGATGGCTGGACCACCACTGTTGCTCTATTTTGCGAGCACACATAGAAATAAAGAAACCATTAGAGCTGTTTCACTAGCCTACTATATATTTATCTATCTAATTAGCTTACTTTCTCAAGTCATTTTTGAGGGTACAAGTAAAATGGTTTGGATATATAGTATGTATGCTTTGCCAATTGTTTTCTTAGGACTTATTTTTGGACAAATGCTATTTACTCGATTAAATCAAAAATTGTTTAAAATCTTAATTTATTTTCTATTAGTAGCAGCAGGCTTAATTTTGTTGATCCAAAGTTTATGGACAATGCTATAAACAACAAAAAGAAGTATGGAAGGATAATACATCCTCCCATACTTCTTTATTGTTAACCCATAATATTGTAGCCAGCGTCGATGTAGATCGTCTCACCAGTCACACCACGTGATAGGTGAGATAGCATAACAATCGTCATATCTGCTACTTCGTCTTGTTGAACATTACGTTTTAAAGGAGCTGTTTCTTCAATTTTGTGTAAGATTGTGTTAAAAGAAGGAACACCTTTTGCAGCGAGTGTACGAATAGCACCAGCTGAGATAGCATTGACGCGAATATTATCTTGGCCAATATCAGCAGCAAGATAGCGCATAGAAGCCTCTAATGCAGCTTTTGCAACGCCCATCACATTGTAGCCATCAAGTACTCGTTCTGCACCTAAGTAACTCATTGTAACGATAGAGCCACCCTCTGTCATGTATGGATGAGCTGCTTTTGCAGTGGAAATAAGTGAATAGGCACTTGTATCTTGTGCGAATGCATAGCCTTCTCGAGTTGTTTCAAGGAAGCGGTTGTGTAAATCTTCTGCATGCGCAAAAGCCACTGAATGTACAATCCCATGAATAACACCAACCTTTGAGCCGATTTCTTCAAAAGCTGCTTTTGTGCTGTCGTCACTATTCACATCACATTGAACAACAAGAGAATCGGATTGTCCGATATTTTCTAATTGTTTTTGTAATTTTTTTAATGAACGTTCTTGACGATACGTGAAGATGACATTTGCACCAACGTCAAATAAACGTTTAGCAATGCCCCAAGCAATACTGCGATCATTTGCTACGCCCATGACAACAATGTTCTTATCTTTTAATTGTAATAAATTATCCATCATTATGAAGAACTCCTTTGTGAGATAATATCTGTTATTAGTACCAACTACTAAAATCTTATCATACATAAAATAACGTTGCAATAACAAGATGAAAAGAGAAGTAGTTTAGAGAGCAAAAAAAATTCATCTCTTTACAGTAGAGACGAATTAAAAAGTGTGCTATTTTATTTTGTTACATAATGATCATACATATCTACTGCTCGATTAACAGCACTACTGACAGTGATTCTAAAGCAATTTTGTGACCGAATGACCTGTGCCAATATTTTGATTGCTCTTGTTTGATTTTTATGGAATAAAGCATTGTCTGTTTGAAAATCATCGTCTAAAAAGGCAAGATAATAAGGTATTCGATTTTGTGGTTTTAACAAATCAGATTCTGCACTTTTTTCAAGTGTATCGTACACCCATAAATCGATGGCATTTCCTAAGTGGAAGGCCGCAAAATACTGAAAATCATCATTCTCACATTCTTTTACTTTTTGAATTATTTGAATTTTTTGGAGCTCATCTAATAAGAATGTATTGATAGAATAATAGATGGCTTTAGAAGGATTTAGAATGAGCTCATCGGTCTGCTGCGATTTTAAGAAAACCCAGTTATTTAACACGTTTGCCCATGCGTCCACAGTATTCAAACATTTCGCACAAACATCTGGAAATATTGATTGCCACTTTGCAGCAAGATTTTTAAATCTATTCATATGGTCTTGATCAATATAAAATAAACTATGCTCAACTTGTAACTGCTCAAACATTCACATTCCTCCAATAGATTGGTATGTATAGCAATGGACCATATGCCTATTATCTTGATGCAAAAGATAGCCAATATTTTAATCAATAAGAAGGCATCCCCTGAAGGATGCCTTTTAAGATATACATCAACGGAAGACTATTCAAATTTTAATGAGTCACCATCGAATGTTTCATCTGCTACTTTGATAGAGTCTGTTGGACAACCTTCAAAAGCGTCTTGCATATCTTCCAATAGATCCTCTGGAACTTCAGCAGTTCCCATGTTATCATCTAAAATAACGAAGGCAATGCCTTCATCATCATAATCATAAATGTCTGGCGCTGCGGCTCCACATGCGCCACAAGCGATGCATGTATCTTTATCAACTATTGTGTATTTAGCCATTTTATTCTCTCCTTTAACGATGTTCCTACAAAGCTTCATACTCATTTTAAAGATGTTTATCTTACATTTCAACTTAAATACTATTAAATTGGAGGAATTTGCGTCAATGTTTCATCAAATTTTATTGCAAATCTTTCAAAAACTCAATAAAGAGCGGACGATTTCGGCTGCCTATCATGTCCTAAGAGGGAAGCGTTCAGGCCAGACAATTCAAGATATTGGTCTTTTTCAACTGCATCAATATTTTGGCCTCTTGCCAAAACTATCTCGTATTACATTTGATGAGGCTGTAAACTTATTTATGCAGAATAGTTGGTTAACTGTGCAGGAATCTGGTCATTTTTACATGGAAACGCTAGGATTACAACGTGCACAACAAACGCCAACCTTTTTCTTTGATGGTTGGCACTATCGGGGAAATGAGCATGTGTTTTTTGCGAGGCTCTCTCTCATTGTACAAAGTTTGTCACATCAAGCCGCAGCCGTTCGTACCTTTTCACCGATTAGTAGAGATACAATGATTCAAGCGTGGGTGCGAACTTTTTTACAGGCACATCATTATAAGGAAGGTCATTTACAGCAGCAATTATTGACAGAATGTAATCATGTGCTAACTATTCTCCCTGTGTCAGATGCAAGCAAACAGCTTGTTCTGTATCGTTTAAGTGGTTATCAATTACCAGGATGGACGTGGCAACAACTTGCAGATGAACGGAAGGAAACTGTACTGGATAGTCAATTAGCTTTTATTGAAACCCTACATATATTATTAAATGAAGTGCATCAAAAAATAGATGATTACCCATTACTAGGGCATGTGGCAGAAGGATTAAAAGTTAAAATATTGCTAACAGATTCTGCACAACAAACCGCACAATTATATGAACAAGGTTATTCGATGGAGCAAATTGTTCAAATGAGAAAACTAAAACAAAGTACAATTGAGGATCATTTTGTGGAATTAGCTATGTATGAACCGAACTTTTCTATTGGCCCATTCGTCTCCTATGATGAAGCTCAAAAAGTGTGGCAGGCATCGAAGCAGTATCAAACAAAAAAATTGAAAATATTACATGAAGCTTTAAACGATATGAGTTATTTTCAATTAAGGCTTGTCCTTGCGAAAGGAGAAGTATAAATGGAACTTGAACAATTATTGCATAAGCATTTTGGTTATTCATCATTTCGGCCAGGACAGAAAGAAGTTATTGAGGCATTACTACAAGAACAAGATGTTATTGCCTTATTGCCAACAGGAATGGGAAAATCACTCTGCTACCAGCTACCAGCCTATACATTAGAGAAACCTGTACTAATTGTTTCACCATTACTGTCATTAATGCAGGATCAAGTAGAAGAGCTGAAGCGTTTTGGGGAAAAGAGGGTGGTAGCTTTAAATTCCTTTTTATCACTAACAGAGAAACGTTATGTATTACATTATTTAGAGCAATATCGTTTTATTTTTACTTCCCCAGAGATGCTGCTCCAGCAACAGGTACAAGAGAAACTGGCGCAGATGAAGCTAGGTTTAATCGTAGTAGATGAGGCACATTGTATCTCACAATGGGGCTTTGATTTTCGACCAGATTATTTACGAATAGGTGACTGGCTAACGAGAGGAAATCGTCCGCCGATTTTGGCATTATCTGCTACGGCAACAAAGAAGGTTGTTCGAGATATACGGGAAACTTTATCTCTCAAAGCTCCATTCGAGTTTATGTATAATGTTGACCGCCCGAATATTCATTTAGGCCGTGTAGTAGTGGAGGATAAGGCTGATAAAGCTAGATGGCTCATGCACCATATTACGGAAACAGCAGGACCTGGTATTTTATATGTTTCCTCACGTAAACGTGCGCAACAATATAGCGAAGCCTTATTACAAGAGGGCGTTCGTGTTGCTGCATATCATGCGGGCTATGGGGTGGAGGACCGTCAATTTATTCAACAGCAATTTATAGCTGGTGAACTTGATTGGATTGTTGCAACAAACGCTTTTGGTATGGGCATTAATAAGCTTGATATACGGCAGGTCATTCATGAATCAATGCCTGCCAATATAGCGAATTATATGCAGGAGATCGGACGTGCAGGGCGGGATGGTCACTCTGCACTTGCTATATTACTATATGCTGAAGGTGATGAGGAGCTGGCTAAATTTGTTGTGACAGGCGATTTACCAACTTTACATCATGTTGACCGCTATCAGGAGCTGCTATCTCAGCAAATACAGCCCATCCAAATGCTGAAAAATGGGGAGTTAAGTGAGACAGCCTTCCGTGTGTTAGACTATTGGCTGCAACGAGAGTCTTCGGAACAAGTGAAGGTCCGATTAAATCATTTAGCACTAGAGAAATACAATGCAGTGAATGAAATGCTTCAAATCATACAGACAAAAGACTGTATTCGTGAACATTTAGTCGGGTATTTTGGGCAAAAATTGCAGAAAAAGCCGGAAAACTGTTGTGAAAATTGTGGAATCCATTATGATGTAATCAAGAAAGTACGCTTAAAAGAGAAAAAGAAAGTAGAAATGGCAACGTGGAAAAGTCGATTGCAACAACTATTAATGGGTAATTAGACTAAAACTGACGGTCATTTACTTTTTTCGTAAAATTCGTCATAATAGAGATGATAGAAAGCGTAGTAAGGTTGGGGGAAAGGCGAATGAATAAAGAAGATTATCGCGATAAAATAGAAGAGCATCGTCAATCGTTTGAAGATGAGCAAAAAGAACAGCAATCCTTATCAAGAGTTTCCAGAATGAATAAAAACGGTAATAAAAACAAAAAGCCAAAAAATTCGAAACGTAAGACACCGTTAATGACGATTCTGTTTGTTATTTTTATCTTGATACCATTAACAATTCTTATTTATTTTTGGAAATTTTATGAACCAGGAAAAACGATTGAACAAGCCGAAAAGGATACAGCTGAACAGGTTGTCGAATTAGATCCTTCAGAAGCATCTGCGTCAGATAAAGATAAGGAAAAAGATGATAAGGGTCAAGACGCTCAGGGAGATAAGAAGGCTCAAGAGCAATCTCAAAAAGATGCTGATAAGTTAGCAGCGGAGCAAAAAGCTGCTGAAGAAGCGAAAAAGGCTCAAGAAGCGAAAAAGGCAGAGGAAGCAAAAAAAGCCGAAGAAGCTCGAAAAGCTGAAGAAGCAAGAATAGCTCAACAACAAGCAGAGGCAGCAAGAAAAGCAGAAGAGGCTAGAAAAGCGGAAGAAGCAAAACAAAATGCTAAAGCAACGACACATACTGTAAAAGCAAATGAGAACTTATACCGAATTGCATTAAATCACTATGGCGATGGCAGTGAAGCGACTTTAGCTAAAATTCGTGCTGCTAATGGGATGTCCTCTAATACTGTAATGGTTGGGCAAGTCATTAAGTTACCTTAATAGAATTTTTTTTATCGTTATATAGGTTTTCTAGTATAAAATTACAGACAAACGTTCACACCAAAACGTACGTCTGATTTAGCAAAAAGGCGATTCGTTTTTTAAGAAGAATCGCCTTTTTGCTGTCGTAAGGAGAAGTGAGAAAATGCTATATTTAGGGCTATTTCTTTTGGTAGTCATCGCCCCTCCACTTTATATGTGGAAGGTGGCACATGAAAATAATGTATTGTCTCACCAGCTTTCATTACAGGGTGAACAGGAGAAGGTACGATTATTTTTTATTTCAGATGTTCATTTACGTAAAATAAGTAAGAAAATGATTGCACAGTTACAGGGACATCATTTTGATGCAGTAATTATTGGCGGTGATTTTGCGGATAGCCGTACACCGATTGATCGTATTCATGAAAATTTATCATTATTAACGTCCCTTGGACCAACCTATTTTATTTGGGGCAATAATGACAGAGAAATTGGGGAAGAAAGACTGAAGGACATTTTACAGGCATACCATGTTCAAATTATTGTCAATGATGCCGTACAGCTTCCGCTTAAAAATAGCTTTTGGTTAAGTGCTATTGAGGATACAACCGTTAAAGAATATAGTTTTGAAAAAGCTTTTGCAAAGATAGGAGAGCAGGATTTAGTTGTTTTCATCGCCCATAATCCAGAGGTTTTTGCGAAAGTTCGGGCTAAGTTCCGTGCGGATTTAATGATGGGGGGACATTTACACGGAGGGCAAATCAGATTCGGTCCATATGGTGTTCATCCAAATGGTTCCTATCGTCGGCGTGATGGTGTCATGACTTTAGTAAGCAATGGCTATGGGACGACATTAGTACCTTTTCGATTTGGTGCAAAGCCCCAATGTCATATAATTGACATTGATATTTCGAGTAAATAAACAACCAAATCGTGTGAGAAGGCGTATAATAAAAAGGTATCGTCTATTCTATGATAATGTGAAAGCATGGAGCAGCAATTTTTGCTGTTCAAATTCGATTGGAGTGTCAAGAAATGCAGCAAGCAGATGCAATTATTGTTGGAGGAGGCCCATGCGGCTTAGCAGCAGCAATAGCTTTGCAAAATATTGGTTTACAACCTATTGTGATTGAAAAAGGAAATATCGTCAATGCCATCTATCATTACCCTACACATCAAACATTTTTTAGTACGAGTGAACGGTTAGCTATTGGTGATGTACCATTTATTATTGAAGGACGTAAGCCGAAACGCAATCAAGCCCTTGTCTACTATCGAGAGGTCGTCCGTTTAAAAAATATACAAGTTAATCGCTTCGAAAAAGTACAAAGTGTTGTAAAAAATAATGATTTGTTCACGGTTACCTCCGATAAGGAAATATATGAAACGCCCTATGTTGTCATTGCAACAGGTTATTATGATCATCCGAATTATTTAAATATCCATGGTGAGCAGTTACCCAAAGTTTTCCATTATTTTAAAGAGGGCCATGAATTTTTTGATACGGATGTTCTAGTTATAGGCGGCAAAAATTCAGCGATAGATGCCGCGTTAGAATTAAATAAAGCCGGTGCTCGTGTAACCGTAGCCTATCGTGGCAGCGAATACTCTCCAAGCATCAAGCCATGGGTATTGCCCGAATTTGAAGGGGTAGTCAAAACTGGAGAAGTTGACATGCTTTTTAATACAAATGTATTGGAAATACGTGAGCACGAAGTTGTTTTAGAAGTAGAGGGCCAAGAGAAAATAGTAAAAAATGATTTCGTTTTTGCTATGACTGGCTATCATCCTGATCACTCCTTTATTAAAGCGATGGGAGTGGACATAGAGCAAGAAACGGGTCGTCCTTATGTTACGCCTGAAACGATGGAAACCAATGTTGAAGGACTATTCATTGCAGGTGTTATTGCAGCAGGAAATAATGCCAATGAAATTTTTATTGAAAATGGTCGTTTCCATGGCGAATGTATCGCTCGAACTATTGAGCAGAGAAAAAAATAACGATCGAGGCTGTATAGGCATGTAGCTTATACAGCCTTTTTAGCAAGGAGGCAGCTCAATGATTGGCTTGTATTGGCTCTTGAGTTATTTAATAGGAAACATCTTGACGGCTTATATCGTTGGTAAGATATACGGTGTCAATTTGCAGGAAGAGCGTAGTAAAAATTTAGGCGCGCGTAATGCGGGAAGTGTGATTGGGAAAACAGCGTTTATTTTGACTCTTCTTGGCGATTCATTAAAAGGTGTACTTGTTGTCGGATTAGGACGCATGTGGCAATTGGATGAATGGGTCCTTATTGGCGGAGCTGCATGGGTGATAATTGGCCATCTATTTCCGATTTGGCTGAAATGGAATGGAGGGAAAGGTGTAGCTACTTTTATTGGTGTGGGTCTCGCCTTATCGCCAAGTCTTTTTTTATGGATGATTATTGGTACAGCACTTATATCTGCATTTACTAGAAGTCTGACACTTGGCATGGTTGGGGGCTTTGCTTTTTATATAGCCGCAATTATACAAGCAGGGAAATTAGAGCCATATGGACTTTTAATCATGGCAATCGTGTGTATGCTTATTAAGCATATGTCTAATATTCAGGAATCATTGAAAAGAGGGAAGTGAAGGAAATGTATTGGTGTAAAATTGCCAAGACAAATGAAGAATTTGAGGCGATTGCTCGATTGAATTATGAAACATTTGTAGAAGAAATTCCTCAGCATGAGGTAAATGCATCGCGAAAAAAAGTAGATCGATTTCATCAGGAGAATACCTATGTCGTTGTTTATAAGCAAACAGAATTAATTGGCATGGTGGCGTTTAGAGATCAACGACCATTTTCTATTGATGAAAAGATTGGTAAGGTCGAGCAGTATTTATCGAAGGAAAATTGTGAGAAGCTTTGTGAAATTCGTTTGCTTTCCGTGAAGAAAGGTTATCGAACGGGTCGAGTTCTATTGAAGCTTACTCAGGCCTTAACTACATTTGCCTACGAAAAAGGCTATTCTGCTGCAGTGATTTCAGGTACAACGAGAGAGGAAAAACTATATAAGCAGATGGGTTTTAAGCAGTTTGCACCAGCTGTCGGGGAAGAGGGTGCGATGTTTTTACCGATGGTGCTCACTAGACATGAATTTGAACAATCATTACAACATAGACTAACGACGGAACCCTCTACATTTTATCCTGGGCCGGTGAAGCAATTAGAGACAATTGCTCATTCAGATTTATCACATCGTTCATTACCTTTTTATGCGCTTTATGAACGAGTGCAGAAGAAGTTGCTGCATTTATCAAAGTCCAATCATGTTGGTGTAATCGTAGGGACGGGAACGCTAGCAAATGAAGTAATGCTTGCACAACTAAAGGCACAGCAATTAGGAAAAGGGCTTATTCTCACAAATGGAGAATTCGGTGAACGTTTACAGAAGCAAGCCGCTCGTTGGTCATTACATTATGATGTGGTAGAAAAAGAATGGGGAACAGTATTTGATGACAAAGAACTGGCTTCACAGCTTGAGACGGGGTCTTATCAGTGGATGTTGGCAGTACATGGTGAGACTTCCACGGGAACTTGTAATAACTTAGATATTCTTAAAAAGCTTGCTAAACAATACAATGTAAAGTTATGTATAGATTGTATTAG
The DNA here is from genome assembly GCF_001705465.1 of Lysinibacillus sp. AR18-8. Lineage (NCBI taxonomy): Bacteria > Bacillati > Bacillota > Bacilli > Caryophanales > Bacillaceae > Lysinibacillus > Lysinibacillus sp. AR18-8. The sequence continues at coordinate 47,198 of NZ_MDGU01000015.1, forward strand.
TTCGTTCGGTGCCATGCCGTTCTCTTTACAGGACTGCTATTTAGCTACGGCTGTGAGTGGTAAGGCCATTGGTGCGTTAAGTGGGCTAGCATTTGTATTTTCGCAATCACTTGCACCCCCATCTGCCGATCTACCCGCTTATCTTGATTTAGCAAATTATCAGCAAGGTGTCATACCATTTACATTACCTGCTGTATTACTGAGCAATGTGGAGATGGCATTGCAAGCCTATCCAGCACGTTATGAGCAGCTACAGCAACGCTTTCAATCACTGCTGCAGCTACCAATCATGCAATTTCAATATCCAACTACTCAATATCCGATGTTGATAACTGTTCAATTGCCTAATAATTATGCCAACCTACTTATTGATTTAGCATTAAACGGGCTATTCGTTCATGGTGAAAGCCAGTATTTACGCCAAAAGAATTTCATTCAATTTTCTGTGATACAGCCAGATTTTGATGAAGCTTTGGCTCGACTTAGCGAAATACTGGGCTATTATGAACAGGTGATCGAGACTTTAGCGTTACAAGAAAAAGTCCTTTAAATTTAAAGGCGAGCCAGTTGTGTTAAGGCCTATTAATAATTTTAAGCGTGCCTTTTGACCATTAATACCTGTGGCGAATATGGCGCCTAAGTCTTCTAGCATTTTACCGCCGCCCATATAGCCATAAACACCTTCTGCAATTCCATTAAAGCAGCGGGAAACAAGTACAACTGGGATGTCTCGCTGTATAAGGCTTTCAATTCCCTTTACAACAGATGGCGGGACATTCCCTTGACCTAGTCCTTCTAGCACAACACCATCATATTTACATGCAAGCACGACATCCAATAAATCTTCTTCCATTCCAGCGTACACTTTTAGCATTGCGACACGCTTAGTTAAATTGTTAACATCTACATATTGTCGACGAATTGGTGCGTGATGGAATAAGATTCTGGATTTTGTAATAAGGCCAATCGGTCCATATTGTGGAGATTGGAAAGTATTTACAGAACTTGTGCTTGTTTTTGTTGTATTTACAGCAAGATGAACCTCATCATTCATCACAACAAGCACACCTTTATCACGTGCTTCTTCATCAACAGCTACTCGGACTGCCTCTACTAAATTATAAATCCCATCTGCTCCAAGTTCGTTAGATGAACGCATTGCACCTGTTAGCACAATCGGAATGGCTAAGTTCGTAGTTAGCTCTAAGAAATAGGCGGTTTCTTCCAATGTATCCGTACCGTGTGTGATGACCACACCGTCAATTGGCTGTGCGTCAATTTGTTCCAAAATCAAGTTACGCAATAAAAGCATCTCTTTCGGTGTAATATGTGGAGAAGGAAGGTTAAAAGCTTCTATTTCGATAATGCTTGCTAGTGAAGCCAGTTTATTACTTTCCTTCATTAGAGGATTTTCCTTATTAGGCATGACCGCTCCTTCAGCACTCATCGCCATGGAGATTGTGCCGCCAGTATGAATTAATAAAATTGTTTTTTTCATAAAAAATAAATCTCCTTTTAAAAAGTTTTTTTGTCATTACATGGTATAATAATAGCAGTCTATTGTTGAAAGGAGCCGGCATCATGATCATTTTATTATCTGCTGCCATTGCTCCCGGTCTAGCGCTTTTTAGTTATTTCTATTTGCGCAATCAGATGGCTACGGAGCCAAGAAGAACTTTACTACAAACGTTTTTATACGGCGCATTTTTAACGTTCCCAATCATGTTTTTACAGTATGTATTAACAGAGGAAGGGGTTTTTCGATATCTTTATCTTCAAGACGTACTATTTTCGAGTGTCATTGAAGAATTTTTTAAATGGTTTGTGCTATTAATTGCCATCTATAATCATATAGAATTTGATGACCCTTACGATGGTATATTGTACGGGGCAAGCATTTCACTTGGCTTTGCTACGATTGAAAATGTTCTTTATTTACTTTCATTTGGCTTAGACACGGCATTTATGCGAGCCTTATTACCAGTATCGAGTCATGCTTTGTTCGGTGTCGTAATGGGCTATTATTATGGACGGGCTAAGTTTTCGAAACTTGTTAAGACAAAAGAGATGATTGCTATGGCGCTTTGTGCACCAGTCGTACTTCACATTCTATACAATACAATATTATCATTCAAAGGTCACTGGGTTTATTTAATGATTCCTTTTATGTTGTTTTTATGGTGGTTTGGCTTACGTAAAGTGAAGCTTGCACATTATCATCTGGTGCAGCATCTTCATATGCAAAAGAAAATATAAAGCGTAGAAATCGTCAAAGATTTCTACGCTTTATTTCATTTTTATCATGTATAAATTACTCCTTTTGTTTCAAGCTATAAAAAAAAGGAGTGATAAAAGTGCGTTTAGTAAGCATACTTTTTGCTTTAATATTAGGAATTAGTATAATTGCGATTCCTCAAAATGATGCGAATGCATTTAGCGATCAGCAAATTACTCGGGGTGCCTATGGAGATGATGTCGTTGAATTGCAAGCGAGGCTACAATACTTAGGTTTTTATAAGAGTAAAATTGATGGCAAATTTGGCTACAACACATACTGGGCTTTACGTAATTTCCAAGAAAATTATGGGTTACCAGTAGACGGAATTGCAGGCGCTAAGACAAAGAAAGCGTTAACGGGCAATTCAGATTATGACGAAAAATGGGTGAAAGCTCAATTAAATGCAGGAAATCAATTTACTTATTATGGTGGGCAGCCACTTGATCAGCAAGTGAAAAAGAATACTAGTGGTGGCAGTAGCAATAGTAGTGGAAGTAGTAATAATAATGGAACACAGACACAAGTTCCTCCCAAATATACAGAGCGTGATTTACAGCTAATGGCGAATGCGGTATATGGAGAGGCAAGGGGAGAACCATATGAAGGACAAGTAGCGGTTGCCGCAGTTATTTTAAATCGTTTGGAAAGCCCAGATTTCCCGAATACTATTTCAGGTATCATTTTCCAACCGTTAGCATTTACGGCCGTTGCAGATGGGCAAATTTGGCTTGAGCCAAATGAGCGAGCAAAAGAGGCAGTTATTGATGCAATGAACGGCTGGGACCCTTCTGAAAATGCATTGTATTATTTCAATCCAAAAACTGCAACGAGCAAATGGATTTGGTCACGTCCACAAATTAAACAAATTGGAGAGCATATTTTCTGTTCATAGAAAGGAGGAACCTAGATGAAAACTTGGCTCGTGGTCTTAACGATTGCCGTTATTGGGTTAGGGGCATACAGTATTGATTTACATGGAGATAAAGAAGATTTACAACGTACCGTACTAGCACAATATACAGATAAGTTAACGGATGCATCTGAAAAACTTTCCCATCTTCAACGCTCAGTATCACAATCCCTGTTGTTTCAAGATGAGCAGGCGATTCACAATGAACTAGATTCGGTTTGGCGTTTAAGCTCAGAAGTTCGTTCTTCAATTGCGAATATTCCAATAGGACAAGAACTATCAAGTGAATGGATGAACTATCTAGGTCGACTTGGCGATGAAGCAAAAAGGACAGCGAAAACAGGGGATTATGAAGCTTGGCGTGAAAAAATGCCCCAGGTTTCAACGAATTTACAATCTCTTTCCGATGAATGGACAGCTGCAACCGTCGATTTCTATAAGCATGATGGGAAAATGGATGTTTGGCTACAACAAGTAGATAATAAAAATCCAAATAGCCAATTTGATACTGTAAAGGATACATTAAAGGGCTACGGCGAAAAGGATTTCCCGTTAACTTTATCTGAATCTGATTGGCAGAAAAAAATTGAGTTAAAGGCATTACAGGATGCAGTTATTACCGAAAAAGAAGCACTAGAGAAAGTGAAATACTTATTCCCAGTCATTAAAGATGCTACATTTACAGTTACAAAAAGTAGTGATACAGCACCATATCCTTTTTATCATATCCAATTCCACCAAGGGATTCGATTAGGCTATGTTGATTTAACAGAAAAGGGTGGACATTTATTATCCTATTTAGTAGAACGTCCTGTGGATGAAGCCAAGTTATCACAAGAGGAAATCATGAAAAAAGCGCAGGAATATGTGAAGAAATTAGGCATGAAAGATGTAGCTTATGTGGAATCACGAGAAAATCATCAAGCTTGGCATGTGACATTTGCTCGTGTCCATCCTGGAGATAATGCGTTAATCTACGCTGATGGTGTTCAATTGAAAGTGGCGAAAGATACAGGTGAGCTGTTAGGTGCAAATGCAATGGAATATATTCAAGAAGAAAATATTAAAAAGCAAACAGCTAAGCCGATTGATTGGAAAACGTTCTTCCAAGACGATATCCAAGTACAAGAGGTAAAAAATATCTACACAGATAATGGACAATTTGAGCAACGTCTTTGCTATGAGGTCATTGCATTGCGTGATGGTAATACGCAGGAAACATTTAGAATTGTTATTGATGCGGAAAACCATAATGTATTAAAAGTGGAATATCTAACTTAATCAATGATGCTTCCGCTCTGTATCAACTTGACATGAAAATACTACCAATTTTTATAGCCAAAATAAGCTTCTCATGAGATAATTAAACTATATTTTTCGCACGGGGAGATGCTCATGGAAATAAAAATTGGTACACAATTACAACTTGAACCAACTTATACAGAGCGTTTGGAGAAATTCCGCTGTAAAGTTGTAGAGCAAAAAGATAATATTCTATATATTGATTATCCGGTTAATATGGTAACAAAGAAAACGGCATTTTTAATAGATGGCTCAGAATTTAGAGCAACTTTTCGTACTGAGGATAAGCAATCCTTTGCCTTTAATACAGAGGTAGTTGGCCGTAAAGCAGGTAATATACCAATGATTATGTTGCATTGTCCAACACCAGAGGAGTTTATAAAAATTCAGCGACGAGAATACGTTCGTGTGGAGACACAAGTAGACGTTGCCATTCAGTTGAAAGACTATAAATATCAGCTTGTGACTGTGGATATTAGTGCAGGAGGCCTAGCAGTCATGTTGAAAGGTCAAGTAGCTTTCACTGAGGGTGATGAAGTAAAACTAACCATTGTATTGCCATTTGCCAATGGAGATGTCAAGTATGTCATTACGGAAGCGCTGATCGTACGTATTTTTGAAAAAGAGGATAAACGCATTGCAACAATCCAACTAACAGATACAGATGACGTCGATCAACAGCATATTGTCCGTTTTTGCTTTGAACGTCAATTAGTCAATCGACGTAAAGAAATGAACCCTTTTAATGTTTAAAATCCTTTATGAATATTTTGATGAAGCCCTCTCCTAGTAGAGGGCTTTTTTGAGGTTATATGATACAATAAGAGGTGCAGAAAGTAGGGAAGAATATGAAGAAAAACATTCAAATTGCGATAGACGGGCCTGCTGGTGCTGGCAAAAGTACAATCGCGAAAATTGTTGCTGAAGCACTTGGCTTTACTTACATTGACACAGGGGCAATGTATCGAGCAGTTACGTATAAAGCGATGCAACAAAACATACATTTAGATGATGAAGCAAAATTAGCAGAGATGCTTGAAGTAAGCACAATTGAATTAAAACCATCACCTCAGGGACAGCTTGTTTTTTTAGATGGTCACAATGTGTCAGCGGAAATACGCTCTAATGAGGTCACTTCATCAGTCTCACAAGTAGCTGCCCATGCGAAGGTTCGTGAGCTATTAGTTGCTCAACAGCAAAAACTTGCAGCTAATGGCGGTGTTGTCATGGATGGCCGCGATATTGCGACACATGTCTTAAAGGATGCAGAACTAAAGGTTTTCATGTCTGCAACAGTAGAGGAGCGTGCTAGACGACGCTTGATTGATAATCAAAAAAGAGGAATTGAGTCCTCTCTTGAAAAACTTCAGGAAGAAATAGCGCTACGTGATAAAAAGGATAGTGAGCGTGAAGCATCGCCACTGATTCAAGCTGAAGATGCGGTTTTTTTAGATACAACAGCATTGTCCATTGATGATGCAGCACAAGCTATTTTAAAATTAGCAGAAGAAAAAATGCTATAAATCCTAAAATTTCAGACATTTTTAGAATTTAAAGGATTTATTTTTGTCTTTGTCTTCAATATCGAATAAAATAGTAAGGGAAGATGCGAAGGAGGGTTACATATGTCTGAAGAAATGAACTATGCAGAACAAACGTTTAACGAGGGTGATATCGTCAAAGGCATTGCCGCGCAAGTTGATGAAAAGGCAGTATCTGTATCAATTCCAGGTGCTCCGTTTGATGGTATTGTACCGATTAGTGAATTATCTAGCTTACACATTGAGAAAGCGTCTGATGTCATCTCAGTTGGAGATGAATTAGAATTGATGATTACAAAGGTTGAAGAAGAAAACTTTGTCCTATCAAAACGTAAAGTGGATGCTCTAAAAGCATGGGATACACTGGAGCAGCAATTTGCCGCTGAGGAAATCTTTGAAGCGGAAGTAAAGGATATTGTTAAAGGTGGTCTTGTCGTAGATTTAGGTGTACGTGGCTTTGTACCAGCATCGCTTGTAGAGGACTATTTTGTTGATGATTTTGAAGGTTATAAAGGGCAAACATTAAGCTTTAAAATTGTTGAGCTTGATAAGGATAAGAATCGCCTTATTTTATCTCACCGAGCAGTGGTTGAAGCAGAGAAAGCTTCACAAAAGAAAAATGTGATTAATCAAATAAAAGCTGGCGATGTATTGGATGGTAAAGTACAGCGTCTCGCGTCATTTGGTGCATTTATCGACCTAGGTGGTATTGATGGTCTTGTACACATCTCGCAAGTATCACATGAGCATGTGAGTGATGTGAGTGAGGTTTTAGCTGAAGGACAAGATATAAAAGTAAAAGTTCTATCAGTGGACCCAGAAAATGAACGTATTTCTTTATCTATTAAGGAAACAATTCCTGGACCATGGTCTAATATTGAAGAACGTGCCGCTAAAGGCACTATTTTAGACGGTAGAGTGAAGCGACTTACTTCATTTGGCGCATTTGTGGAAGTATTCCCAGGCGTTGAAGGTTTAGTGCATATATCGCAAATTGCGCATAAGCACATTAACACACCTCATGAAGCACTAAAAGAGGGACAAGAAGTACAGGTAAAGGTTCTTGATGTCAACGCTGACGAAGGCCGTCTAGCCCTTAGTATTAAAGAATTATTAGAAAATCCTGAAGCAGAAGAAGTAATCGACTATGAATTACCTGAAGAGAATACAGGCTTCTCATTCGGTGATGTGATTGGCGATAAACTAAAAAACTTTAAATAATGTATAAAGCGAGGATGCATAAATGTATCCTCGCTATTTTTATGGTTGATAGGATTTTGAAAGTGAAGAATAGCGATTGAAGAGTGGATAAAATCTTTGAATTGAAGGATAAAACTCTAAAAGTAGCGGATAAGATTCTCAAAATAAAGGATAGGAATTAAAAAGGCGATAGAACCTTTATAACATCTGATAGAGCGCTTAAAAAAATGAGGTAACACCTTTTATCACCATACATAGCGTTCTACATTATGGATATGATATGATATAATGGCATTTTTCGTGTATAATAGCGAAAGACAAGAAGTTGGAAGGATGAAGTACAGATGACGAAACCAGTAGTAGCCATCGTAGGTCGTCCGAACGTAGGTAAGTCGACGATTTTTAATCGTATCGTTGGAGAACGTGTTTCGATTGTGGAGGATATCCCAGGCGTAACACGTGACCGTATTTATAGTTCGGCAGAGTGGTTAACACACGATTTTAATATTATTGATACAGGTGGCATTGAAATTGGAGACGAGCCGTTTTTAGAACAAATTCGTCAACAAGCTGAAATCGCTATTGATGAAGCAGACGTTATTATTTTCATGACAAATGGTCGTGAAGGGGTAACGGCAGCAGATGAGCAAGTTGCTAAAATTCTATACAAAACAAAAAAACCAGTCGTATTAGCGGTCAATAAAATTGATAATCCTGATATGCGTGAAATGATTTATGATTTTTATGCACTTGGCTTCGGTGAACCTTGGCCTATTTCAGGTTCCCACGGTTTAGGTTTAGGGGATTTATTGGACGAATGTGCGAAACATTTCCCGAAAGAAGATGAAGAACAATACGGTGATGATGTCATTAAATTCTCTTTAATTGGTCGCCCGAATGTTGGGAAATCCTCTTTAGTGAATGCTTTCCTAGGGCAGGAACGTGTTATTGTTAGTAATATTGCAGGGACAACACGTGATGCGATTGATACACCTTATGCATATGATGGACAGGAATATGTCATTATTGATACGGCTGGAATGCGTAAAAAAGGAAAGATTTATGAAACAACCGAGAAATATTCTGTGTTACGTGCGCTACGTGCTATTGAACGCTCAGACGTTGTTTTAGTAGTGCTGAATGCAGAAGAAGGTATTCAGGAGCAAGATAAAAAAATCGCTGGCTATGCACATGAGGCTGGAAAAGCTGTGATCATTGTTGTGAATAAATGGGATGCCATTGAAAAAGATGAAAAAACAATGAATGTCTTTACACAGCAAATTCGTGAGCATTTCCTATTTTTAGATTATGCCCCAATTATTTTTGTATCGGCGAATACAAAACAGCGTGTGCATCAAATTTTACCGATTATCCAACGTGTCAGCGAGAATCATGCGATGCGTATTCAGTCCTCTATTTTAAATGAAGTGATTGAGGACTCAGTGGCTCGTAATCCAGCACCGACAGATAAAGGTCGTCGTTTACGTATTTACTATGCTACTCAGGTAGCGATTAAGCCACCAACATTCGTTATTTTTGTGAATGAACCTGAGCTTATGCATTTCTCATACGAACGCTTCTTAGAAAATCGCATCCGCGAAACATTTGACTTTGAAGGGACGCCAATTCGTTTAATTACACGTGCGCGTGCTTAAGGCAATAGCTATAGACATACAATACGCCAACCCGACATTATTGTTGGGTGGCGTCTTTTTACAAGAAAGAACTTACTTAATAGACAACCCAACAAAGGGAGGATTTTGTTATGGAAAAAGTTTGTGTGTTAGGGGCAGGCTCATGGGGTACTGCACTGGCAATGGTACTAGCGGAAAATGGACATGATACGCTTGTATGGACACATAGAGCTGAGCAGGCAGAAGAAATCAATCAACTGCATACGAATAAAAAATATTTACCAGAAACCATTCTACCTGTAAATTTACATGCGACGAGTGATATGGCACAGGTAGCTACTCATGCAGAAACCATTGTTGTGGCTGTTCCAACAAAAGCGATTCGTGAAGTATGCGAGAAACTAACGGCTGAATTAACAAAAAAAGCGTTGTTTGTCCATGTTTCGAAAGGAATTGAGCCTGACTCATTAAAACGAATATCTGAGATTTTAGCAGAAAGCTTACCAGCAATGTATGTGGAAGAAATTGTTGTTCTTTCTGGGCCAAGTCATGCAGAAGAAGTGGTACTGCATCATCCTACAACGGTTACTGCAGCTTGTGCTAATATTGATGCTGCTGAAAAGGTACAGGATTTATTTATGAATCAGTTCTTCCGCGTCTATACAAATGAAGATATCATTGGTGTAGAAATAGGAGGAGCGTTGAAAAATGTTATCGCTTTAGCGGCAGGTATTACTGATGGCTTAAATTATGGAGACAATGCAAAAGCGGCACTTATTACGCGAGGTCTTGCAGAAATTTCACGGTTAGGTGTAAAAATGGGTGGTAATCCATTTACGTTCTCAGGGCTTACAGGTATGGGGGACTTAATTGTAACCTGTACAAGTGTCCACTCGCGAAACTGGCGTGCAGGTAATATGTTAGGGCAAGGTATGAAGCTACAAGAAGTGCTGGATCAAATGGGCATGGTCGTAGAAGGTGTCCGTACCACGAAGGCAGCCTATCAATTAGCAGAGAAATATGATGTCGCCATGCCGATTTCCACAGAGCTCTATAGTGTGCTATTTAATGATGTTGAACCAAAAGTGGCAGTAGATGCCTTAATGATGCGTATGAAAAAACGAGAAATAGACGATATGAAGCATTAATATTAATTTTTTGATTAGACTTGTCATTAAATGGACATAAATAAGGTGTCTCAACGAATCTGTTGAGACGCCTTATTGTGTGCCACTAGTTGAATAGAAATACATGCTAAAAGAGTTGTCCATTTCTTGATAGTTATGGGACAACTATTTCTTTTTAGCAAAAGCACATAGTATAATATACTTTGATTGTGTCTTGACATTCAAAGAAAGGTGGTTTTTTGAAATGGGCCCGTTAGCTCATATGCCTGCGCTTGATGTAATGTGGGTGTCGTTTTATTGCATCGCATTTATGATTATATCAGTCGGCTTAATTTATTTAGCGCGAAATAAGATTTCAAATGTATTTTTACGAACAGTCGTAAATTTATGTGCATACATACTGTTTGGACTCGGCACATTTTTAATGGTACTTGTAGTTGCCACTTGGCCAGCATAAATAATAATGAGGTGTCAGTAACATGAAAAAACTAAGTGCTTTGCTGTTGGTATTTGCAACCGCCATACTGTTAGTAGGATGTGCGTACCCAGAAGAAGAAAAAAGGGCTAAGGTCACGCCTGATGTCGATCAACTAGCGGCAGTTCAACGTGCTGTGGATGAATACCGTGAAGCAACAGGTGGACTAGTACCAATTAAAAATAGCGAGCTAGATACGGATATCTATATCAAATATTTAATCGATTTTGAAAAACTTATGCCGAAGTATTTGACGACAATTCCTGGAAATGCCTATGAAAAAGGTGGTATATATCAATATATCATTTGGGACCCTGAAAATGAGGCATCGGTCAAATTAGTAGATTTAAACGCGGCAGAGCGTATACGTGAAATAGGTATTCGTAAACTATCTACACAGTATTTACCAATAAAAGGGTCAATTTCAGATAATGTTTATCAGATCAACTATAAAGATTTGGGTTATAAAACAGAGGTAACTGTAAAAAGTCCCTATTCTGGCGTCGAGTTACCGCTTTTCATGACTGGTGATGGTGAATTACATGTAGACTATGCTGTGGATTTAGGCCAGCTTTTAAAAGAGGATAAGCCGAATGTAAAGCCAGGTGATGATATTCGCCAACTGCTTGTCGACAAATTTCCAGTGGTGCCTGCCTATTCTATTCCATATACAGTGGACGAGAATGGAGAGCCTATCTATGATATGAAAACGTATAATGCGGATGTCAAAAAAGCGAAAGAATTACAAAAACAAGAGGCAGAAGCCGCCGAGAAAAAAGAGAAATAGCAAACAAGCTCCTTACATTTGTGAGGGGCTTTTTCATATTTGTCTACAGGCTCGCATATAGTGAAAAAGCGTAGATAAAGGAGGCAGAAACCTTGAGTGAAGCAGTATTTAGAGAAATTGCAGAGCGCACAAATGGCGATGTTTATATTGGTGTTGTCGGTCCAGTACGTGTAGGTAAATCAACATTTGTAAAAAAGGTAATGGAATCAGTCGTGTTACCAAACATTGTGGATGAAACGGAAAGAATGCGAGCACAAGATGAGTTGCCACAAAGTTCTCCGGGGCCAGTCATTATGACTGCTGAGCCGAAGTTTGTGCCTGCCCAAGCAACCCGTATTGTGGTCGGTGAAGATGAAATGCCATTCCAAATTCGATTAGCAGATTGTGTTGGTTATATTATCGATGGGACAAAAGGCTATGAGGATGAAAATGGACCAAAATTTGTTCATACGCCTTGGCATACGGAGCCAATTCCATTTCAGGAAGCCGCTAAAATTGGCACAGATAAGGTGATTCGCGATCATGCGAATATTGGTATTGTCGTAACGACTGATGGTACAGTGAACGGAATCAGTCGACGAGCAGCAGAGAAGGCAGAAGAGGAAATTGTAGAGCAATTAAAAGACATCGGCAAACCATTTGTCATCTTACTCAATTGCCAAATGCCTGCGAGAGAAGAAACGGTTCAGCTTCGCAATGAATTGTTTGAACGTTACAATGTCCCTGTTATTGCGATGTCCATTGATCAAATGAGAGAAACGGATATTCAATATATTTTACAAGAGGCGTTATTTGAATTCCCAATTCGTACCATTGAGGTGGAAAAACCAGACTGGCTGGATGTATTAGATGCTACACATCCATTAAATGTTGCATTGATTGATTCGATGGAGGAAGTCCTTTCTTCTGTTATGAAAATTCGAGATGTGCAACAGGCGTCAGATGCCTTTAAAGCCATTGACTTTATTGACCAAAGTGAAGTTGTTCATGTAGATGCAGGTGTAGGAACAGCTGTAATTCGGGTATCCCTACAGGGTGAATTGTATAAATCAGTTTGTAATGAATGGCTAGAAGAACCAATTGAAACGAAAAAAGATTGGTTACTCTTTATCAAAGAGGCGGCAGAGGCAAAAGAGGCCCAAAAGCGATTTAAAAGTGCTATTCACGATGCTGATACGACAGGCTATGGCGTGACATTGCCAATGATGCAGGAATTTGAGCCAACAGCCCCAGAGCTCATTAAACAGAATAATTTCTTCGGCGTACGAATGAAGGCAAAAGCGCCATCCTATCATATTATCCGAGTTGATATGGAGTCAGAATTTGCACCGTTAATTGGCTCAGAGTTCCATAGTCAGCAACTTCTAAAAGATTTAAATCATGCTTATTTACATGATCGTGATGCCTTATGGAATACACAATTATTTGGCACACCATTGCATGAAGTATTAAAAGAGGGAATTCGCTATAAAATGGATGCAGTTCCATCCACTGCCAAAAAACGTATGCGTCAGACGATTGAACGTATGGTTAACGAAGGAGATCGTGGTTTAGTAACATTTATTTTATAGTGATAAAATTCAGAAAAAATGCAAAAAATATACGCAGGGCTTTTCGTTTTTATGCGAAAAGTCCTTTTATTTTTGTTTTTTGGGTGAAAAACTGATTTTTTGGTTATAATCATGTATGAATACAGTTGCGTAGCGGTTTTCTATGTGTTACTCTTTTTACAGAATTGGTTCATGACCCTTTGAGAGGAGGTGAATGGTGTGAATAAAACAGAATTAGTAAACTCTGTTGCTGAAGCTGCAGGTCTTTCTAAAAAAGACGCTTCTAAAGCAGTTGAAGCTGTATTTGATACAATTCAAGATGCTCTTGCAAAGGGTGACAAAGTACAATTAATTGGTTTTGGTAACTTTGAAGTACGTGAACGTGCGGCTCGTAAAGGTCGTAACCCACAAACTGGTAAAGAAATCGAAATCGCTGCTAGCAAGGTGCCTGCTTTCAAACCAGGTAAAGCGCTTAAAGACGCGGTAAAATAATACACGTCTAGTAGTTACATAGAGCAGTCTTCATGTTAACGAACATGAAGGCTGCTCTTTTTAACTTCAAATTTGAATTTTACATAATAATATACAGTGATTTTCTTATCTAGAAGCGAATTTCTGATGAATCAGGTAAGTCATTTTGCGCTTACCTTTTGGATGTGCTACGATGCATAGGGAAATGTGTAATGTTTTGATATGCAGGAGGGTTTTTTGATGTCGAATATTGATTTATTAAAAATAGAAAAAGCGGTAAAAATGATTTTAGAAGCGGTAGGTGAAGATGTAAATCGTGAAGGTTTATTGGATACGCCGAAGCGTGTAGCAAAAATGTATGCCGAAATGTTCAGCGGCTTGCATGAGGATGCTAAAGATTATTTTAAAACGGTATTTCATGAGGATCATGAAGAACTAGTGCTTGTCAAAGATATACCTTTTTATTCGATGTGTGAGCATCATCTAGTACCTTTCTATGGCAAAGCACATGTTGCATACATACCAAATGACGGCGTTGTTGCTGGGCTGAGTAAGTTAGGACGTGCAGTGGAGACGATTGCCCGCAGACCACAACTGCAAGAGCGTATTACCTCTTCAGTAGCAGACACAATAATGGAGATGCTTTCGCCAAAAGGTGTCTATGTTGTGATCGAGGCTGAGCATATGTGTATGACAATGCGTGGATTAAAAAAACCTGGTTCTAAAACGGTGACATCTGTTGCACGCGGTATTTATGAGGAAGATGAAGTGAAACGTAGAGAAGTACTATCATTTATTCAAATGTCTTAAATTGCGTGTCTAATTATGTTATGATGAACTAAGAATTTGTCGGATTTAAGGAGTGTACAAAGATGTCACAAGATTATATTGTTATTCAAGCAGAAGAAGATGGTGTACATGTCATTGGATTAACACGTGGAACTGATACGAAATTCCATCATTCAGAGAAATTAGATGCCGGCGAAGTAATGATTGCTCAATTTACAGAACACACGTCTGCCATGAAAATACGCGGTAAAGCGCAAATTCATACAGCACATGGCGTGATCAATAGCGAAGCGAAAAAATAAGAAATTTTGTTTCTGACGATAGGTTTTAATGCTGTTCAACGTTCTACAGCACATATAAAAACACTAGATGTGAAAAACTTAGTATAAGGTCTATGGGCAGTTAGCATTCCAACATTCAATTATGGGAGAGCTTTACTGCCTGTGCTATGAAGAAAGCAAATTTTTTTTATTCCGCATCGTTGCGTATGCTATAATGACTCAGTAAGCAAGCGTTTGGCCTTGTAAAGGGCTAACGTATCTGAAAGTGAAATGGAGTAAGGTCTATGAATGCAACATACATTCAAAATTCAATTGCACAGTTAAAAACAGAGATTTTCATGGATGTTCGTCATAGAACTTTGCAAAAATACACAGGTGTACCTGTGCTAGATGAAAATCAACTGTTTTATTTGTTAATCCCGTTTTTGAATGGTGAAGAGTGGCAACAAGAGCAACAAGAGGCTGCAATTACTGTTGGCATAGTGTACGCAGCATTAGCGGCTCACGATCATATAAAAGAATTAGACGCAACATCAAAAGAACAGCAGCTTACCGTATTAGCTGGGGATTTTTATAGTGGTCGTTATTATGAAATATTAGCAATGTCAGGGAATGTTGCATTAATTCGAAACTTGTCACAAGGTATTGTGGCACGATGTGAAAACCAAATTAAGGTTTATGAAAATAAACAACGAACAATGGAACAGTGGTATACATCGATGAGTACGATAGAATCTGGGTTAATTGCTCAATTTTTTGATCTTTATTCTTTCAGTGAATATATACCACTTATAGAAAAAAGCTTATTAATCTTGCGTTTAGAAAAAGAATGGACAGCTTATCAACGTGGGCAAATGTCTTTAATGGGTAAGGCACTAGAAGAAAGTGTCAGACGTAATGGCGCAACCTTTAATAGCGTCATCCAAGGGAAAATTGTGCATTTAAAAACAGAGCTATCACAGATCATTAATCAGGCATCCTTTTTACAAAGTGATATCAAACAAGCTTTACATGCACATGTAGAGGCATCCATTGCTTCTACTAACGGATAAGAGAGGTTTTTCAAAATGGCTAAAACGAAAGAAGAACACGTTCACGAAGTATTTGAAAGTATTTCGGAAAACTACGATAAAATGAATGGTGTAATTAGTTTCCAGATGCATGTTGGCTGGCGTAACGATACGATGAAGCACATGGCTGTAAAACCTGGATCAAAAGCACTTGATGTATGCTGTGGCACCGCAGACTGGACAATCGCATTGGCAGAGGCTGTTGGTGAAAGTGGGGAAGTAAAAGGGCTTGACTTTAGTCAAAACATGCTGAAAGTTGGCGAAAAAAAGGTAGAGCCATACCCACAAATTGAACTCATTCATGGAAATGCGATGGAGTTGCCTTTTCCTGATGATACGTTTGATTATGTGACAATCGGCTTTGGTCTTCGCAATGTACCTGATTATTTACAAGTTTTGAAGGAAATGCATCGTGTTGTTAAACCAGGTGGAATGGTGGTTTGTTTAGAAACATCTCAATCTGAAATCCCTGGTTATCGTCAGCTGTTCCGTTTTTATTTTAAATTTATAATGCCGATATTTGGTAAAATATTTGCGAAAAGCTATAAGGAGTATTCTTGGCTTCAGGAATCTGCGAATGATTTCCCAGGTATGAAAAGGTTAGCGGCATTGTTTGAGCAGGCAGGATTAGAAAAAGTAACGTACAAAGCATACAGTGGCGGGGCTGCGGCAATGCATATGGGCTTTAAAAAGATACGTTAATGGGGGAAGGTTTTCACACGTGGAAAAGATGAAGTTAAAACTACTCTATTCCGATTTGAAATCAGATATCGAAATCATTGAACAAGAGTTAGAAAAAGCGGTGGACTCATCTTCATATTTGATCAACGATGCTTCTCTCCATTTATTACAAGCTGGTGGCAAACGGATAAGACCAATTTTTGTGTTACTAGGCGCAAAATTTGGTGATTATGACATTGAGAAGATGAAGGATGTAGCAGTGCCTTTAGAACTCATTCATATGGCATCGCTTGTACATGATGATGTCATTGACGACTCCAATATGCGAAGAGGACGCCCAACTGTCAAATCACAGTGGAATAACAGGGTAGCAATGTACACAGGCGATTTTATTTTCGCACGTGCGCTGGAATATATAACAAAGTTAGAAGACCCACTTGTTCATCAAATTTTAGCCCGTACGATGGTGGAGATTTGTAACGGTGAAGTCATTCAAATTGAAGATAAATTTAGATTAGATCAAGGTTTAAAAGATTATTTTAGAAGAATCAAACGTAAAACAGCATTACTTATTTCTTCAAGCTGTGAGCTAGGAGCTGTGGCAGCGGGGGTTGATGCTAAAACAGTTCGGCATTTAAAGCGCTTCGGCTACTTTGTAGGCATGAGCTTCCAAATTATCGATGATGTTTTAGATATTATGGCAACCGATAAAGAACTAGGGAAGCCAGCAGGTAGTGACTTACTACAGGGCAATATTACTTTACCGATTTTATTGTTGAAAGATGATCCGGAGATGCAACCATACTTAGTTAAAGTGTTTGCAGGCACGTTAACAGAATCGGAACGTCAAAATATGTTGCAATATGTGCGTAAATCTCATGCGATTGAGCAAGCTAATCGTATGAGTGATAAATATTTGAAAAAAGCCTTACAAGAAATTGATGCTTTACCAAAACATCCCGTTAAGAAAAAATTACGTGATGTAGCATTGTTCATGGGTAAGCGCAAATTCTAGCTTTTTGTTGTACAAAAGCTCATTTTTTGTTAATATTTATCGGTAGGTGTAAAACCTGTTAGACGAATTTAAGGAGTGTTTTAAACATGGCAATTGAACAAACTTTTTTAATGGTTAAGCCTGACGGCGTTGAACGTCAAGTAATTGGAGACATCGTTGATCGTTTCGAACGTCGCGGTTTTGTAATGAAAGGTGCTAAATTAATGGTAATTCCTAAAGAATTAGCAGAAAAGCACTATGCTGAGCATGCTGAGCGTCCATTCTTTGGTGAATTAGTTGATTTCATCACTTCTGGTCCTGTATTCGCTATGGTATGGGAAGGCGAGAACGTAATCAAGCTTGCTCGTACAATGATGGGTGCAACAAAACCTGAAGAATCTAACCCAGGTACAATCCGTGGTGACTACGCAACAACTGTTTCTCACAACATCATCCACGGTTCTGACTCTCTTGCTTCTGCAGAGCGCGAAATCGGCTTATTCTTCGGTGAAGATTTAGTTTAATTTGCGAATCTAAGAAGCGTAGCGAAAATAACTACGGATAGAACTCAATAAAAAAATCATCTATTTTTCCGATGGAACTTTTACCTTCTAACAAAAAATGTTAGGGGGTTTTTTATTTGTCAAAATCATTCAATAAAGTTAACACAAACATTGATTTAAGCTTATTGACTATCAAAACTGAAAAAGAACCAAAGAAAGAAATGGTGACAAAAATCAATAACTCAATAGTTAAAATGGATACTTATGATGAATTGGACAACAGAAATATTGCCATTAAACACGCCATACAAATTTTAAATCAACAATGGCGACTAAACGGATTAAGACCAAGGACAATTGATAGTTACAACTATAATTTTAAGCGATTTGTTGAAGTTACTAAAGTTGAATATCTCCACGAAATCAACAATGAAAAAATTTATCAATATTTATCAAGTTTCAAAAATGCAAAGGACACATCTCTACATGGTCGTTTAAAGCAAATTAAAGCCGTTTTAAGCAAGTGTCACGATAATGGTTGGTATAACTCAAAGTTTTGGACAAACATCAAAATAAAAGTAAATACAAGCGTTAAAGAAGCTACTACGGAAAGAGAACTGGCACTTTTGTTATCACTTTTGGATAAATCAACGTATTCAGGGTTACGTGATAGCATAGCGATTTTACTTTTATACAAAACAGGTATTCGAATTAAAACATTAGGTGCGTTGAGAGAACAGAATATTGATTTTGAAAATATGCTTTTGAAGTTACAAGGAGAGATAATGAAATCGCATAGACCATTGATTCTCCCTTTAGATGATGAAATGTGTACTTTATTAAGAGAGTTAATTTCAATAAATGATGATATTAGGAAAGAACATAGAGAAAAGAATGATTATATTTTCCTTTCAAACATAGGTGTACCAATTTCGAATACAGTTTCTTCTTATCTGATATATCTACAAAATTAATCATGGATGTGTTCAAATTTAATGAAGGGAGAGAGTTAATCAAACAAAATATTGATACGCTATTTAAATGGATGACTTTACCTTATCTTATATGCATGGTATTTGGATGCTTTACAATCGAATTGAAACTAAGAAATATCACCAACCTGGTACATTTCTGATTGAATCGTCAAATAGGGACTTCTAATTGAATAATATATTTCTATTTTATAATCAATCGATATAGTATAAAATAAGTAAGGTCTTTGAACCAAGTGTAATACTCCCTATTGAATATAGAAATGTGGATAGCTCTCAAACGCTTATGGCTCTAAAGGTCGACATCGTGTGAATCGTAAATAGCCAAACTAAACGAGTAGAAGCTGTAGTATTGAAGTCTTTGAACGCGGGTTTGACTCCCACGATCTTCTTTGTATGCAATCATATGATTTCGTTGAACGTCAAAACCTTTGATAATTAAGGGTTTTGGCGTTTTTCTATCTTAAACAATTTCAATTGAATGTAGTCAATTGTGTTTAACAACTAATGTGTAGATGAGTAGCATGGAACACAAGTACTGTCTTTGATATAGGATTTTTCATATAGTAGATTTTCAGTAAATGATTCCTATTTATCTATTATTACCTTACAATGGTATAATAGTACTGTAGGTAAAATATATTACAATTACTACAACTTATCATAGTAAATATTATATGAATTAAATACTACAAGTTTTTTGGACATTTAAGTCAGTCTTTATTTTGAAGATTAAGAACAAATCAAAGCAACAGTAATATGCACTTAACTACAAAAAGGCAAGTGCTAGGGTATGCACTATATACAAAACAAATTTGAAATTATTAAGGAATTTTAAGAAGCATGAAATTAACATAATTACAATAAAGAAATAGTAGGAGATTAGTATGTACGCTAAACAACAAATTAGAAATGCATGTAATCGTGCAATAAATAACATTTTATATGAAGGTACTACTGATGTAGAAATTTTTAATAAATTTTTTGAAATATCATTTTTAGAGGATGAAAATACCAAAAAAAATATTGTAGATTCAATAACACAAGATATTTTAAACAAAAAATTAGAATTTACAAGAATAAAGCACCACGGAAAAGTTTTAGTCCCTAAAAATAATTTAGCTGCTTTTCGTATTTGCTCTCTGACAGATATATATGATGAAATATTTTATTTAACACTTGTTTTACTTATGTCTAATGAAATAGAGGTGAAGCGCTTAAATAAATCTGAAAAGACAATCTATTCTTATCGTATTAATAAAAATAAAAGCTCAAAAAGCTTATTTGATGAAAATTTTAATTTTACTTCTTTTAAGGAACAAGTAAGAAAAGAAAGTGCACAAAATGGAAATAATATTATTGTTGAATGTGATATTGCTAATTTTTATGATAGATTGAACCTTCATAGGTTAGAATCTACGTTATTATCTATTAAAGCTATAGATAGAGAGGCTATAAAATTATTGAATGAACTTTTGCTATATTGGAGTCATAGAGATTCATATGGTATTCCAGTAGGTTCAAATGCTTCTAGAATTTTAGCAGAAGCGTCTTTAATAGAGGTAGATAATTATCTAAAAAGAAAGAAAATTAAATTTTGTCGTTTTGTAGATGACTATAGAATCTTTGCTAAAGATTCAAATGAAGCTTTTAGAAGCTTAACTATTTTAATTGAAAGACTTCAGTTGGAAGGTCTTTTTGTAAATTCATCTAAAACTAATATTAAACAAATTATTATCAATGAAGTTTCTGATACATCAGTTAATACTGCAGAAACGAACCAATCTGTTGCAAAATCTAATGAAATTAAAACGATAACTAAAGTTCCTGAGGCGGTAGCCGCTACAATTGAAGTCAACGAATCTAATAAAGTAACTGGAGAAAAAAGCTCCACTATAAATAATAGTAATAATGAAATAGCTGATCGAAGTTCTTTGAATAAGATTATTAGAGGTTACTCTGGTATTATTCCATTGAAGTTTAGACAAATGTCTGAAAAAGAAGTTGAGAAATTGTCTCTTTTAGATTTTGATAAAGAATTTGAATTAATTAAAGATGAAGTGATTATTGAGCCTGAAAAAATAAAGACTTTATTGAAAATTGTTGTCGCTCAAAAAAAATGGGAAGAGATTACAACTGTATTGCTGTTAATTAAAAAATTCCCTCAGTTTACACCATATGTAATTGATATACTAACAAAGTACGAAGAGTATCTATCTCAAAATAGTATTAAAGAAATTAAAGAAGATTTTAAGAATATTATTCAAGATGAAGACACTCCTGAATATATTGTTATTTATTTGGTCAAATTATTTAGTAATGGTTCATTTACTGATAAAGAAATACTTTTAGACTTCTTTTTCAATTTAAAAAGAAATTCGGGTGATTATATAGGACGAGCAGTTTTGGATGCATTGTCTAATTGTAAGGATTTATCAATAGGGGATGCGTTGCAAATAAAAACCTATTTTCAACGCGCGGATATATTTGAAAAAAGAAGGATATTATATATATTGAATAAGCATCTAGAGTTAGAAGAGAGAAATGCTTATTTTAAAAATGTAGGGATGATTGAAGAAGATCATTTTATATTACATATGACAGATAGGAAAAAGGATTTTATGTACCCTAAAAAGACCTAATAAGGTTTAAATTTAAAATTGGTACGATAGTTTCTTAAGAACTGCTAACTCAATTCATAATTTACTCTAGAAAAATGTTCCTAAATTAACAAATTAAAAAAATGTTGACTCATAAAGTGATAGGAATATATGTTTCGCGATCAATTTAATTTCAAAGATTAATACATTAAAATGTAGATTTTTGCGAGAGATAATTTTATGTGCGAAATAACAATACAATTATCGAAAAAAAATACTGGGGGAATTTCCCCTCTTCTACTTAATCAAACTTGCTAACAAAGCTATAATGTATAGTGACTAATTAATAGAAGGTAAAAACGCAGTTCTAATCTAGTTTAATTTCGAATAGATCAAGCAATCTCAATTTATGAGATTGCTTTTTTTATTGCGCAAAAAGGGGAGGGCACATCCTGATATAGAATTGTTAAAAACTTCTTACTCATGTACAATAAATAATGTAATATTCTGATAATTAAGTTAGGAATAGTTTAGTAGACTCGTCAATAAACTAAGAGGATGACGAGGAAAAGGGGTTATGGACATGAGAGAAGTGGTGATTGTAGCAGCTGTGAGAACTGCTATAGGAAGAAGTAAGGGCGCATTAAGTCAAGTTCGAGCAGATGATTTAGCAGCTGATGTATTACAGGAGGTTGTAAAGCGTGCAGGCATTGGTAAGGAACAAGTAGACGATGTCATTTTGGGATGTGTGACGCAAACAGCAGAACAAGGGGCAAATATTGCGAGAACCTCTTTATTAATGGCTGGATTCCCAGATAGTGTGCCAGGTGTAACCATTGATCGTCAGTGTGGTTCAAGCCAACAAGCCGTGCACTTCGCAGCACAGGCAATTTTAGCGGGGGATATGGACATTGTCATTGCTGGTGGGGTAGAAAGTATGTCAAGAGTACCAATGGGCTCAAACATGCAACATGCCCATGCTAGTAACCGCTTACAGGAAAATTATGATATTATCCATCAAGGATTATCAGCAGAGAAAATCGCTTCCCAATGGTCTTTATCGAAAGAACAGCTAAATAGCTATGCTTATCAAAGCCATCAACGGGCGATTTCCGCCATTAGAGCGGGTCATTTCCAAGCTGAAATACTACCCATTCAAGTTCCACAAGAGGATGGCTCAGTGACAACATTTGCGGTAGATGAGGGTCCTCGTGCAGAAACTACCGTTGACATTTTAAATGGATTAAAAACTGTCTTTCAAGAGAATGGCGCGATTACTGCGGGCAATGCGAGCCAAATGAGTGATGGGGCCTCAGCTGTAGTCGTAATGGCATTGGATAAAGCGAGAGAACTAGGCATTCAACCACTCGCTAAAATTGTGACAAGAGTGGTCGTGGGCTCTGATCCGACATTAATGCTGACAGGGCCAATCGAAGCTACTAGAAAAGCATTAGAACGGTCAGGGCTCAACATTGAGGATATCGACACATATGAGGTAAATGAAGCCTTTGCACCTGTGCCGCTCGTATGGCTGCATGAAATAGGAGGAGACCCACAGAAGCTCAATCCTGATGGTGGAGCCATTGCACTGGGACATCCATTAGGGGCAACAGGTACGAAATTGTTAACGACCATGCTCTATCGAATGGAGCGAGAGAATTATCGTTACGGCTTGTTGGCGATTTGTGAGGGAATGGGAATGGCCAATGCCACGATCATTGAAAAAATGTAAAAGGGGATATGTCTGATGAAGGAACATGAAGTGGTGGCAGTCGTAACAGGGGGTGCCTCTGGTTTAGGAGAGGCAACCGTTCGGAAATTAATAGGACAGGGTGGCAAAGCAATTATTTTTGATGTCAATGATGAGCGTGGACAAGCTCTAGTGGAAGAATTAGGTCAAAATGTCCTTTATGCACGAGTAGACGTCACAAAGGAAGAGGAGGTGGCGACTGGCCTTGAGCAGGCTATTGCAGCTTTTGGTAAGATCAATGTTGCAGTGAACTGTGCTGGCATTGCAGATGCGAGTAAAGTTATTTCGAAGCGTGGTATACACGCCCTTGCGTTATTTGAAAAAGTGATTGCTGTTAATTTAGTTGGCACGTTTAATGTCATCCGTCTAGTGGCAGAAAAAATGCAACATAATGAGCCAAATGAGGATGGACAGCGTGGCGTCATTATTAATACCGCGTCTGTGGCTGCATTTGATGGGCAAATCGGACAAGCTGCTTATAGCGCGTCAAAAGGTGGCGTAGCAGCCATGACTTTGCCAATTGCAAGAGAGCTTGCGGAAATCGGTGTCCGAGTGATGACCATAGCGCCAGGATTAATTGAAACACCAATGTTTGCTTCGTTACCTGAGCCTGCACGAACAGCTCTTGCTCAAATGACACCATTCCCTAAACGACTTGGTAAACCTTCGGAATATGCTCTTTTGGTTGAAAGTATTATCCACAATGGCTTGTTAAATGGAGAGATCATTCGACTAGATGGTGCCATTCGCATGCAGCCGAGGTAACGGCAAAATCTAGTTCAAATAGTTTTTGTTTTGATTGTTTCTAAAATCGTAGATGAAGGGAAGCGGTATCATGCATATGATGGATACACCTTTATTATTAACAAGTTTTTTGAATCGTGCAGAACGATTTTTTCACTCAAAGAAAATCTATTCTCGAACAAGTGCCACTACTATTCACGAATTTACGTATAAAGAATATGTCAAACGGACTCGCCGATTAGCCGATGCTTTGACGAAACTAGGGATGGATCAAGGAATGAAGGTGGGCACATTTGCTTGGAATCACCATCGCCATTTGGAAGCCTATTTTGCTGTACCATGTGCAGGAGCAGTATTGCATATGATTAATATTCGATTATCCCCTGAGCATATTGCCTATGTCATCAATCATGCCGAGGATGAAATATTATTAATAGATGATAATCTGGTGCCACTAATTGCACCTATCGTCTCTCAGCTGAAAACGGTAAAGCATTATATCATTATGGGTGATGCTGTTGCAGTAGAAACTTTACCGATTCCAAATGCTCTTTCCTATGAATCGTTACTTGCGGAGGCAGATGAACATTTCACATTCCCAGAAGATTTAGATGAAAATACACCCGCAGGCATGTGCTATACCAGTGCAACGACGGGCATGCCAAAGGGAGTAGTCTATACACATCGCAGTATTGTACTTCATAGTTTAACAGCTGGTCTCGCTGACAGTATTGCAATTTGTGAGTCGGATGTGGTGTTACCTGTTGTGCCAATGTTCCATGCGAATGCATGGGGATTACCATTTGCCAGTGTCGCATTTGGTTCTACACAGGTCTTACCGGGACCTATGTTTACACCACAGCTATTGCTAGAATTATTTGATGTATATAAAGTTACATTGACAGCAGGTGTACCGACCATATGGCTGGGCGTTCTACAGGAGCAGCGTCAAAATCCTCGTGACCTATCGTCTATGCGATTAATTGTTTGTGGAGGTTCTGCTTCACCAATTGGTCTTGTCCGAGGCTTTGAGCAAGAACTTAATATCCCGTACATGACAGGTTACGGTATGACGGAAACCTCACCTCTTGTAAGCCTATCCACGTATTTAACACATATGGAGGACTATACGGCTGATGAAAAAATGAATGTTCGGATTACACAAGGTATGACGATGCCACTTATTGATACAAGGATTGTCAATGAAAATGGTGAAGTGCCTTGGGATGGCAAAACGATGGGAGAGCTTACGATTAGAGGACCATGGATTGCTAATGAGTATTATCAGGATGAACGAACGGAAGAGGCCTTTAAAGACGGCTGGCTCTATACAGGCGATATTGCTGTGATGACAACAGATGGCTATATAAAAATTACCGACCGTACAAAGGATTTAATTAAGAGTGGTGGCGAATGGATTTCTTCAGTAGAGCTTGAAAATGCATTAATGTCCCATCCAAAGGTCTTTGAGGCAGCTGTTATTGCCATTCCACATGAAAAGTGGTTGGAGCGACCATTAGCTTGTGTCGTAGCAAAGCCAGAGTTTAAGGGTTCGATTACAAAAGAAGAGTTACTAGAGAGTCTACAGCACCAATTCCATAAATCATGGGTTCCTGATGATATTGTCTTCATTGACGAGGTACCAAAAACGTCTGTAGGTAAATTCTTAAAGACTAAATTACGAGAAGATTTAAAAGCGTACCGCATACAAGTCTAACGATAATGGATAGAATGAGGGTGGTGAAAAACTACCTTCATTTTTTATTGGAATAAATTCCTGAAAAATGAAACTATTTTTTCTATTTTGCCGTATAATCAAAATAACGAAAGGAAGTGAACGGATTGTCAATTGCCATTGTAGCGATAATTGGAGGCGTCATTATTTCTCTAGCTGGAATTTTTACAGACGCTCGTACTAGACAACAAAAAATAAAACTGAAGGCTGTTGAAAAAGAAGTAGAATTAGAAAAGCTTAGGTTAGAAACTTATACGATTGAAACAGAAAAAATGAGACTTGAATTAGAACAGTCGAAAGTATTACTTTTAGAGGAAAAACAAAACGTAAGAAAGTAGATTTGCATACATGAGAAAGACTATTTCAGGATTGGGACTTTTCCGCTATAATGGTAATACGACGCTAGAGGGGAAGATGACCATATGTCTGATTATGAACAGTTTATAGAAGGTATTAAGCGCAAAACAGGAATAGATTTAGCGTTATATAAAGAAGCGCAAATGAAAAGACGATTAACCTCTCTTTATGAGAAAAAGGGCTATCGTAATTTTGTAGACTTTCTAAAGGCACTCGAACAAGATCGTGATTTAATGAATGAATTCTTAGATCGTATGACGATCAATGTTTCTGAATTTTATCGCAATGGAAAGCGCTGGGAAGTATTACAAAAGAAAATATTTCCGAAACTTTTACAAACTAATAAGCGTTTAAAAATTTGGAGTGCGGCTTGTTCGACAGGAGAAGAACCATATTCTTTAGTAATGGTATTATCTCAATTGGTGCCTTTATCTCAAATTCAAATTATTGCCACTGATTTAGATGAGAATGTGATACAAAAGGCGAAGTTAGGTGTCTACCCTGAACGCTCTTTAGCCGAGGTCCCAAGTGATATTAAAGCAAAGTATTTTGAACAAGAAGGCTCCTTCTATCGCGTGAAGGATGAGATTAAGCGTTGTGTAACCTTTAAGAAACATAATTTATTGAATGACTCTTATGACGGCAATTATGATTTAATTGTTTGTCGCAATGTCATGATTTATTTTACAGAAGAAGCGAAAGATCAAATTTATAATAATTTTAGTAAAGCACTGCGCAAGGATGGCGTTTTATTTGTTGGATCGACAGAGCAAATTTTTAATCCAGCACGTTATGAATTTGATGTAGAAGACACGTTCTTCTATCGCAAAAATAATTAATAATATGGATGAAAAGCTTTGTACAAATAACCCAATTGTACATAAAGTTGACCAAGCATTAAACATAGATAATTCATACGCTTTTCGCTTATCATAAGCAAAGGCGTATTTTTTATAAAATTTAGCTAGGTGTTTTTTATAACTTTCATTCAGAATATTCACATTTAGATCTATGAAAATGGTAACTACTTAAAAGACATTCGTAAAAGGACTGTTTTTTTAAAGAATATATGTTATAGTGAAAAATACATACTTTAGCGAGTTGAAGGGAGAAAGTGTTTATGCGTTACTTAACAGCAGGTGAGTCTCACGGACCTCAATTAACGACAATTATTGAGGGTTTACCGTCACTCTTACCCATTACAGCAGAAAAAATTAATCACGATTTAAAACGTCGCCAAGGAGGTCATGGACGTGGGCGCCGCATGCAAATCGAAACAGATACAGTGGAGATTGTAGCTGGTGTTCGTCATGGTCAGACACTTGGATCTCCTGTTGCACTCGTTGTCACAAATGATGACTGGAAGCACTGGACTAAAATTATGGGAGCAGAGCCATTAGCTGATGATATCAACCCTGAAGATATCAAGCGTCAAATCTCACGTCCTCGACCAGGTCATGCAGATTTAGTTGGAGGCATGAAATATGGTCACCGCGATTTAAGGAATGTATTAGAGCGTTCCTCTGCGCGTGAAACAACTGTACGAGTAGCAGTTGGGTCTGTGGCAAAGGCGTTACTTAATGAACTAGGCATTTCCATTGTTGCACATGTTACAGAGATAGTGGGAATTAAAGCCGATACTTCTTTAATAGAAGGAAAAACAACAGAAGAAATTCGTGCAATTGTCGAAGCGGATCCTTGCTACTGTGTAGATCCAATCGCCTCTGCGAAAATGGTTGAGGCAATTGATGAAGCGAAAAAGGCCGGCGATTCGATCGGTGGTGTTGTAGAAATCATTGTAGAAGGCATGCCAGCAGGTGTAGGTTCTTATGTACATTATGATCGTAAGCTGGATGCAAAGCTTGCTGCTGCTATGCTATCTATTAATGCATTTAAAGGAGTAGAGTTTGGACTTGGCTTTGAAATGGCACGTCGAAAAGGTTCTGAAGTACACGATGAAATCATCTGGTCTGAAGAAGAAGGTTATACTCGTGCAACCAATCGACTTGGTGGCTTAGAAGGCGGTATGTCAACAGGTATGCCAATTGTTGTACGTGGTGTGATGAAGCCAATTCCTACTTTATATAAACCATTACAAAGTGTAGATATTGAAACAAAAGAGCCGTTTAAAGCGAGTGTTGAGCGCTCTGATAGCTGTGCAGTACCAGCAGCGTCTGTAGTTGCAGAACATGTTATTGCCTGGGAAATAGCGAATGCAATTTTAGAGCAATTCCATAGTGATCAACTACCACAATTACAAGCTCAAATTGACGAGCATCGTCAATATACAAAGGGGTTCTAAGTTATGCGTGTACCAGTAGCAACAAAATCGCATCAATATGAAGTTGTTCTTGGGCATCAATTTCTAACTGAAGCTGTGGAGGCATTTGCTGATAAACTTCAAAAAGCGGATAAGCTCTTTGTGTTTACTGATGTCAATGTTTGGGCAGCACAGGGAGAGTACTTCAAAGCAAATTTCCCGTACCACTTTGAGGTTTTTATTTTGCCAGGTGGAGAAGCGTGCAAAACCTTTGATCAATACAATGCTGCTCAAACATTTTTATTAGAGCAAAAATGCTCCAGAAAATCCTTCATTTTTGCTTTTGGAGGAGGAGCAGTTGGCGATTTAACAGGTTTTGTTGCGGCAACTTATATGCGTGGGATTCCGTTTATTCAAATTCCAACGACTATTCTAGCGCATGATTCCGCAGTTGGTGGAAAAACTGCCATTAATCATCCACTAGGAAAAAATATGATTGGCGCATTTTATCAGCCAGAAGGCGTGATATATGATACAGCTCTTTTAGAAAGTTTATCAGAGCGTGAGGTACGTTCGGGAACAGCAGAGTTAATTAAGCATGCCATGATTTCTGACCCGAACTGGCTGGAGGAATTAATGACAGGAGATTCGGTGATCCATTTTAATCAAAATGAACTAGCAAAGCAACTAAAAAAAGGAATTGAAGTGAAAGCACAAATTGTTGCTGAGGACGAAACAGAGCAATCCGTTCGAAAGTTTTTAAACCTAGGCCATACATATGGACATGCCATTGAGGCAGCTGCGGGTTATGGCAAAGTGGCTCATGGTGAGGCTGTTATGATTGGACTCGTCTATTGTCTTCTATTGAGTGAACGATATGGAGAACTTGATCGAACGTTCACCCAATCCTTTTTACAGTTTGCGATAAAAAACGGCTATCCTTTTAAGGCTGTGAGTGATTATTCATTTGAACAATTATCTAGCTACCTAATGAAAGATAAAAAAGCGGAATATGGCATTTTACAATTTGTTCTTTTGGAGAAAATTGGAAAGCCTTTTGTCAAAGCTATTGATTTAGAAGAATGCCAAGAAATAGATGCTGAATATAGACAGTTATTAGCGGAGGTGCTTGTATGATTCGTGGACTTAGAGGAGCAATAACAATTGAATCTGACAAGCCAGAGCTTGTATGGGATGAGACAGCAAGATTAGTGCGTGAGGTTGTGGCAGCAAATAATGTGGACATTGATGATATCGCATCGATCCTCATTTCAACAACGCCAGATATTACCTCAGCATTTCCTGCTCGTGCAGTACGCTTGATGGATGGCTGGCAATATGTCCCTGTTATGTGTACACATGAGATGGATGTGCCAGAAGCGTTACCATTATGTATTCGTGTATTAATACATGCAAATGTAGAGGTTGCCCAAAAAGATGTAAAGCACTTGTATCTCAATGATGCAGTGAAATTAAGACCAGATTTGGCCCAGGCTAAATAAGTAGAGGAGATGTTTTAGATGAAGTGGAAACAACAATTGGACGGTATGCAAGCATATAAGCCAGGTAAACCAATTGAAGAAGTACAACGTGAATATGGCTTAAAGGAAGTTATTAAATTGGCATCGAATGAAAATCCATTCGGGTGCTCACCTAAGGTAACAGCTTATTTACAAAATAATGCAGTGAATCATGCACTTTATCCAGATGGCTATGCCCAAAACCTACGTACTGCTGTGGCAAATCATCTAGGTGTGAAAGAAACACAGCTTCTTTTTGGTAACGGCTCTGATGACATCATTGCTATTATTACTCGTGCTCTGTTGTATCCAGGGGTAAACACGGTTATGGCCGACCCTTCCTTCTCTCAATACTGGCACAATGCTGAAATTGAAGGTGCTGAAGTACGTAAAGTGCCTTGTCAAGATGGAGCACATGATCTAGAGGCAATGTTGGCTGCAATTGATGACCAAACTTCTATTGTTTGGGTATGTAGTCCAAATAATCCTACAGGAGTTGTCATTCCTGATGCTGCATTGCGTGCCTTTCTTGCAAAGGTTCCAAGCGATGTCCTTGTCGTGCTTGATGAGGCATACATTGAATATGTTACACATCCAGACCACAAGGATACGTTACCAATCATTAATGAGTATCCGAATGTGCTTTTACTGCGTACATTCTCTAAAGCATATGGCTTAGCTTCGTTCCGCGTAGGCTATGCTATTGGCCAACCTGATGTTATTGCTAAGCTTGATCCTGTGCGTGCACCATTCAATAATACAATCTTAAGTCAAGCTGTTGCTGCCATTGCCCTCAGTGACCAAGATTATATTGAAGCCTGCCGTGAAGCCAATGAAAAAGGCAAAAAACAATATGTAGAATTTTGTGAAAAGCATAATTTAAAATACTTCCCATCTGATACAAACTTTATTTTCTTTGATACCCATGCTGATAGTGATGTTGTTTTCCAAGAGCTGATGAAAAGAGGCTTTATCGTGCGCAGTGGTAATGCATTAGGCTTACCAGGATTTATCCGTGTGACAATTGGAACAGAGGCTCAAAATGCAGCATTGCTTAGCCAACTTGATGAAGTGTTAAAACAACAAGGGGTATTTGCATGACACGCAAAGTACTCGTTATAGGGCTAGGATTGATCGGAGGTTCTATTGCCCTTGCTTTGCAAAAAGCACCGGAAACAAAAATTATTGGCTACGACATGGACGCACAAACACGCGAGCATGCGAAAACATTAAATATTGTGCATGAGATTGTCGCAGATCCACTGGCTGTTGCGGCTGAGGTTGATGTTATTATCTTCGGTACGCCCGTTAATGCAACACTGGATTGGATGGAGCAATTAAAATCATGGCCCTTGAAAAATAAAGTCATCGTAACAGATACAGGAAGTACAAAAAAATTAATTATGCAAAAAGCCAGCGAATTACGAGAACTTGGCATAACGTTTATTGGTGGACATCCAATGGCGGGGTCTCATAAAAGTGGTGTGCTGGCTGCTAAGGCGCATCTTTTTGAAAACGCATATTACATGCTTACGCCACTTGCTGGGGAAGAAATTGTTCATATGGCACAGCTTGAAAGTTTGCTGAAATTTACCCATGCAAAAGTAGTCAGTGTATCTGCCAGTGAGCATGATCACATGACAGCGGTGGTGAGTCATTTTCCGCATGTTATTGCGGCCTCACTTGTTCATCAATTAGGCGGCGAAAATGGGGAGTACCCAATGACACGTTCTCTTGCAGCAGGAGGGTTTCGTGATGTGACACGAATCGCCTCTTCTAATCCCATCTTATGGCGAGATATTACGCTGCAAAATCGCGAGGAACTCCTCACGCAATTAGAGGGCTGGGAAAAAGAAATGACACGCATTAAGGAACTGCTGATGGAGGGTTCTTCACAGGCTATTGAAAACTATTTTGCAGTTGCCAAAGAACTGAGAGATGAATTACCGATTAGTGCAGGGGCTATGTATACACCATTCGATCTATATGTTGATGTTCCTGACTATCCAGGTGTTATTTCTGAAGTGACGGGCTTTTTAGCAGATGAAGCAATTAGTATTACGAATCTTCGCATCGTTGAATCACGAGAAGATGTTTTCGGTATTCTAGTCATTAGCTTCCAAAGTGAAAATGATCGCGAACGTGCTGCAGCCTGTATTCAAAAACGAGCAAATTTCGAAACGTATATTTCTTAGCATAAGAAAGCGTCGGCATTTCGGCGCTTTCTATCTTCATATTGGAGGGAATAAAGTTCATGAGTGAAAAAGTATTGCAATACAACAAGCCTTCTTTACAGGGCTCTTTAACTGTTCCAGGTGATAAGTCTGTATCTCATCGCTCTGTGATGTTTGGCGCCATTGCTAGTGGAACAACGACAGTAGAGGGCTTTTTAATAGGTGAAGATTGTTTAAGTACAATTGATTGCTTCCAGAAACTTGGCGTTCAGATTGAGGTGGAAGGGACAAATGTAACCATTCATAGTCCAGGGATGGATGGCTGGCAGGAGCCGATAGAAGTGTTATATACGGGTAACTCTGGTACAACAACACGCTTAATGCTAGGCATTTTAGCTGGTTCTACTGTTCACTCTGTCATGACAGGAGATGCATCCATTGGAAAACGACCAATGCGCCGTGTTATAGATCCACTGCGTCAGATGGGTGCACAAATTACAGGGCGTGCAGACGGGCAATATACACCGCTAGCCATTCAAGGTACAAAATTACAAGCCATTGATTACAAGATGCCTGTAGCAAGTGCACAGGTGAAATCTGCTATTTTACTAGCGGGCTTGCGTGCTGAAGGAACAACTATTGTTAGAGAAATGGATGTTTCGAGAGATCATACAGAGCGAATGCTGCGTCAATTTGGTGCACATGTAGAAGTAGATAATGGCGTAGTATCGATTGAAGGAGGACAAGCTCTCAATGGTACGCATGTTTCTGTGCCAGGAGATATATCATCGGCTGCCTTTTTCTTAGTGGCAGGAGCCATTTGCAAAAATAGTCAGCTAACACTAAATAATGTGGGCATTAATCCAACACGTGATGGCATTATAGAGGTGCTGCAAAAAATGGGCGCCACGATGACGGTAACGCCGAATGATGATAATCAAGCTGAACCTACAGCAACAATCCAAATCGCCACATCTTCTTTAACTGGTACAATAATTGAGGGAGACATTATTCCTCGTTTAATTGACGAAATTCCAATTCTTGCATTACTCGCTACGCAAGCACATGGTCAAACGATCATTAAAGATGCCGAGGAGCTAAAGGTGAAGGAGACTGACCGTATCACGGCTGTTGTGACTGAATTGAAGAAACTTGGTGCCCAAATCGAAGCAACAGAAGATGGTATGATTATTGAGGGACCAACGTCTTTAAAAGGAGCAAACCTTCAAACCTATGGCGATCATCGAATCGGCATGATGGGTGCAGTTGCAGCTTTAATAACAGACGGAGCTGTTACACTAGATGATGCACAATGTATTGCTGTATCCTACCCATCGTTCTTTGAGCATATTGAGGCAGTGAGGTAACAATTAAAGAGATGCTCTCCAAGCTTTTGGGGAGTTTTTTCTTGTTTCAGAGGTAAATGTTTTGTAGCATAAAGGTATCAACGAAAGAATAGGTGAATGACTGTGAACAATGCGATGACTGAAATGATGCAAGCACTTGAACAAGGGGATTTAGCATTAATAGATCAGCTACTAGAATCATTTTTAATGAAGGAGCTACCCGAGGAGATCTATGCACTTGCTGAGATTTTTATGCAGTATGGGTACATGAAGGAAGCTGACCGTGTGCTGGAGCATTTACAATTTTTATTCCCAGAAGAAGCACAGTTAAAAATAGATCGTGCCAATGTCCTAATGGAGCTTGGTAATGAAGATGAAGCATTAGATTTATTATTAGAAATTGAAGAAACCTCCCCAGAATATCCACAAGCGTTATTGGTTTTAGCTGATTATTATCAAATGCAAGGGTTATTTGAGGTTGCAGAAAAGCGTATAAATGAAGCATTAGCGATTTTACCAGACGAGCCATTATTACATTTTGCGAAAGCAGAACTTTTATTTGAAACAGGTCGTTTTTTAGAGGCAGCAAGACTGTATGAGGACTTATATGAGCAGCAAAATGAATTTGCTGGTATTCAACTTGTCGAACGACTAGCGGAGGTTTATCGTGCAGGTGCAGCCTATGAGACGGCATTTGATTATTATGTCAAAGCCCTTGAAGATGAAGTAAAGCCCGATATTTTATTTGGAGCTGCTTATTCAGCCTTCCAGTCACAAAAATACGAGATGGCTATTAAACAACTAGAGGAATTGAAAGAATTAGATCCTGATTACTTCTCAGCCTATTTATTGCTTGCGGAAAGTTATGCAATGACAGAGGATAATCAAAAAGCTTATGCTGCCATTCAAGAGGGGTTAAAGCGTGATGAATATGATAAATCGCTTTATTTATTCGCTGGTAAAATGGCATTGAAAAATGGTTTGCCTGAAGAAGCTGAGCAACATCTGAGAGAAGCTATAGCGCTCGATCCTGAATATATGGAAGCGGTACTGGCACTTATTTCAGTGTTTGGACAACAGGAGCGCCATGAGGATGTAATCGAGTTATTTGAGACATTACAGCAAAATGATTTTGAATGGAGCACTTTATATCCTTTTGCGGCAGAGGCATATGAAAATTTAGAATTGTACGACCGTGCATACGAATTTTACCGTTTGGCATATAATGATTTTAAGGAAGACGCAACATTTTTAGAAAAATATGTTTACTTCTTATTAGAAGAAGGAAAGCGTTCAGAGGCAAAAGAGGTTCTTGGACAATTAATCAACATTCAACCGGGTGAACCAGAGTGGCAGGAGAAGTTAGAAACCTTAGAATTTGAGTAAAGGAGGGAGTGGGTATGACTGCTTCTGTATCAGTTGTTGATAAAAAAGCATTTGTTCGATGGTTTTTAAAAAATTATCAATTGAAACGTCGTGAGTGTGTATGGATTTTAAATTACCTATTAAGTAATGATGACTTGTTAAAAAGAATCCGTTTTGTGGAAGAAGCTCACTATTGTCCTAGGGCAATGGTGATGTCAACAGTAGACTCAACAGGTGTGCCTTTTCGTTTCTATAAAGGCAATGTGATGACGGCAGATGCTGAGAAGTCTTTCCATGATTTACGCTTACATGAACAAGAAGATATGTATATACAATTGAATTTTCCTAATATACCACCAAGTGCACAATACTTAGCAGTTCTTGAAGAAAACCCTTATATGCCAGAAACACTGCTCGTCAGTGAAAAAGATCGTGTACTGGCAGAAGAGCTGCTTTCCAATAGCTTACTCGTATTCCAAGAAGAGAAATTACTTGCACAAATTGATGAAGCCCTCGACCAGGGAGATGAAGTGCGATTTTATGAATTGTCTAATTTGTTACAAGCATTGAAGGAAACGGCTAATTTACGTTAATTATAGGTAAAAATTGAATGTCCTTTATCCATTTCAATATGGTAACATTACTAGTGAATGATTGTTTTCACTTTTAATTGGGTATCCTATTGAAGAGTGGAAAAGGACATTTTTATTTTGCGATAAAAGGAGGTTTGTTGAATGTATTTTAATGCAAACGATGTAACATCGTTTATGGCACAAAAAGATTTTATTGATACCGCGGTTGTTCCACTTGTATCCATTGATCTCTCTTCTGAAAAAATGAAACAAAGTGGTGCCGAGGTAGATTTTGTCATGTCTTTAACTTCTTTTATAGAGCAGCAGTTTAAAGGTCGACTACTAGTCATGCCACCATTTTCTTATATGACAACTTTAAAAAACGACGATTTACCACAGCAATTAGAAGCACAATTACATAATGCTGGATTTAAGCATGTGTTCTTCATTACTTGTGACCATTATTGGACAAAGAGTGGAGAGATAGTCAATATGATTTGGTTACCAGCGATTCCTTTAGAAAGTATGGATGCCAGTGTGAAAAAATCCATTCTAGAAGATCAATTGCGACAAGTGATTCCAATGCTTTCGACTAAATGGGCACAGATTTAACAATTAGTTTCAATAAATGTTCACATTCTCCAGCTTTCCACAGAATGCTATATTGACCAAGCTATGGACTTGATATATCATATATATGTCCTAGTATTACTATTTGTAAAAGTATGTCCGTTGGACTGACCTTTAAGTTAGAGGGGGGAAAATAATGAGTAATAATCGAGTTTCACGTCGTCAATTTCTAAGTTATACTCTTACTGGTGTAGGTGGATTTATGGCGGCAGGTATGCTAATGCCAATGCTTCGCTTTGCAATTGATCCTGTGCTACAAAAGCATGAGGGTGGGGATTTTGTAAAAACAGAGCATAAAATCGCTGACTTGACTGAAGAGCCTGTAAAAGTGGACTTTTCATATGAACAAGTGGATGCATGGTATAAATCACAGGTTACAGATGTAGCTTGGGTTTATAAAAGTGGCGATCAAATCATTGCCCTTTCACCTGTTTGTAAGCATTTAGGATGTATGGTTGACTGGAATGGAGATTCTGCACACCCAGGTCAATTCTTCTGTCCATGCCACGCAGGACGTTATGAGAAAAACGGGAAAAACATTGCAGGTACACCGCCTCTAGGTCCGTTGGATGAATTTGAAGTACAAGAACAAGATGGCTATTTAATGATTGGTCCAGCTAAAGCAAATTCTCTAGTTAAATAAGTAAGGGGGTACGACAACAGTGCTAAATAAAATTTATGATTGGGTCGATGAACGCCTAGATATTACACCGATTTGGCGTGATATTGCCGACCACGAAGTGCCAGAGCACGTTAACCCTGCACATCATTTTTCAGCATTCGTTTACTGCTTTGGTGGATTAACATTCTTCATCACAGTAATTCAAATTCTATCTGGTATGTTCCTAACAATGTACTATGTACCAGACGTTGTGAATGCCTGGAAATCAGTTTATTATTTACAAAACGAAGTAGCATTTGGTGAAATCGTACGCGGTATGCACCACTGGGGAGCTTCATTAGTTATCGTAATGATGTTCTTACATACACTTCGTGTATTCTTCACAGGTTCTTATAAAAAACCTCGTGAGTTAAACTGGATGGTTGGTGTAGGTATTTTTGGTGTAATGATGGGTCTTGGATTTACAGGATACTTATTACCATGGGATATGAAAGCATTATTCGCTACTAAAGTAGGTATCGAAATTGCAGCATCAGTACCGTTTATCGGTGGGATGATTAAAGTATTATTAGCGGGTGACACAACGATTCTTGGTGCTCAAACGTTAACTCGATTCTTTGCGATTCATGTATTCTTCTTACCTGCAGTATTGTTTGGGTTACTTGCAGCGCACTTTATCATGATTCGTCGTCAAGGAATTTCAGGACCGTTGTAATTGTCTTGACGGTTCGATGATCTTTAAAAGGAGGGGACACTATGCATCGCGGAAAAGGAATGAAATTTGTCGGCGATTCTCGTATTAAAGCGAATCACAGAATGCCGAACGTTCCAAAGGATTATTCCGAATATCCAGGTAAGACGGAAGCTTTCTGGCCGAACTTCTTACTGAAGGAATGGATGGTAGGTGCTGTATTTTTAATTGGATACTTATTATTAACTGTCGCTCACCCGTCACCACTTGAAGGGCCGGCAGATCCAACTAGAGCATATACACCACTACCGGACTGGTACTTCTTATTTATGTATCAACTTTTAAAATACTCATTTGCTTCTGGTCCATACAATGTAATCGGAGCTATTGTAATTCCAGGTCTTGCATTTGGAGCGCTATTATTAATGCCATTTTTAGACAAGGGTCCAGAACGTCGTCCATCTAAACGTCCATTGCCAACAGCGTTTATGTTATTAACTTTAGCTGCTATGTTCTACCTAACTTGGGAGTCAGTTGTTAACCACGACTGGGAAGCTCAAAAAGCTATGGGTGCAATCGTAGAAACAGTTGAATTCGATAAAGAATCAGAAGGTTATAAACTATACGCTGGTTCAGCTTGTATTACATGTCACGGTGAAGGCTTAGAAGGTGGAGCTGGTGCACCATCTCTAATGGACACTGGATTAACAGCTGATGAGATTAAGGACATTGCTCATAATGGTCGCGGTAACATGCCACCAGGATTATGGACAGGTTCAGATGAAGATCTTCAAAAACTTGCTGAATTCATCGAAAGCTTAAAAGCAGAGTAATAGTAAAAGAGTCAGGAAACTGGCTCTTTTTTTTCTACCTTGTTATACTATTGGGACTGGAAGCCATACAAAAAGGTTCCCTTGTATAAAGGATTTTAGCGAAAGATGTCGAAAAAACATTTATTCTTGAAACAAGTAAGCGAATTAAAACAATAAAATAACACATATTGATGGTGAGATACAATTGAATTGAAAGGTAGAGTAAAGCTCTAGAATTTCAGAACTATACATAAATAATGGATTGTTTTTATCGGAAGGAGTTAACATCGTGCAACTAACAAGAGCAAATATTTGGTACCTTCTGACCCATAAATCATTCTTGATAGTGCTGCTAATTATTAATCTACTAGGTACAATTTATGGCTATTATTGGTATGGGTGGCAGCTTGCCATTACAGAGCCTATTTTTTATATTTTTGTTCCAGATAGTCCGACAGCCAGTTTATTCTTTTGTTTTGTGTTAATTGCTTGGATTATGGGGAAAAGCTGGCCACTGATGGAAGTACTTGCCCTTGTTACGTTGGTGAAATATGGCTTATGGGCAGATGTGATGAATATTTGGACATTAATTGAAACAGGTTCTATTGGCTGGCAGGGGTGGATGCTAGTTGGTTCACATTTTGCCATGGCTGTACAAGCTGTACTATATATGAAGAAATATGTCTTCACTTATTGGCATGTTGTGATAGCAGCTGTTTGGACACTGCA
Source organism: Lysinibacillus sp. AR18-8 (assembly GCF_001705465.1). Lineage (NCBI taxonomy): Bacteria > Bacillati > Bacillota > Bacilli > Caryophanales > Bacillaceae > Lysinibacillus > Lysinibacillus sp. AR18-8. The sequence continues at coordinate 85,690 of NZ_MDGU01000015.1, forward strand.
TAATGATGTCATTGACTATGTATTTGGGCAAATGCCGATGTATCGGGATTTAGCCAATTACACAAGCTATATAGGTTACTTTACATTCTGGTTATCAATTGCATGTATTTTACTTGCCATTTTCTCAATTAGGTGGCGCAAATATTTGCCGAATTAGGGTATAAATTATAGAATTATAGTATCGAGGTAGAAAGGGGTTAGAAAATTGTCAACGAGCATGTATATTGTTTATTTTGTGATTATTATGCTGCTTCCACTTTATGCTCAAATGAAGGTAAAGGGTACGTATAATAAATTTGCAAAGCAACGTACAATGAAGGGGCAAACTGGTGCAGAGGTAGCGCGTGCGATTTTAGATGCAAACGGCTTATATGATGTACGAGTTGTGCCAACACAAGGTGTGTTGTCTGATCATTATAATCCAGCAACCAAAACAGTGGCTTTATCAGAAAGTAACTTTTATGAAGCAAGTGTTGCAGGGGCTGCGGTTGCTGCCCATGAGGTAGGTCACGCCATCCAACATAAAGAAGCTTATTCCATGCTTACATTACGTAGTAAGCTAGTCCCAGTAGCAAATATTTCTTCTAATGCGTCTTGGATTTTCGTAATGATTGGTATTTTTGCAAGTAGTACGAATTTCTTGCTATTAGGTATCATATTATTAGCAGCAGGTGTTGTTTTCCAATTAGTGACACTTCCGGTGGAGTTTGATGCCTCAAAGCGAGCATTAGTTCAAATGAATTCACTTGGCATTATTACAAATGAAGAAGAACGACCAGCACGAAAAGTATTAAGTGCTGCAGCATTAACATATGTAGCAGCGGCAGCGGTAGCTGTACTAGAGTTATTACGTTTAATTTTAATTTTTACCAATATGCGTAGCGACGACTAAGAAAAAACTTGTTATAGTGGTACACCACTGTAACAAGTTTTTTATCTTCGTATGCTTAATGAAGGGGTTGCTTTTGATCGTCTAGTGTGAAGCCTTCTCCTGCCACATCTCGTACTTCAATGATGGAAACAAATGCGTGCGGATCAACTTCATGCACAATAGATTTTAACCGTACAACTTCATTGCGGCCAATTACACAATAAATAACCTCCTTAGGTTGTTTCGTAAAATGACCATGTCCTTCTAAAATGGTGATACCACGCTCCATTCGAAGAGCGATTGTTTCAGCAATGGCTCCAGACTTTTCTGATATGATAAGCGCACCACGAGCCGCATAAGCACCTTCTTGTACAAAGTCAATGACACGGGCTCCAACAAATACGGCTACTAATGTATACATCATGGAACGAGCATCCAAGAACGTCAGCCAAGAAAGAATGATGACGATGGCATCGAAGACAAACATGGTTTTCCCCATACTCCACCCAAAATATTTATGCCCTAGTCGTGCCAAAATATCGACACCACCTGTAGTGCCACCGAAACGAAAGACAATCCCAAGTCCCAATCCAACAAAGACACCAGCAAAAAGTGCTACAAGCAACATGTCATCCTCTAAATGGATGGTAAATTGATATTTTTGGAAAATTTTTAGAAAAAGAGATACGGATAAAGTGCCGACAAGCGTATAGACAAATGATTTTTTTCCAAGTAATCGATAACCTATGATAAACATGGGAATATTTAATAACAGGTTCATTAAGGCGGGGTCCCATCCTAATGTAAAATATAGTATGAGTGTAATCCCACTTAGTCCACCTTCACCCAGTTGATTTTGGATGTTGAAGTGAACAAAGCCGAAGCTGAAAACTGCTGCTCCGAGCATAATCGCGATAATATTACGTATTTTAATCTGTTTTAGCATTTGACCTCCTGTAGTTCCAAACAAATGAAGTAGTGTTATCTATTATCTGACATTTTATTGGTTTTGACAACAATGGTGTAAATTTTATACGATGGTAAATAGGAGTGTGATTTTTATGGCAGATCAACTAACAATGCAAGCTTTACAACAGCGTGTCGATGACTATATAGGACAATTTAAAGAAGGCTATTTTCCACCATTTGAATTACTTGCACGTCTAACAGAAGAATTAGGTGAACTTTCACGCGAAGTTCAGGATGTCTATGGACAGAAAAAGAAAAAGAGTACAGAGGATACAAACAGTATTGAAGAGGAACTAGGAGACTTTTTCTTTGTACTAGTCTGTTTTGCAAATGCCCAAGGTATTAAACTAGATGAAGCACTTTTACGCGTCATACATAAATTTGAAACTAGAGATAAGGATCGTTGGACTAGAAAGGATGAAGAATGATGTCGATTCGTGTAGCTATTGCGGGAGCAAGAGGAAAAATGGGAGCTGAGGCTGTACATACGGTCATGAAACATGACAAAATGGAATTAGTAGCTGTACTAGATTATAAGGAAGTAGGAAAAACTTTAGCTGATTTAGATATGTTTCCAGCAAGCTATACAGTGCCTATATTTACAGAAATGCATGATCTTGTAGAAGCAACTGCACCAGATGTACTAGTGGATTTAACTAATCCACATGCAGTCTACAAACATACAAAGGAAGCACTGAATTTAAATGTACGACCAGTAATTGGTACAACAGGATTTACAGATGCACAACTAGAGGAATTATCAGCCATGGCCAAAGAAAAAGAGTTAGGTTGCATTATTGCACCAAACTTTGCGATTGGTGCTATCCTAATGATGAAGTTTGCAAAAGAAGCAGCCAAATACTTACCAGATGTAGAGATTATAGAAATGCACCATGATCAGAAGCTTGATGCACCATCTGGGACAGCGGTGAAAACGGCACAGTTAATACAAGAGGTCCGTACGCCAAAGGCACAAGGACATCTAGAAGAGAAAGAAACCATTAAAGGTGCAAGAGGTGGAGATTTTGACGGTATGCGCATTCACTCCGTACGTTTACCTGGTTTAGTGGCACACCAGCAAGTATTATTTGGAGGGGATGGGCAGCTACTAACGATTCGCCATGATTCATTAAACCGTAATTCTTTTATGTCGGGTGTTGCATTTTGCATAGAAGAGGTTATGAAAATGGATCAGCTTGTTTATGGTTTAGAAAACATCATCTAAAGATTGGGATGGAAGCTATATGAAAATCGCATTGATTGCACATGATCGTAAAAAAGATAATTTAGTACAGTTTGCTATTGCTTACCAAAATATTTTACAAGAACACACACTATATGCTACCGGCACAACAGGACAACGTGTCATCGAAGCTACTGGTTTGGAAGTTACACGTTTTCGTTCAGGGCCACTTGGTGGCGACCAACAAATTGGCGCAATGATTGCCAATAATGATATGGACATGGTGATATTTTTCCGTGATCCTTTAACAGCACAACCACATGAGCCAGATGTTTCTGCACTAATCCGTCTTTGTGATGTTTACCAAGTGCCACTGGCAACAAATATGGGAACAGCAGAAATATTACTAAAAGGCCTACAGGAAGGCTTTGTGGATTGGAGACTGATACAAGAAAGACGCAATTAACAAAAGACGTGATTCAGAAAGGATGATCATCGAATGAAAAAGCTAAAAATAGGCATTACCTGTTATCCTACAGTTGGTGGCTCTGGTGTCATTGCAACAGAATTAGGCAAAATGCTTGCAGAAAGAGGACATGAAATTCATTTCATCACCTCAAGCGTACCATTTCGATTGAATAAAATTTATCCAACCGTCTTTTTCCATGAAGTCGAAGTTAATAATTATTCAGTATTTCAATATTCTCCATACGATATTGCATTAGCGAGTAAAATGGCAGACGTCATAAAGGATGAAGAGTTGGATGTGCTACATGTGCATTATGCCATCCCACATGCAGTATGTGCGGTGCTAGCACGTGAAATGAGCGGCCGAGACATTGGCATCGTTACAACCCTTCATGGCACAGATATATCGGTGCTTGGGCAAGATTCTACGCTCTCACAGGCCATAAAGTATGGGATTGATAAATCTGATATTGTGACTACCGTGTCACAGGCATTAAAAGAACAAACCTATGAACTGATTGATACAGTAAAACCAATTGAAACGATTTATAACTTTGTGGACGAACGCGAATACTTCCCACGAAATTCAGGAAACTTAAAAGAGCAATTTGGTATACAAGAAGATGAAAAAGTCCTCATTCATGTATCAAACTTCCGTAAAATAAAGAACCTTCCACACATTGTAGACGCCTTTATGAAAATCCGTGCCAACATGAAAGCAAAGCTCTTATTAGTAGGTGATGGCCCAGAAAAGCATCGTGTCATGGACCAAGTAAAAGGAAGTCCGTATATGAAGGATGTTTTATTTTTAGGGAAACAAGAAAACTTAGCTGAACTGTATGCGATTAGTGACCTTAAGCTATTATTATCACAGCAAGAATCGTTTGGACTGGTGTTATTAGAGGCAATGGCTTGTGGTGTACCTTGTATTGGAACAAATGTAGGTGGTATTCCAGAAGTCATTGAGCATGGTGTAGACGGCTATATCGTGGAATTAGGGGATACAGAGGCAGTTGCGGCGTATGCAACCCATTTATTGCAAGATGAGGAACAATTACTGCGCTTCCGAGAAGCGGCCATCCGTGCAGTAAGTGAAAAATTCCACTCATCCAAAATTGTGGAACAATATGAAAATCTGTACGAGAAGGTTGCGGAAAGAAATCATGCAAAACAATAAAGAATGGCAGGCAGCCTATTCAGTCATTGAACAATTAGATCAGGCGGGATTTGAAGCAGTTATTGTTGGTGGAGCTGTAAGAGATGCTTTACTCGATCGTCCTGCCCATGATGTAGATGTGGCTACTAATGCCTTGCCTGAAGAAGTAAAAACTGTGTTTCAAAAGACTGTAGATATTGGGATTCAGCATGGGACGGTACTTGTTATCGTACCCGCTGGACCTGTGGAAGTGACTACCTATCGGACAGATGGGGAATATACAGATCATCGAAGACCACAGAATGTCCATTTCGTTCGATCTCTAAAAGAGGATTTACAACGCCGAGATTTTACAATGAACGCCATTGCCATGCGGCGTGATGGCTCTTTTGTAGATTATTATGGTGGACAACAAGATATTGAAAAGCGCGTTATACGAGCGGTAGGAGAGGCAGAAAAACGGTTTGCAGAAGATGCTTTAAGGATGCTGCGAGCGATTCGCTTCTCTGCACAGCTTGATTTTACGATCGAGGCGAATACATTCGCAGCTATCCAGCAAAGGGCTGCTGATTTGGGCTTTATTGCAAAAGAACGCATTAAAGCAGAGCTTGATAAGCTTTGGGTAGGACAAACAGTTTTTGGGGGTATACAAAAACTAGAGGACAGTGGATTAACGGCCTATTTAACAGGTGATTTTCAAACTGCTCAATGGCATAATTTCCAAACAAAAGATGCCCTTCTTGGCTGGGCATACTTTGCCTTACTACAAGGAACAGCATGGCGTGAGGTAGTGCGCGATTATCGATTATCGAATAAGGAAATGGCGTTTATTAATTCCGTTTTAACCGCTTATGACGCTTTAAAAGATGGTTGGACAAATCGCCATTATTTTTACTACACAGAGCAAGAACTAGAGGCTGCACAATATTTTGCCCAACTTCGCCAATTAGACGCTTCGATACCTCAACAATCTATCCGAGAATTACAGGCAAAGCTACCGATTCAACATAAGCAAGAATTAGCGGTGAATGGGGCTGATTTACTGAAATGGTCTGGCAAAAAGGGTGGGCCGTGGGTAAAAGCCGCATTGGAGGATCTGCTGACAGCCATTCTTCATCATGAACTTCAAAATGATCGACAACAGATTAAAAGCTGGCTGGAGCAACAGGATCTTACTTAAAGCCGAATACATGATAGGTAAAAGCCGTCTCCTGAAATGGGAGACGGCTTCATTAAATTCCTATCGTTGGTGGTCATTTACGTTAATTTACAGTATGATTAAGACAAAATAAGTTACATAACAAGAGTACAGTTAACTAAAGGATTGATGTGAAGATGACAATTTCCATGAAGGACGAAATTTTAAAAAGAATATTGGCTGCTGATGGAGAAGCGGTTTCAGGTCAGGAATTAGCAGATTCTCTTGGTGTCTCAAGAACCGCTGTTTGGAAGCATATGCAAACATTACAAGAAGAAGGGTATACATTTGATACAATTAAGAAAAAGGGGTATGTATTGACAGGTGTACCAAATAGCTTGAGCCCCACACAGATTAAGCTTTTTTTAAAGACAGAGCATTTTGGACGTGAGATCCATTATTACGATGTAGTTGATTCAACACAAACAATTGCGCATAAGCTTGCACAGGAAGGAGCTCCACACGGTACAATTATTATTGGTGAGGAGCAAACAGCGGGGCGTGGTCGTATGGCTCGTCCTTGGGAGTCTGCACATGGGACAGGTATTTGGATGACCGTTATCGTTCGGCCAGATGTTACGCCCCAACAGGCCTCATCCTATACACTTGTGGTGGCAGTAGCTGTCACAATGGCCATTAAAACCTTATATAAACATGTAGAGCCAGCGATTAAATGGCCCAATGATTTATTGATTAATGGCAAAAAATGTACGGGGATTTTAACGGAAATGCAAGCAGAGGCGGATCTTGTGCAAGCTTTACTTGTTGGAATTGGCATAAATGCGAACCAAGCAGCAGCTGACTTTTCACCTGATATTGCGGATATTGCCACTTCATTACGATTAGAAGCTGGAGAAGAAATCAATCGTGCAGCACTTGTGGCCTCTATCTTACACTATTTAGAACAATTTACAGAACTATACGTTAAAGAAGGTTTTGCGAGTCTAAAGACATTATGGCAGCAAATGTCTTGTACAATTGGTCAACGTATAGAGGTAACGACGATACGCGAACGTTTTGAAGGGGTTGCCAGTGGCATTACAGACGATGGTGTTCTGCAATTGACACAGGACGATGGAACGGTTCGAACGATCTATGCAGGAGACATCAAAATATTATAAAAAAGAAGCTGCAAGTAACGTCCTGTACTTGCGGCTTCTCATGTTGTTGCAAAAAGATGATGTCAACGGCAGAAAAAGCAACTTTGCAAGGTGAGGGGTTGATTTCCGTTCCGCCAGCGTCCTTTCCAGGGGGCGTCCGATGAGCCGCTTCACTCACTTGCGTTCGCTCCAGGGTCTCATCTGTGACGCTAAATCCCCTAGGAGTGACCTGGCTCCACTCCAATCAACCATTCTGTAAAAGTGTCTTTGCTTTATCTTTCATACTGGCCGTAGCGAACAAAATAATCCATTATTTGTATTATTAGAGAATCGATAGACTTTTATTTTCAATGTGGGGAAGTTATGCGTATCAGCACCTCTTCATAAAGAGTCGTGAACACCTTCACTTTATTGGGAAACCTTTGCAAAAAGGTAACACTTTTGTAGGTTGAAGTGGAAGGCTACTTGACTCCCGTGGGATCGGCGCTCGCCCACAGGAAAGAAAGTAGCCTGCAACGGAAACCATTTTCACCTTTCACAAAAATTCTATTAATGGTTTTGTTTTTCAACAATATGAAAAGCTGCAAGTAACGTCCTGTACTTGCAGCTTCTTTTATAGTCTATTCTTTATTTTAGTGACACATCTATATCACCATGTGATAAGGAAACATTCAGTTGGTGCTGACCCTTCGTTACCTGAGTCACGGTGCCACTTTGTTCTTCATCATTAATGGTCACATCACCGAAGTCTGTTTTAAGAGCATAGCCTACATCACTTTGTTTGTTTTGTAAGTGAATCGTTGTATCGCCAAAACTAGAGGTAATGGTTGTTTGCCCATTTAATGTGCCATCTATATCGATATCTCCATGCTCGCTCTCAATAGTGAAGCCGTTACTAGTAAGTTTCTGAAGCGTCAAATCACCAAAGGACTGCCTAATCTCTGTTTTGTCACCCGTCGTGCTGTTGAAAGTAATATCTCCATAATCCTGGATGAGATTAAGCTGCTGATACTGGAGCCCATGAATGGCTGTATCGCCAAAATTACTGTCTATTACAATCGCCTCTATTTTTGTATCTTTTGGGACATAGAGTTTGATTGAAGGGGAAGAGAGGTTACCGAAGCCAAATTGAAAACCATCCTTTTTCTTTGCCATTGTTTCGATGGTTAAAGTTCCGTTATCAATATGATATGTTACATCTTCTTGCTCATGGACCTTTGTGTCTAATTTATAGTCACTATCACTTGCAACAATCTCCACATCTCCATAATCATTTACGATATTAATGCTTGTGAATGCATCTAAAGCATGAGACTGACTTATTAATTTAGTATTACTTGGGACATAAAGACCCTCTGAATCTTTAAGAATCAGCCAGCGACCCCCTGAAAAATAGCCAATCAATGCGAGTAGAATGCCTAATGCAATCATTGTCATGGCAATAAGGGTATTTTTTGACGTCATTTAGAAGTCCCCCTTTTTTTGCTTCTTTGTCATTTTATGGAATAGTCTACCTAATGTTTCAACAGAGACAACAACGGTTTTCTTGATAACACGAGCAACAACTGGGAACAGTAGGACACCTAAGCCCGTTACGATTAACCCGACACCCATAAAGAGCAGTGCGGTCGGCCAATGCTCTGTTAAAATTAAGAAACCTGAAATGATCGCCACAACGCCACCAGCAAAAATACTAATAACAGTTGCGACAATAGCAAAGATTAAGCTGATAATGACTGCGCCAAATGAAAAAATGAGTGCAATGGCTGTTGCAAGTAATGGCAATGATAGGGGCGCAGACAGTATAGCTAGAATAATGAGCCAAATGGCAGACATATTCTTTTTTGTTGATTTTGCCGAGGAGGTTTCTAAATCCTTTAATGCGAAATCAGCTAATATTTGTGAGGCGACGTGTGAAGGAGAGCCAAGTTGTGAAATGACCTGATGCTCGTTTTCCTCTCCAGCCTCCTCAAAGTATTCTTCATAATAGGCAAGCGCAGCGTCTAACTCATGCGCAGGAAGCCGACGTAATTTTCCTCGTAGCTGTTTCAAATAGCTTGCTCTATCCATCTAAATTCCCTCCTAAAAGTACACAATCAACCTTTTCCTTATACATTTGCCATTCTTTTAATAGCTCTAATAATCGTATACGTCCTTGCTCTGTAATTTGATAATAGCGTCTATTTCTACCTTGATAAGGTTGATCGTACGTTGTTAAGTAATGCGCTTTTTGTAAGCGGCGTAATACAGGATACAGTGTAGACTCTGAAATCTCCATGACTGATTGTACCTGCTGTGTTAAAGAATAACCGTAGGCGTCCTCTTTCTCGACAATAGCCAGTACACAAGCATCAAGTAAAGCTGAACCAAGCTGAAATGTCATCTTTTCACCTCACATGTAATACCTATACTTCATTTTATATTATATGACATATAGTATGTGGATAGTATATGACGTATAACATTGATTGTCAATTCTAAAAGAAAATTTTTTCCAATGTTGTTAGACGAAGATATTGTAAGAAAATAATATTTGAAGATTAATAGGAAAATCTGTTATAGTATGTGCGAAGGGCAGTATCCATTGTGAACGGCACCTTCAAAAACGCAATAGACTATACTATCAAATATCTGCCTTGATCTTTTAGACAGGGACGGAAGAAAACGATACGTTCAAATATAGCTTTCATTTTGTAAGCTATTGCCTCTTTCAGGGGTCTTTTTATCATTGAACGACACACTACCCTTCTGTCTGTTTTCGGCCAGAAGGGTTTTTCTGTTTTCTTCCTTTAAAAAAGGAGGACTACAAAATGAAAACGACAACAGATTTTTTAAAGATGAAAGCGGCAGGCGAGAAAATCGTGATGGTGACGGCCTATGATTATCCAGCTGCTAAATTCGCGGAAGAAGCTGGCGTTGAGATGATACTAGTCGGGGATTCACTTGGAATGGTCGTGCTTGGCTATGATTCTACAATGCCTGTAACTGTAGCGGATATGGTCCATCATGCAAAAGCAGTAAGACGAGGGGCAAAGGATACGTTTATAGTCGTTGATATGCCCTTTGGTTCTTATCATGGCGATGTCAATGAGACACTCAAAACAGCCATTGCGATGATGCAACAAACAGGAGCAGATGCTTTAAAGGTTGAGGGGGCAGGTGAAGTTATACCTGTCATTCGTAAATTAACGTCAGCTGGTATTCCAGTAGTAGCTCACTTAGGCTTGTTGCCTCAATCAGCGGGAGTGCTTGGTGGTTATAAGGTACAAGGAAAAACAGCTGAACAGGCTGCTACACTGCTTGAAGAAGCAAAACAATGCGAAGCGGCTGGAGCATGTGCAGTCGTGTTGGAATGTATCCCTCATCAGCTGACAGAAATTGTTTCAGCTAGTCTTGTTATTCCAACCATTGGCATAGGCGCTGGTATTGAGGCTGATGGACAAGTGCTGGTGTATCATGACATGCTAAGCTACGGTTCACACCATGTACCGAAATTTGTTCAACAATTTGCTGATATGGGCAAAGAAGCAAGCGCGGGGATGATGGGTTACGTAGAAGCAGTGAAAGCGGGTACTTTCCCAGCTCCAAAGCATTTCTTCACAATGAAAGAGGAAGCATTAGATCAGCTATATGGAGGCGTTAAATGATGAAAGTCATCACGACCATACAGGCATTAGCCACAGAAATTCAAGCAGCTAAGCATGCTCAAAAAACGATTGGACTTGTTCCGACAATGGGCTATTTACATGAAGGTCATTTAACATTAGCACAAACAGCTCGTGTAGAAAATGATGTCGTTGTGATGAGTATATTTGTCAACCCAACACAATTTGGGCCAAATGAGGATTTTGAAAGTTATCCTCGTGATTTGCCAAGAGATACTGCATTAGCTGAATCTGTGGGCGTTGATATTGTGTTCGCACCAAGTGTGGAAGAAATGTATCCTCAAGATGGAGGGATTCGTCTACATGCAGGTGAGCAGGCTTCCATTCTTTGTGGTGCAAGTCGTCCTGGTCATTTTGATGGCGTTTTACAGGTTGTCTCTAAATTATTTCATTTAACACTGCCAACAAGAGCTTATTTCGGTCAAAAAGATGCACAGCAGGTTGCGATTATTGCGACAATGGTACGTGATTTTAATTTCCCTTTAGAAATGCGTGTTGTCCCAATTGTACGCGAGGAGGACGGTTTAGCGAAATCTTCTCGTAATGTCTATTTAAGTGAGTCAGAGCGACAAGAGGCTCCAGCAATCAATGAAGCATTACAGTTGGCTCGCGATAGCTTTTTAGCGAATGGTGATGCTGATAAAGCACTTGCAAAAGCAAAAGCTCATATTCATGCAAGAACACATGGCCGCATTGATTATATTGAATTATTAACATATCCAGATTTAACACCAGTGACAACTGCAACTCAGCAAGTTCTGTTGGCAGCAGCTGTTTATATAGGTAAAACACGTTTAATCGATAATTGTATTTTTACTGTGAAAGAGGGACTATAGTATGTTACGTATGATGATGAATAGTAAAATCCACCGTGCAACAGTGACACAGGCAGATTTAAACTATGTAGGCTCCATAACAATAGATGAAGATATTTTAGATGCAGTAGGTATGCTGGCAAACGAAAAAGTACATGTTGTTAATAACAATAATGGCGCTCGTTTTGAAACATATATTATAGCTGGTGAACGAGGATCAGGTGTCATTTGTGTTAATGGCGCAGCAGCAAGACTTGTGCAGCGTGGTGATATTGTCATTATTATTTCCTATGTGTATGTGGATAATCATGAGGCAAAAGACCATCAACCAACTGTAGCCATCATGGGAGAGGGCAATACAATTAAGGAAATGATCGCACACGAGCCAGAAGCAACTGTGATGTGAATTCAGCCATAGAATAAATTAATACTAGAGAGGAGGATGGCAAAGCATAGCCAATCCTCCTTTTTTGCGATTACGTTTATATCAAAAGTTACTGGCAAAAATTTGCTTTTATTACTATTAAACTAGTTAACAAAATTATAATTTTACAAATGTTCTAGTATTTTGCGTCATATTTATGTAGAATTTAGTTGTTAGTACATCATTTTACTAGTGGAGGTATCATTTGTCATGGAAAATAAACGTAACAAATTTTTAACAGTAACTGCAGCAGCATTGGCTGTAACAGCGGTAGCGGTAGTACCAGCATCAGCAGCAAGTCCTTTTTCGGATGTAAAGGAAAGTCATGCAGATTTTGAAGGCATTTCTACACTTTATGCAGCAGGGATTATTAGTGGTTACCCAGATGGTACATTCAAACCAGATACAAATGTCACACGTGGACAAGCGGCAAAAATGATTGCAGGCGCATTAAAATTGGATACAAAAGAAGTAGAGGATCCAAAATTTACGGATATTAGTGCATCAAATCCTTATTATGGCTCAATTGCAGCCCTTGTAGGATTAAATGTCATTACAGGCTATGGAGATAATACTTTCCGTCCAAACCAAACAATTACACATGGTGATTTAGCAAAAATTTTAGCATCTATCCCAACATTACCAGAGCTAGAAAGTGCAAAAAATCATGAGGCTAGTGAAAAAGTTACACGTGGACAACTGGCAACATTCATTGCTGAGGCTCTAACAAAATCAAACCCAGAAACACCAGAGACTCCAGAAACACCAGAGACTCCTGAAACACCAGCAGATGCATTCTCATTATCGATTTTACATGTGAATGATACACATGCTCGTGCAGATAAATTACCAAAATTAGCAACAGCAGTTAAAGAACAACGTGAAACGAAGAAAAATGTTTTAACATTACATGCTGGTGACGCATTTAGTGGTACACTATACTTCAACGAGTTCCATGGAAAAGCAGACCTAGCACTATTAAATGAAATTGGCTTTGATGCGATGGTATTTGGTAACCATGAATTTGATTTAGGCTCATCACCAGAAGGTCATCAAGCATTAGCGGATTTTGTTAAAGGCGCTAAATTCCCATTTGTAGATGCTAATACTGATTTCTCAGCAGATGCTAAATTCACAGGTTTATTTACAGATTTAGTTTCAAGTGAGCCTGAGAATGGTAAAATCTATTCTGGTATTGTGAAAGAAATTGATGGAGAAAAAGTAGGTATTTTCGGCTTAACGACTGAGGAAACGATGGATATTGCTTCTCCTGATAAAATAACATTTACAAATTATATTGATGAAGCGAAAAAAGCAGTGGCAGCCTTTGAAGGAATGGGTGTCAACAAAATTATCGCTTTAACACATATTGGCTATAATGATAATCCAAATGTAGATAATGATATTTTATTAGCTAAAAATGTACCAGGTATTGATGTCATCGTCGGTGGCCATGACCATACAAAATTAGAAAAACCATTTGTTGTGGATACAAATACAGTTGGTGAAGCAAAAGATGCTACATTAATCGTACAAGCTAATGAATATGTAAATTACTTAGGTACACTTGATGTAACATTTGATGGAAAAGGCATTGTCACTAAGTATGAAGGAGAATTAATCGATCTTGGTAAAGTTGTAGAAGATGAAGCGTTAGTGAAAATCCTTGAGCCATTTACAGCAAAAGTAAATGAAGTTAGCAACAAGGAGATCGGTGTAAAAATTACTGAGGAATTAGCTAATCCTCGTGCAACTGAAGACAATCTGAACAGTGTTCGTAGCAATGAAACAGCTTTAGGTAATATCATTACAGACGGTATGCTAGCAAAAGCACAAAAATATACTGATAAAACGGTTGTAATGGCATTACAAAATGGCGGTGGTATTCGTGCTGCAATTCCAGCGGGCAATATTTCAGTTGGTCAAGTGATTACAGTATTACCATTTGGTAACACTTTAGCATTAATGGATGTTACAGGTGCAGAGCTTAAAGCAGCATTTGAAGTATCCCTGAAAAATGCGCCAAAAGAAAACGGTGGCTTCTTACACATTGGTGGAGCAAAACTACAATATGACTCTTCAAAAGAAGTTGGCTCACGTGTTGTTTCCATCGAATATTTAGATAAAGCGACTGGTAAATATGTTGCTTTAGAAGATGGTAAAACGTATACAGTGGCGACTAATGCCTTCACAGCTAAAGGTGGAGACGGCTTTGATATGTTTGCTAAAGCATATGAAGAAGGTCGTGTTACAGATTTAGGCTTATCTGATTGGGAAAACCTTCAAGAGCAATTACTATCACTTAAAGAAGTGAAAACAACAACAGAAGGTCGTATTGTTGATGTAGCAAAAAAACAATAAGCGTAACGTTGTTTGAGTAAGCATTCCATAACGATTCCACAACGCAACCTTAGGGGATTGATTTCTCCAAGGTTGCGTTTTTTGTATGGATGCGGTGATTCAACAAAGAGGAGAAAGGATGCCGCAAAGCCAATAATATGATAAAATTCAACTTATCTAATGTGAACTGTGAGTTGAGATGTATGATGGAAAGTCAAAAATATGCAATTGTAGATTTGGAGACAACTGGTCATTCACCAGCCAATGGGGACCGGATGATTCAAATTGCCATTGTTATTATGAAGGATTGGGAAATTGAGCGTACCTATACGAAGTTCATAAATCCAGGGAAAGCTATTCCCACTTTCATTCAAGATTTAACGCATATAACGAATGAGGATGTAAAGGATGCCTTCCCATTTGAAGCGCATGCGGATTACATATATGAGCTACTTGCTGACTGTGTATTTGTTGCACATAATGCAGATTTTGACTTATCCTTTTTACAAGCAGAGTTTAAACGTGCTGGACTACCGAAATGGCAAGGTAAAAAAATGGATACGGTGGAGCTAGCTAAAATTTTGTTCCCTATGTCCCTTGGTTTTAAGCTAGGGGATTTAGCGGCCGATTTAAATATTGAGTTAGCAAATGCCCATCGAGCGGATGACGATGCTCGCGCGACAGCGGAGCTATTCAAGCATTGCTGGAAGGAGCTACTAAGTTTACCACAGCTTACACTTGAACAGATGCATAAGCGTTCCTTTCGCTTAAAATCAAATATTTCTCAGCTTTTTTTTGAGGCGTTGCAAATTAAGCGCCAGCATACGACGGGCCGCGAAAATGTACATTATTACCGTAATTTTGCGATTGGCAATGGCCGAAATAAGCATGAGCATGTGACAGAAACGATTGCCTACCCTCAATCAGTAGATGAGAAAATAACTTTAATGTCAAAGGCACTACCAAATTTTGAGGAACGTCCTGCACAATTTGACATGATGGACACGATTTGGCGGGCATTACATGAACAACAGGAGTGCGTGATTGAAGCTTCTACAGGTATTGGTAAAACTGCTGGCTATTTACTTTCAGCCATCTTATTTGCCCGTGCTGTCAATAAAAAGATTGCCATCAGTACGTATACTTCCTATTTACAAGAACAGCTTGTAGAAGAAGAGCTACCAAAGATTGAAAAAATCCTTGGGACAAAGGTGAATTTGTGTGTGTTGAAGGGAATGCAGCATTATATTGATCTCGATCGCTTTGAGCAATGTATGGCATATGCTGATGAATCCTATGATGATACATTTACTATTTTACAAATACTTGTGTGGTTGACCAAAACAGAGACTGGTGTGTTGAGCGAGCTCAATGTTTCTGGTGGCGGACAACTGTTTTTAGAGAAAATCCGAAAAATACCGAATGACAAGCCTTCAAAGGGCTTTGATTTCTATGAGCAAGCTTTAAAGAACAGTGCAGTTGCTGACTGTATTGTAACGAATCATGCCATGGTTTTAAGTGATTTAGTGCGTCAAACACCACTTTTTACAGAAATAGATGGCTGGATTATTGACGAGGCGCATCAATTTATTCAGGCTGCTATGCAGCAGGATGAAGTAGTCTTCTCCTATACACAATGGAAGTATATTTTTGGACAAATTGGTACGATGGAGGACACGGCTCTATTTCAACAGTTTTGCCAGGCAGCGAAGAAAAAACAGCGAGTAGCCATGCAAAATTTACAGCATCTTGATGCACAATTCATACGTTTGCAACGGACATTTGATGAAACAATCCAGAGAACTATTCAAAAATTGCAACAGCAAATGAAAGGGAAACAAGCAGGTAGTAAATGCACCTTGTTTTTAGAGGATGTTTCATTTGCGAAAGAAACGTTTGCACAAGTAAGCAAACTAACCCAGCAATGGCTGGATCTCGCTACTAGCATTACACAGTCGTTCGAAAATGCGATTGAGCAGCTAGATAAAAACGATCAATATGTATTATCTGAATGGCAATATTGGATTCGAGAAGTGAAGATAAAAATTGCTGAATGGGACGATATTTTTCTGTCACCACAGGAAGGCAATTCTGTTTGGTTAGAATTTGATGTACGGAGTGTCCCTGGCAGTCTCCATGTTTTTAAGAAGCCTGTCAATGTGACGCCGATAATTGAACAAGTATTAGCACCATTACGTCAGCAAGCTAGTATTGTTTGGACATCAGGCACATTAACGGTACCAGGCAATGAGCGCTTTGTTACACGCCAGTTAGGCATTTCTGATAATGTTAAAGTCTTGAAACTACAAGCTCCGCCAGCCTACTATGCTGGGGCTAAGGCATTTATCGTCACCGATATGCCAGATATTCAGCATGTCAGCCAAGAAGAATACATTGAGGCTGTTGCCCATGCAATTACGCGGACTGTTCGAATGACAGAAGGGCGTTGCTTTGTACTCTTTACAGCACAGGATATGCTACGAAAAACAGTTGAGCTTATCCAAGATAGTGAACTATTAGATGATTACATGCTATTTGCACAAGGTGTTACAGGCGGTAGCCGTATGCGCATTCTAAAATCCTTCCAAAAATTTAGTCATGCCGTTCTATTTGGCACAAACAGTTTTTGGGAGGGGGTAGATGTTCCAGGAGATGCACTTGCCTCTGTTATTGTCGTACGATTACCATTTTCTTCACCAGAAGAGCCTGTTTTTAAGGCGAGGGCAAAGCATCTAACTACTCTAGGCCGCAATTCCTTTACTGAGCTTTCCTTACCAGAAGCGATCATGAGGTTTAAGCAAGGCTTTGGTCGATTAATACGTTCTTCGCAGGATAAAGGAGCTTTTATTGTCCTAGACCGACGAATTACTAGTAAGTCATATGGGAAAGAGTTTATTAAGGCATTACCACCTATCGATGTAAAGAAATTGCAGCTACCCGAATTGTTAAAGGAACTAAATCATTGGCAAAAATAGCAGAAACCCCTTTTAGCATTGCTAGAAGGGGTTTTTACGTATTGTATAAGCGTTTAAAGAAAGGCAATTGCTAGTATGATTCTCATTGCTTGTTTTTAGTTTGCTCATCAAAAAGGTTAGCATTACGAACGATTTCTGTAATATATTTCATAGTGATTGCCGTTGCTTGGTTGGCATCATAACTTTTGCGATTATTCAATAGGTTTGTAAACATACCTTGCCAAATTAATAGTGTAATTTCATTGATGGCATCAACATTGCCTTCAGTTAAGTAGCCTTCTTTTAAAGCGATCTCTAACATAGAACGCCCTCGTTTCGTTAGGCTGTGTTGAAATAAAATGGTCTTTAAATCATCAGGGATATTGATTAAATCATTGGGGTAAAAATTATAATAATTTTCCAATAGTGCTTCTGGTGTTTCCCCTAAATCCATGATAAAGACTGCGTGAAAAATCTGAGGTTGTTTGAAGGAATATTGACAAAAGCACTCCCAAGCCAATAAGTATTTTTCAATAGGATCTTTGCCTCTTTCTATGTAGCGAGCAACTTCGTTGGTATAGTCTTGCATGCATCTCATCGATGCAAAAAATAGAAGATGCGAGACTTCTGAAAAATAATTGTAGATAGTAGCACTGTTGTAACCTGCTTTATCAGCAACCTTTCGGATTGTGACATTTTCCAGCCCTTCTTCTTCGATGATTTCCGCAGTGGCATCTACAAAGTATTTCCACATACGACTCCTTTGTATTTCCTTTTTCTTCAAAGTAATATCCCCCTAACAAACAATTAATTACTGTAAAATCATTAATCAAATGTATATATTTACCTTCTTGTAGCTGATTTAAACTTATTATAGCATAGCAATTTTAATTATCTTCTTTCATTATAGCATTAGCTTTTGTCATTTTCAGAGTTGTGCATTAGAATTTCAGGTGATATACTAATCACAATTATTTTATAATCATGATTACTAAATAATCAAGATTCGGAATAATTAGACGAAGAGGATGTTATAACTAGGAGTCTTGCACTTAGACACAAGGGGAGGATTATACAATGAGTAAAAAAATTGTGACACAATTTGAGTGTACATATGAAACGATTGAAAACACATGGATCGAGTTAGCAGACGGCACAAGGCTTTCAAGTCGTATTTGGCTACCAAATGTAAAATTGGGAGAGAAAGTACCAGCCATTTTAGAGTATATTCCTTATCGTAAAACAGATGGGACAAGAGCAAGAGATGAGCCTATGCACGGTTATTTTGCAGGACATGGTTATGCTGTTGTGCGAGTGGATATGCGAGGTTCAGGTGAGTCAGATGGTTTATTAAAGGACGAATATCTAAAGCAAGAGCAGGATGATGCCCTTGAAGTCATTGAATGGATTGCTAACCAAAGCTGGTGTAATGGCAATATTGGGATGATGGGGAAATCGTGGGGCGGATTTAATTCTCTACAAGTAGCAGCTCGTCGACCAAAGGCGTTAAAGGCGATTATTACCGTAGGCTTTACAGATGATCGTTATAACAATGATATTCACTATAAGGGCGGTTGCTTGTTAAACGATAACTTCTGGTGGGGTGCTATTATGTTAGCCTACCAGTTACGTCCAATTGATCCACATATTGTTGGCGATAGCTGGCGTGATATATGGATGGAACGATTAGAAAATATGCCTTTGTGGATGGCACAATGGATGGAGCATCAAACAAGAGACGATTATTGGAAACATGGTTCAGTTTGTGAAAATTATCAAGACATAGAAATCCCAGTTTTTGCGCTAGATGGCTGGGAAGATTCCTATACAAACACAGTCTTAAGTTTAATGGAAGGGCTTTCTGTTCCGAGAAAAGGCATCATTGGCCCATGGGCACATGTTTATCCCCACGATGGAGTACCGGGTCCAGCAATGGGCTTTCTACAAGAAGCTGTGAAATGGTGGGATCATTGGTTAAAAGGAATAGACAACGATGTAATGGATGGACCAATGGTGAATGTCTGGGTAGAAGAGAGCATGGAGCCATCCGTTAAGAAACCAATCAGCAAAGGCTATTGGGTTGGTTTAGAATCGTGGCCAGCAGCGGAATCGATACAAACTAAGGTGTATCAACTGACACATGGAAAACTAGTAGAAAACCGCAGTGAGCAACAAGAGCAAGTCCTACTAAAAACTCCTCAAAATCATGGTCTTTTATCTGGTGAATGGATGGGCGCTGGCGTACTAGGTGAAAGTCCAGCAGACCAACGATTAGATGATGGAATGGCCATGGTTTTTGAAACGGATAGGCTAGAGAAAGCCTTAGAGATTGTGGGCTATCCAAAATTTGAAGTGGAATTAATGAGTGACAAACCACATGCAATGCTATTTGCACAGCTATCAGACGTAGCACCTGATGGAGCTGTCACTCGTGTATCCTATGGCGTGATGAACCTGACACACTTAAATGGGCATGATCATGTTGACCTGTTAACACCTGGTGAAAAAGTGAAGGCCTTTGTTCAGTTAGATTGCTGTGGCCATCAATTTAAAGCGGGGCATCGTTTACGCCTATCCTTAGCTACAACGTTTTGGCCGATGTTTTGGCCAATGCCAGAAGACGCTACATTGACATTAAATCTAGAAACGGCTACCTTATCATTGCCAACCTTCCATGGTCAGCAGGTAGTAGGACCTAATATGAATGCTGAAAGTGCACCATTAACGCCAATCACAACGCTGCAAGAAGGAAGAGTTGATCGTTCTATATCCTATGATATTTTAACAGATACATGGACATGCATTACAGATGGGGTTGGAGGCGTATTTGGTGAAGGTATTTATCGCTTTGATGATATTGATGTCACTGTAGAACATAATTTGAAACGAGAATTAACCTTAACGAATGCTGATCCACTGTCAGCTCAGTATACAATCTATCAAAAAATGAAAATTGGTCGTGAAGGCTGGTGGATTGACGCGGATATTACTATTACCAAAACATCCGATCAGGAGAATTTCCAAATTGTTGGGGAAATGGTCATCAAAGAAAATGACAAACAAGTCTTCCATAAGGAATGGAATCAAAAAATTAAACGTCATGGCTTGTAAATAACATATAAGGGGTAAACATATGGAAGCTAAGTTAAAAAAGAATACAGCTACTTTAGTTATTTTAGCTGTTTCAGGTGCCTTAATTTACGCATTGCCTTATTTTAGAAACTACTATTATGATGTCTTTCTGGATGCATTTCATTTAACCAATACACAAATGGGGACACTTGGTAGTGCGTATGGTGTTTGTTGTTTAATTTCCTATATTTTTGGAGGATTTTGTGCAGATCGTTGGAAAACGAAATATTTATTAACCATTTCTTTAGTAGCCACAGGATTATTAGGGTTTACATTATTATTGTATCCACCCTATCCAGTACTTCTACTGATTCATGCTGCTTGGGGAATCACGTCCATTATGACGTTCTGGGGAGCATTAGTAAAAGCGGTTCGTTCTTTAGGCTCTGAAAATGAACAAGGAAAAGCTTTTGGATTTTTTGAAGGCGGACGTGGTGTAACCAACATTATTCAATCTGCTGTGATTTTAGGGATCTTTGCTTTTTTTGCAAAACATATGAGTGATAAAATGGCTCTTTCAGCAGTTATTACAGTGTATTCTGTGATTTGTCTTTTGTTGGGCCTCATGATTATGATGCTGTATAAAGATCCAGATCAAGCAACTGTCAGTCCAGAAGATAGAGAGAGCAGTAAAACGTTTGATTGGGCAGTCCTTTGGAAAGTGTTGAAGATGCCAACTACCTGGCTTGCGACTATACTTATCTTTACGTCCTACGCGATGATTATTAGCTATTATTACATTACACCTTATGCAACGGCCGCATTTGGTGCGTCTACGTTAATTGCTGCGGCTTTGGGCTACTTCTCGCAATATTGTCGTCCTATTGGTAGTTTTAGTGCAGGAATCATAGGCGACCGGATTGGTGTGTCGAATATGGTGTTAATCGGCTATATTTTATTAGCATTTGGTTTAGTAGGGCTCATTTTATTACCAGGAAAAGCTTCTTTTATCCTTATGCTTTTAGTGTTCATTGGGATTATCTATACATCTATGTATGCTTTGCAAGCGATGCATTTTGCAATTCTAGTAGAAGGCGATTATCCAGTAGAATCAACAGGAACTGTGTCCATGCCACTGATGATAATTGGTTATAGTGGTGAAATCTTTATGCCAATTATTGCAGGTGCTTGTTTAGATTACTGGGGTGGCACAGCGGGCTATAAAGTATTCTTTGGTATTTTATTAGGCTTAGCTATTATTGGATTCATTACAGTAGTCATTTGGCAGCGTGTGACGAAAGAAAAACGCCGAGAAATTGCTTTACAACGAAAGCTTTCCAAGGAACAGGCACTTACTTAATTTAGTTTAGAACTAACATTGGTTTCTTCCAAAGCCAGCTTTTTTTAAACATAATGATGAATAGCTAAAAAGGCTGCGAATAGTTTTTTACTATTTATACAAGTTGATTATTCACAAATCAATATGTAAACAGGGAAACAGAGGCGTCAAGATAATGACGCCTCTGTTTTCGTCTCCGGTTTTGTATGATCCAGTAAAAATTCCACACGATTTCTACCATGGTGTTTGGCCTGATATAAAGCCTTGTCACATCTAGATAATAAGGAATGAATTGTATCGCCCATCACAAAGCAAGTCACTCCAATAATGATATACATATCAATGCTATCTAGTTTATCTGTTACCTCTAGCCAATGGGATTCATTTTTATCTATTCAAATATTATCCATGGATAAACGTAACCAAATAGTATCTCTCGTATGCCAGAAGAATGGATACGATTGATTTCTAGCCACAAAAGAATGATCATGGACATCACTCAATATATCTTCGATGGAGACCATTTTGGAATTAAATGCTGTCCTAACACAATAGGATCTAGCAGCTTATCTGTTGGGCTATTGCACTAACAGGGGGGATGAGAGCGAACATAACTAGGATAATAAGTGTGAATAAATTTATTTTTCTGACTATTGTATTTTCCATGTTATTTGCTAAAACATTATTATAGACCATAACAGCAAGATTGAGGACGAAATAAAAGGATAGTTCCTGATAATATAAGGTCTAACAAACAGCATGGAGGCTTATATTATGTCAAAAATTCAGCAATTTTATGATTTACATTTTTCACAAGAGCTATTATTTATTGGGAATGCTTGGGATGTTATATCAGCATTAACATTAGAAAAGGCAGGCTTTCAAGCAATCGGTACAACAAGCTGGGGCATAGCGAACTCACTTGGCTATGCAGACGGTGAACAAATCGATTTTCAACGACATCTAACAATTATTCAATCCATTACAGAGCAAGTCAAGATACCCGTATCAGCAGATATAGAAGCGGGGTATGGCCATGATGAACAAAGTATTATCGACAATGTTTTGAGAACGGCAGATGTAGGAGTAGCAGGGATTAACATTGAAGATTCCCTTAAACATCAAACAGGCTTAAGGAGCATAATTGAACACTGTTATTTATTAACAAACATGAGGAAAGAATTAGATAATCATGGCTATAAAGATTTCTTTATTAATGCTCGAACAGATACGTATTTTCAATTAGAGCAACCATTTGAAGAAACAATAACAAGAGCAAAAGCTTATATTGAGAGCGGAGCAAGTGGTATATTTATCCCAGGCTTAACAGATGCCAATGAAATAAGCGCGATGACTCGTAATATAAATGCGCCCATTAATCTTCTTTCATTACCTAGTTTAACGAATGTCAAGCTACTAAAAGAATTAGGGGTGAAACGCTTTAGCTTTGGAAATGCACTTTCAGATAAAATAATTGCGCATTTAACACAGCATGCTGCACAATTATTAAAAGACCAAGATACTTCTGCGTTATATATATAGTCGATGGGAATGAGGTGAGATAATCGTGGACAATGCCATCAATTTATCTTTTGAGGAAAAGTGGGAAAAGATTATAACATGTGATCAAACCTATGATGGGCTTTTTTATACAGCGGTTAAAACTACTAAGATTTATTGCCGTCCTTCCTGTAAATCCAGAAAGCCGAAAAAGATGAATGTTGAATTTTATGAAGATATCCAAAAGGTAGAGGCGGCTGGCTATCGGGCATGTAAACGATGTCAGCCTGAAATCGAACATTCCCCACACACGCAATTGATTAAAAATGTCACGACTTTTATTATGAACGAATATAAACAAAGAGTGACTTTACAGGATATGGCGGAGCATGTTGGCCTCAGTCCTTTTCACCTTGAACGACTATTTAAACAAGAGACTGCTGAGACGCCTCGAACGTATTTAGAGAAAATCAGAATTGATAAAGCTGCCCATCTATTAAAGCATACCGACTTTACAAATTTAGAAATATGTTATGAAGCTGGCTTTCAAAGCCCATCTAATTTTTATAAAGTTTTTCGACGGCTGAAAAATTGTTCGCCTACAGAATACCGTAACCTATCGTTGCAGGGGGACATGATATGAAATGGACAAACGATGTTGGCTATTTAGTTATCGAGTTACCACAAGCATTTAATTATAGAGAGTGTTTGCAGTTCTTAAAGCGCTCACATCACGAAATACTTCACCATATAAAGGATGATGTGCTCTACAAATTATTGAAGATTGATGAACAATTTATTTTATGTGAAATAACTGAACAAGCACATAAAATAATAGTAATATTTCCAATGAAACAGCCAGCTAGCCATGAACAGGCGATCATCGCACAATATATCGCAGAGTGGTTTGATTTAACAAAGGATTTGCAGGGGTATTACCAGATGGCTGAAAACGATCAAATCCTAAAGCCACTTGTGAAGAAATATAACGGATTACGGTTAATCGGGATTCCTGATTTATTTGAAGCATTAGTTTGGGCAATTATTGGTCAACAAATAAATTTAACTTTTGCCTATATGTTAAAAAAGAGATTTGTCGAGCATTTTGGAGAATATGTTTACTTTGAGGGGCAAAGCTACTGGCTGTTTCCAACGCCAGAGAGAATAGCCGTTATTGAGGTAGATGATTTAATCCACCTCCAATTTACACGGAGGAAATCAGAATACATTATTGATATTGCCAAAATTATCGCAAGCGGACAATTGACAAAAAATTTGCTGTGGCAACAAGAGGACTACGAAGCCATGAAAAAACGATTAATGGACATTCGAGGAATTGGTGCATGGACAGCAGATTATGTGCTTATGAAATGTCTGCAACAACCGACAGCATTTCCTATAGCAGATGTAGGTCTACATAATGCTTTAAAAATACAACTAGCATTAGAACGAAAACCAACAATTGAAGAATTAAAGAACTATGCGGAACATTGGCAAGGCTGGCAAGCTTATGCCACCTTTTATTTATGGAGGTCACTGTATGAAACGGTATAAATTAGATTATTCATCACCAATTGGGATTATAGAAGTTGAGGGAAGTGATACAGCAATTGATGCCATTAACTTTGCAGAGCGAGAGCAGGTCGTTAATACTCCTCAGCAAGACACACCTGAAGTTTTACTAGAATGTGTTAAGCAATTGCATGAGTATTTTCTAGGTGATCGTCAGGAGTTTTCATTTCCTTATGTTTTTCGAGGTACAGATTTTCAACAAGCTGTTTGGCATGTTTTACCGAGTGTAGGATTTGGTGAAACGGCTTCATATAAGGATATCGCCATTGCTATTAACAATGAAAAAGCTGTAAGGGCTGTTGGTAGTGCGAATGGTAAAAATAATATCAGCATTGTTGTGCCATGTCATCGAATTATCGGCTCCAATGGAACGCTGACAGGTTATGGAGGCGGGATGTGGCGCAAAGAATGGCTGCTTCAGCATGAGCAGACACATAAAAAATCATCCAAGTAACGCCATTCATCAGAGTACGTCATTTCGCCATTTGTACACAGTATAAAAAAGAGGTTATTGCAAAAAATAAGACCGTCAAAATGGCGGTTGTAATGACTAGTCTTTGTCATTTTATCGCTTCTTATGACACCTCCCTGCTAAGAAATATAGCTTGGAGTATTGAAAATAAAGGAGGTGTACACATGAGCGTGCTTTATAGAATCGCCTTAGTACTAGTTATTATAGGTGCAATCAACTGGGGACTCATTGGATTCTTTAGATTTGATTTAGTGGCTTATTTATTTGGTGGACAAACGGCGGTCTTATCTCGTTGGGTTTATGCACTCGTTGGTCTTGCTGGGCTAATTTCGATTCCAATTCTTGTAAAGCGATTTGAAGACGAGGATGATGTAGATACATTTACTCGTATGGATAGAAATCCTAGCTATGGCATGGAGGCTGGAGAAGAAACAGACTTCTCAGAAGTAAGAAAAACGGAAGAGAAAAAAGAGAACAAATAGTTAAACTGTAAAAACTAGTGACCATGTTTTTGCGTCAGTTTTTTCAAAATATTCGCGTAGCTATTGACTACGCGAATATTTATTTTTTAGGATTAGTCCTGATTACTTGGAAATGCAAAGGAAGAGGTAACGTCATTCCCTTGTTCTATCCATTTTTCTGAAATGGTTTTCGCTTTTGTGAAGAAACGTACTTGGTCAGGTCCAAACATATGCCCCTCACCAAATCTTGATCGTTTCCAGCCACCAAAGTTATGATAGCCTACTGGAATAGGAATGGGTACATTGACACCTACCATACCTACTTCAATTTCAGTGGTAAACTTTCGAGCTGCTGCACCATTGTTCGTAAAGATGGTTACACCATTTCCTAATTCATGGGCATTAATAAGGGCTATAGCTTCCTCTAATGATGCCACGCGGACGACATTACGTGCAGGTCCAAAAACCTCTTGTTCATAAATTTCCATTCCAGGCTTTACATGATCGAGTAATGTAGGTCCAAGATAGAAACCGTTCGATTGTTTGGAAATTTCCGGATTTCGCCCATCGCAGACCATTGTTGCGCCTTCTTCTAGGCTACGATCGATATAGCCAATGATGGCATCCTTTGATTGCTGAGTAATGACTGGTCCAAAATCAACTTCGGCATCTGTATAGGGACCCACTTTTAATTTGGCAATTTTATCGGCAAGAATACCCACTAATTTATTGGCTGTATCCTCCCCAACAGGAATAATGGTTGACAGTGCCATACAACGCTGGGAGGCTGCTCCATAGGCAGCACCTAAAAAGGCATTTGCTACATGCTCTAGGTCAGCATCTGGCATAACCACCATATTATTTTTACCTCCCCCAAGTGCTGTAACACGCTTCCCATGTTTAGAGGCTGTAGCATAAATGGCTTCTGCAACTGGCGTAGAGCCTACAAAGGAAATCGCTTCAATGGCAGGATGGCATAACAGCTCATTAACAGCATCTTTGTCTCCATTAATAACAGTCCAAACCCCATCTGGTAAGCCTGCCTCTTTCCACAGCTCTGATAAAAATAATGCTGAGCAAGGAACCCGCTCTGACGGCTTGAGAATCACACAGTTTCCTACAGCCACCGCCATACTTGTAATTGCTAGCGGTACCATGACAGGGAAATTAAATGGTGAAATAGCCGCTACAATGCCTAATGGTTCTTTCAGAGAATAGGCATTGATATGACCACCAACATTCACCGAATACTCTCCTTTAAGTAAATGGGGGGCATTGATAGCTAAATCAACAGATTCTAAACCGCGAGTAATTTCGCCCTTGGCATCCTCAATCGTTTTGCCACTCTCTGTACAAATCATATCAATTAGTTCATCGATATTTTCTGTTATGAGTTGGCGGAATCTAAGGATAATTTCAGCTCGTTTACCAACTGATAAGGCACGCCAAGCAGGAAAAGCCGCTTGGGCAGCAGCAATCGCTTCCTGTACCTCTTGTTTTGTTGCCAAAGGTACGCGAGCAATGACAGTACCTGTGCTTGGGTTGTAAACATCTGAAAACTGACCGCTTTTCCCTTGAACTGTTTGTCCATTGATAAAATGACCTAAATCCTGTATGTCTGTATTCGTTACCATCTAGCTATTCCTCCTACAGTTTAATAGAATGTAAGGCTTGTACAAATTTTTCAACAATGAAATTCGTCTCGTCTGTGGAAATAATCAGAGGAGGAGATAAGGTTAACACATTATTGAAACCTGCCACGGTTACCCCATTTTTCCCAATGAGTAACCCTTGTTCCTTACATTGTGTGATCACTTTGTTCACAAGTGTAATGTCGAGGGGTGTTTTGCTATCTTTATCTTGTACTAGCTCTACGCCAATTAATAAGCCTTTCCCACGAATATCCCCAACATTCGGGTGCTCCTTTAATTGCTCCTGTAATGTAGTGAGTAATGTAGCACCTAGTGCAGCCGAGTGGGCAAATAAATTTTCCTTTTCCATTATTTCAATATTTTTTAATGCAACGGCACATGCTGCTGGTGATCCACCGAATGTGTTGACATGACGGAAAAAGTCATATTCCTCAGTTCCAGCAAACGCCTCATAAATTTCACGACGAACAGCTGTAGCAGACAGTGGCATATAAGCGCTGGTTAAGCCTTTCGCCATAGTCACAATATCAGGCTGGATGCCGTAGTTTTGGAATCCAAAAGCTTTGCCTGTACGACCAAAACCACAAATGACTTCATCGACAATGAGTAGTGCGCCATGCTTCTCACAAACAGCTTTAACTCCTTGTAAGTAGCTGTCGTGGGGCATAATTACACCACCGCCAGTTATAATAGGCTCCATAATGACTGCTGCTATGGAATCTGACATTTCCCAAGTCATGACATGATCGATTGCTTGGACGGATGGTAATGCACAAGGGTCCTTACTTTGAATATGGTCTTCATTGGCACGATAAGCGTCAGGTGGAGTGACATGTAAAAAACCTGATGCCAGTGGCTCATATTTATACTTTCGTTGAGCTTGTCCAGTTGCTGCAAGAGCACCCATCGAGCTACCATGATAGGCCCGGTAACGAGAAATAATTTTCGTTCGATTGACGTGACCTTTTTGTTGATGATATTGTCTAGCTATTTTGAAGGCTGCCTCATTTGCCTCGGAGCCACTATTGGAGAAGAAGACGACATAATCATCCCCTAAAAGCTCATTAATTTTTTCACTTAATTGAATAGCAGGGATATGCCCAACAGATAATGGGGTATACGTATTTTCTAGCAATTGCTCATAGGCAGCTTTGGCAATCTCCTCACGTCCATAGCCAACGTTTACACACCATAAACCTGCCATTGCATCTAAATAGCGCTTGCCTTCAATGTCAGTAATCCATGCCCCTTTAGAGGATTGGACGATCATTGTTGCATTTGGATTGTAGGGCTTCATAGAATGCCATACGAATTGTTCATCTTTTACTTGCCAATTGGGACTTGTTACATTTGTCACGAAGCTTCACTCCTTCTAAACAGGTAGTTGATTAGCATGCATATGTTTTCCTCAGATGTGGACAACAAAAATGCGCAGTCGCCCCCATTTGTACTTTATATGTATGCTTCAAGAATTTTAGAAGAAGTATTTAATGAGAAAGATAATTCAGTTAATTTAATGTTGTGACAGGCTATTGATGCATTAAGACATCCTCAATTAAAAAGGCAATATACAAATTAGTCTTCGTAAAGGGATTGCTTAAGTCCATATCTAATAGCATTTCAATTTTCTTAATTTTATAGAGGACGGTGTTTCGATGTATAAATTGACGTTCACTAATCCTGCTTGTACTGCCATTTTCCTCAACAAAAATACGTAAAAAAGGTACATAGTCTGTCCCATGTAGTTCATCATAGCGGTAAAGTTGTCCTAAAATATCCTGACTAAACGATTTCATTAGGGGCTGATTTTTCACAGCCATCAATATTTTATAGGCACCGATTTCTTTGTATTTATACAAATAACGATTGTTATGAAGCTGTGCTAAATGGATGACGGTTAAGGACTCATCATAGCTTTGGCGAACATTTTCTAGCTCTTTATGAAAGTTACCTTTGCCGATAATAATATCCAAGTAACCATTTTTTAGTGTGATTTTTTCATAGATTTCTTCTACAACTTTTGAGAAGGGTATATTAGGTGTATTGATTTGTGCTCTATCAATTAAAAAGATGAGGTGATTTTTATGCTTTAATTTTAAGAAGCGTTGATAGCGATTTTGAAAAGCGAATTGGATCATGACCTCATAACGGTCAATAGCTGCTTTGGAGCCAATGGTTGTACAAGTTATGATCGCTAATTCTCTTCCTTGAGGAAATCCTAGCTGTGCTAATTGATCTTTCATTGTGTTAGTGTTTTGTTTGTAATGAAATAGTAGATTGAAAAGAACCTTTTCTTCGATAGAAAGCTCTTGATGGTGATTGGCAATAAATTGAAAGGTAGTTTTTAATAGATCAGCAATGCGATAATTCCATGGCATTTGAAAAATTGGGAAATCATGTTGATTGGCAAAAGAGATGACGGCTTCTGGAATGCTAGGAATGAATGGTCCTGTATTAATGATAAAGCCAGCTACTTTTTTCGTGTATGCCTGTTTGACAAGATGTTCCAAGGAGTCTTGCTGCGCATCTAAATTAATACCTGTTGTGACGACTAATTCATTGGGTCTACAAAACATGATTAAATCACTGCTTTCCACAACATTAATACCAGTAACTCTGCGATACGTACCACTATGTCCAGCGACTAATGTGAGCATTGGGAAATGAACTCCCTCTACAATTTTACGAATCGTCCCCATACGTTCCCCCCTTAATTATGAACATAACTTACCATATATGATGTGCAGTTGCACATATTTTTTTAGTTTACTATCCATATCTCACAAATTTTATCTATTTTAGAATGTTTATTAACTACTGTGAAAGAGAGGACTTGCATATGTATAAATGTAATAGTAGACGATTGCAAGAGTTAATTGAACAATTTAGTCAATTTGGGGCCACCGAAAATGGTGGCGTCACACGTTTGTCTCTTTCGAATGAGGATGTATTAGCAAGAAACTATTTTTGTGAGTGTTGCAAAGCGTTAGGAATGGATATTCAGGTGGACGATATGGGCAACATTTACGCCACTCTTCCTGGTAAAAAGAATGTGCCACCCATTGTCATGGGTTCCCATCTAGATTCAGTAGAAAAAGGTGGAAGATTTGATGGTGTGTTAGGTGTACTAACAGCGATCGAGGCCATTCGAACAATAAAGGAAAATGATATCGAAGTGGACATTCCTCTTACGATTATCAATTTCACGAATGAAGAAGGGGCACGTTTTGATCCAGCCATGATGAGTTCAGGCGTCATCACCTCAAAATTTGACAAAGAAAAAATGCTCCAATCTACGGATAAAAACGGCATTCGTTTTCAACAAGCTTTACAAGCAAGTGGCTATGAGGGAGAGCAAGCCAATCGTCTGAAGGAGGCACTTGCTTATATCGAATTGCATATTGAACAAGGGCCAGTATTAGAAGCAAAACAGCAGGAAATTGGTGTGGTTGAAGGTGTGCTAGGCATGGTCTGCTATGAAATTACAATTAGTGGGCAATCAAACCATGCAGGTACAACCCCAATGTCAATGCGTAAAGACCCAATGATTGTGGCATCAACCATCATTAAAGAGCTATATGAACAATTAGGAAAAATTGACGAACAACTTGTTTTTACTTTTGGTCGTATGAATGTTTCCCCGAATATTCATACCGTTATCCCAAATAAGGTGACATTTACAATTGATTCACGTCATCAAAAGCCAGAGGTCATGCAACAGGTTGAGGATATTCTCAACGCGCTTCCTGAGACAGCGGGCGGATGCCATATTCAGCCTGTCAAGTTATGGGGCAGAGATACCGTGTATTTTGATAGTGCGATTTGCAATGAAGTAGAAAGAGCTTGTCAAAGCTTTGGCTATTCATCTCATCGTATGTTTAGTGGCGCTGGACATGATGCACAGTATATGGCAAGTATGGTTCCTTCCGCGATGATTTTTGTTCCAAGCATTCAAGGCAAGAGTCATTGTGAAGAAGAGGAAACAGCCTTTGAAGATTGTGCAAAGGGCGCAGATATTTTATTGGAAACGGTGTTAACGCTACAAACGAAGTTTAGTATGGGCGAAACATATACACTGCATTAACTATCAAGCATTCTCTAATTTTGTGATGAAGGGTGAGAGGCATAGTGAAAAAAATTATTAAAGGTGGACGAGTAGCAACTGCTGCTGATGTATTTGAGGCAGATATTTTAATTGAGAACGGTAAAATTGTTCAAATTGGACAAAATTTAACGGATGCTGGCGCTGAAATAATTGATGCTACAGGCAAGTACGTATTGCCTGGTGGCATTGATCCCCATACGCATTTAGACATGCCATTCAATAACACGGTGACGGATGATGACTGGAAATCAGGCACCATTGCAGCGGCTTTTGGTGGGACAACTACTATTTTAGATTTCTGTTTAACAGCAGGAGAAGAAAAATTATCGACAGCCGTAGAGAAATGGCACGACAAGGCAAAAGGAAAGTCTGCTATTGACTATGGCTTCCACTTGATGATTGGTGATCTAACACCTGAAACCGAAGCTGAATTACCACAATTATTAGAGCAAGAGGGCATTACTTCTGTCAAGGTCTTCATGGCTTATGCAAAAGAATTCCAAGCGACAGATCGTACATTATTTAAAGCCTTTAAAATCGCTAAGGATCTTGGTGCGATAGTGATGGTCCATTGTGAAAATGGCTCTGTTATAGATGAGCTAGTAGAGGAGGCAAGACGTGCTGGACATAAGGAACCGATCTATCATGCACTAACTCGTCCAGCGGAATTGGAAGGAGAGGCAACAAAGCGTGCTATCGAATTAGCGCATATAGCTGGTGCGAAGCTCTATGTGGTGCATGTGACATGTAAAGAAGCGGTAGATGAAATTATTGCCGCTCGTGAAAAGGGCTATGATGTTTTTGGTGAAACTTGTCCACCATATTTAACACTTGATCAATCCGCATTAGCGCAACCAGGCTTTGAAGGAGCCAAATATGTTTGGTCACCGCCACTTCGTCCTAAATATCATCAAGAACATTTATGGAATGCCTTAAAGGCAAAACAGCTACAAACGATTGGCTCAGACCAATGCTCCTTTAGCTTTAAAGGTAAAAAGCAATTAGGCTTAAATGATTTCTCGAAAATTCCAAATGGCGGACCATTCATTGAAGACCGCTTCAGTATTTTATACTCTGAGGGCGTGGCAAAAGGCAGAATTTCCATCAATGAATTTGTTGATATGATCTCTACTAGTGCCGCAAAAATATTTGGCTTATTCCCGCAAAAAGGAACGATTGCAATTGGTTCAGATGCGGATATCGTCATTTTTGACCCAGAGGCACAGCGTCAAATTTCAGCTAAAACACATCATATGAATGTGGACTATAACCCATATGAAGGCTGGGAGGTAACAGGTGAGCCTGTTAGTGTACTCGTACGTGGGGAATATGTCATTAAAAATAAAGAATTTGTAGGTGTACTTGGCAGTGGACGATACATTAAACGTCCATTAAAAACAGTAACTGCGGAAGCTCTAAACATTTAGCTTCCTACAGGATAGGACCGATTGTTTTGACTGGAGAGCAAAACAATCGGTTTCGTAATTAGGGTACGGAAAAAATGAACACATGAGGGGGATGTGGAAATGGTTCCGATTCAAGAAAATGCAATGACCGTGCAGCTTAGACGTAATTTTGTGGAATTAAAAGGTAAGATGACAAAGAATGAGGCTATTGAGGAAGCCAATCGTTGTTTGTATTGCTATGACGCACCATGTATTAAAGCATGTCCAACAAGTATTCAAATACCAAATTTCATAAAAAAAATTGCATCTGGTAATATGAAGGGTTCTGCTACGACTATATTAGAAGCAAACCCAATTGGTGCAAGCTGTGCAAGAGTTTGTCCAACGGAAGAACTGTGTGAAGGGGCGTGTGTCTTAAATTCTTCAACAAAGCCAATTAAAATTGGTGAGTTACAACGTTATGCAACGGATTGGGCAATGGAAACCAATGCTCAGCTATTTAAGGCAGGTCCACATAATGGACAGAAAATAGCCATTGTAGGGGCAGGTCCTGCTGGTTTGTCGGCAGCTCGTGAGCTCAGTCGTTTAGGCTATCAAGTAACTATTTATGAGGCTGAAGCGAAGGCAGGGGGCTTAGGAAGCTATGGGATTGTAGCATTCCGATTACCAAATGATGTCGTAGATTGGGAAGTAGAGCAGATTGAACAGCTCGGTGTGGACATTCAAACGAATACAGCTGTAGGTGAGGATATTTCTGCTGATGAAATTTTGGCTCAGTATGACAGTGTGATTTTAGCTGTCGGTATGGGTGCTGTCCCAAATTTGGGCATTGATGGGGAAGAATTAGAAGGGGTACATGATGCCATTGAGTTTATTCGAAAAACAAAAATGGGACCGCTTACAAATGATATTGTAGGGAAACGAGTAGCCGTAATCGGTGCTGGAAACACGGCGATAGACGGTGCTACAAGTGCGGTGCGTTTAGGCGCAGATAATGTACAAATTCTCTATCGTAGAACAGAAAAAGAAATGACAGCATACAAATTTGAATATGAATTTGCCAAGCAGGATGGTGTGGAATTTAAATGGCTAACTGCACCTAAAAAAATTATTGGCAATAAAGCAGGAAAGGTGACAGGCATTGAATGTGTGAAAATGAAGCTTGGTGAGGCAGGTCCTGATGGTCGACAACGCCCTGAAGAAGTAAAGGGCTCCAATTTTATCATTGAAGTGGATGCTGTTATTAAAGCCATCGGGCAAACTCGTTTTGTATCGTTAATTGAAGCCTTTGGTTTAGCTCATACAAATGGTGTCGTAGACATTGATGAGACAACAATGCAAACGTCCAATGACAAAGTATTTGCATGTGGAGATGTTGTCTTTGGTAATGGACAGGGTGAAGCGATGGTAGTGACCGCTGTACAGCAAGGAAAAGATGCAGCATATAAGATTCATGAACGTTTAAGAAAACCAAGTGAGATTGCATAAAGTGAACCTTCAATCAGGGAGGCTCTTCCTCCACTGATTGTTAGATTCACCAATCGGGTTTATACAGGCTGTTAATCCCCCATCTGAATATTACATTAGCCTATGTTTTGAAATGGTGGTCATACAGCCTGTATCTGGCACTATGCTTTCAGTTGACAAAAGATTGTTAGTACGGATAGAGGGGGAACTTATATGGCAGACTTACGCATTAATTTAGCGGGCATCAAATCGCCGAATCCATTTTGGCTAGCATCTGCTCCACCAACGAATTCAGGCTATCAAGTCCAACGTGCATTTGAAGCGGGCTGGGGTGGCGCAGTTTGGAAAACATTAGGAGAACCGATTTTAAATGTGTCTTCCCGTTTTGCAGCAGTTAGCTATAATGGCCAACGTGTGGCAGGCTTTAACAATATTGAATTAATTACGGATCGACCATTAGAAGTGAATTTACAAGAAATTTATGAGACGAAAAAGAAATTTCCTAATCACGCAATTATTGCCTCGTTAATGGTGGAACCAAAGCAAGAAAAATGGCATGAAATTGTGAAACGAGTAGAAGATGTGGGGGTTGATGGTCTTGAGCTTAACTTTGGTTGTCCACATGGGATGGCAGAACGAGGCATGGGTTCTGCCTCTGGTCAAGTCCCTGAATTGGTGGAAAAACAAACGTACTGGGTAAAGGAAGCGGCGCGTACACCTGTTATTGTTAAACTAACGCCCAACATTACGGATATTACCGTGACGGCGGAAGCGGCAACACGAGGTGGAGCAGATGCTGTGAGTATGATTAATACGATTAACAGTTTAGCTGGTGTTGATTTAGATTCTTGGAATACAGTACCACATGTGGCTGGAAAAGGAGCTCATGGGGGCTATTGTGGTCCAGCAGTTAAACCAATTGCACTGAACATGGTTGCAGAATGTGCTCGTAATCCATTAGTCAATGTACCGATTTCGGGCATCGGGGGGATCTCCAATTGGCAAGATGCAGCGGAATTTATATTAATGGGTGCGACAGGCGTACAGGTATGTACAGCAGCAATGCATCATGGCTTTAGTATTGTGGAGGATATGATTGATGGGCTGAATAACTACTTAGATGATAAAGGTCTAGCTTCAGTCATGGATTTAGTTGGTCGCTCTGTACAAAGGTATTCAAACTGGGGTGATTTAGATTTAAATTATAAAATTGTCGCAGAAATTAATAATGATGTTTGTATTAATTGCAATAAGTGTCATATTGCTTGCGAGGATACATCCCATCAATGTATTGACCTTTATACGGAGGATGGTCGCCCAATGCTAAAGGTTCGTGAGGAAGACTGCGTAGGCTGTAATTTATGCTCAATTGTTTGTCCTGTCGATGGAGCCATTTCAATGGTTGAACGCCCATCTACAATTCCGCCAATGACATGGAATGAACGCCAATCACTTCTTAGCAGTCTATCAAAATAAAGGACCGTTGTTCATTTTTGAATAAAGATTAAAATCGAAATTCCACCTTCCTTCAGCATTTTGGGTGAAGGAAGGCACTTCAAGTAGGTTGTCACGGAAATTAGAAAAAAAGGAGAGAAACATTATGGAACGTGAAGGGAATTATTTAAAATCCCCAGATTTACTTCCAGTGACACATCAACAAAGAAATATTGGAACATTTGGTTTTGCGGTGATTTGGATAGGAATGGCAATTGTATTAGCGGCTTTTGCCATTGGTGGTTCGGCTATCATGAATTTATCCTTACCAATGGTGATTGTGGCAACATTGGTAGGTTCTTGTTTAATTGGCGTCTTTATGACGTTAATTGGTGACATAGGAATAGAGCATGGATTATCTTTCCCTGTTTATATGCGTGCACCATTTGGCACATTCGGTACTCATATACCTTCCCTTGTACGTGGTGTTACAGCTGCCTGTTGGTTTGGTTTGAATACGTATTTTGGTGCATTAGCGATAAACGGAATTTTAAATTTATTGTTTGGCTTTGATAATTGGTTTATCTGCTTCCTTGTGTTTGCAGCGCTTCAACTCTTTAATACATCTCTTGGTATTAAATCCATTGAACGTTTTGCTGATTTAGCAGCCCCTGTCATTATTTTAATTTCTTGTTGGATGTATTACACATTGGCAGATAATGCAACATCTCAGGGAAAAAATATTTGGACGTGGGTGGAAACCCCAACAACAGGCTTCGCTGCTTTTACCGCCTTTATGGTAGTGGTGATGGCAAATATGGGCTTTTGGGCAACCTTAGCAGCAGATATGCCATCCTTGTCCCGTTTCTTTAAAGCACCCAAAAATGAGCGTAATTGGTTCAAGCGTAATAAAACACAGCTTGTAGGCTCTTTAATTGTCATGCCCATTACAAACACATTCATTGTTACGATTGGTGCAGTTTGCTATATGGCAGTTGCCTCGGCAGACCCAATTAATGCCTTACAGCAAAGTGCAAGCGGCTTTATTCTTGGAATTCTATTGCTGATGATTGTATTAGCACAATGGTCGACAAATACCTCTGCCAACGTTGTACCAGCAGCTACTATTTTCTCTAATATCGGTGGACCGAAAGTGCCATTCTGGGTAGGGGTAGTTATTGCAGGAATTATTGGTATTCTTGCACAGCCCTGGAGTCTATTTGATGTCATGGTCAATGTCCTATTAATCATTGGCGGTATTTTAACAGCGATTGTAGGTATTTTATTTGCTGATTACTACCTGATTCGTAAACGGCGCGTACATGTAAAAGAGCTTTATGAATTAGATGGGCAATTTAAATATTATAAGGGCTTTAATATGGCTGGGTTAATCGCCTGGGTAATCGGTGGTGCAGTTGCCAATATATTTTCAACTTACTCTTCTTTAGTAGGGTTTGCTGTAGGCGCGATTGTATATTATGTATTAGCGAAGTATTGGTGGTTTAAAAAGTATCCACAAGCTGAGCTAGATGATCCAAGTGATGCCAAATATTTAGGTATTACAGTCGGACATAATTTAGACGAAATATTTGGCCAGTCAACAGCTCCAGCGGCGGTCCCAGATGAAGATGAACTGGTGGAGCAACCAGATCCTCTGTTAGAGATGAAGGGTGCCGAGTAAGTGAGACAACATCAAGACATTTTCAAAAGAAGGTGAGGTGATGGCATGTCTGAATTCCAACAAAGCACAGAGGAAATTCAAAAAGTAGATCATTATTTAGATAGTGGCTTTAAAATCAAATATGTCTACGAAAATTTAAGTGGGATGTTTGTAGAATTTGCTCGTCAAGAAGAAGTGACATTGCTACAAATTCTAACAGCAGATGCACGTAAATACTTCTCTGCAAAATTACAGGAACAAACTTTATTACAATAACGAAGTAAACTCTATTCCTTTCGACTTGAACGGAATAGAGTTTTTTGAATTTTCTGATTTAAATTATGTTGAAGTAACATCATATTTCGTACAAACATCAATTAAATCGTCGTTATTACCTATTTTTGTTATTCTATTAAAATAGCAATATTTTTTGTTTTTCCTAAAAATACATTTGTCTTTTTTAGAAAAATTGATTATTATTTTAAAGTAAAAACATCGTAGAAAGAACAACAGGAAAAGAGGCGTTATGGAGTGGCCAATAAGGAATTGAAAAGAGGATTAGAAGCACGTCATATTCAAATGATTGCACTTGGCGGTACGATTGGTGTTGGGCTATTTATGGGCTCAGCAAGTGCTATTCAATGGACAGGACCTTCTGTACTCCTTGCCTATGGTATTGCAGGTATTTTTATTTTTTTCATTATGAGGGCAATGGGTGAGATGCTTTATATGGAGCCAAGTACAGGCTCTTTTGCCACATTTGGCTATAAATATATTCATCCTTTAGCAGGGTATTTAACAGCGTGGAGTAACTGGTTCCAATGGGTTATTGTTGGGATGTCTGAAATTATAGCAGTAGGAACGTATATGCAATATTGGTATCCAGAATTACCAGCTTGGATACCTGGTCTAATTGCAATGGTGATTTTGGGTGTGGCGAACTTCATTTCTGTCAAATCGTTTGGAGAATTTGAATTCTGGTTTGCGATGATTAAAATTGTTACGATTATTTTAATGATTATTGCAGGGGTCGGACTCATCTTCTTTGGCTTTGGCAATGATGGAATAGCAATCGGATTATCTAATCTTTGGAGTAACGGTGGCTTCTTTACAGGTGGCTGGACAGGATTTTTCTTTGCCTTATCTTTAGTCGTTGCTGCCTATCAAGGGGTGGAGCTCATTGGGATTACAGCAGGAGAAGCAAAAAATCCTCAACAAACGATTACGAATGCCATCCAAAGCATTATTTGGCGTATTTTAATTTTCTATATCGGTGCAATCTTTGTCATTGTTACAGTGTATCCTTGGGATGAGCTTGGCACAATTGGTAGTCCTTTCGTTGCGACATTTGCTAAGGTAGGTATCACAGCTGCTGCAGGTATTATTAATTTCGTCGTCATCACAGCTGCAATGTCAGGGTGTAACAGTGGAATCTATAGTGCCGGACGTATGTTATATACACTTGCTATGAATGGACAAGCACCAAAATTTTTCGCAAAGCTTTCTAGTAATGGTGTGCCTTTATTTGGAACAGCGGGCGTATTAGTTGGCTTAGTCGTTGGTGTTATTTTAAGTTATATTGCCCCTGAAAACTTATTTGTTTATGTGTATAGTGCAAGTGTTTTACCAGGGATGATTCCATGGTTTATCATTTTAATAAGTCAAATTCGTTTTAGAAAAGTAAAGGGAGCGCAGCTAGCAAAGCATCCTTTTAAAATGCCGTTCGCACCGATTACAAACTATGTAACAATCATCTTTTTAATCATGGTACTAGTCGGCATGTGGTTCAATGATGATACACGCGTGTCATTAATAGTAGGCATTATTTTCTTGATTCTCGTAACCATTAGCTACTACGTATTTGGTATTGGTAAAAACCGATACAGCAAAGATTCTATAGAATAACCTTTAAGGATGTATCTCTAATTGGGATGCATCCTTTTTGTATGGCTATTTTTGCTAGCACAATTTTTACATAATTAAATGAAAAAAAGACAAACTACTAAAAAATGAATGATATGGACTGGTATTTATCGGAACAAAAGGGGTGGAGCAAAAATGAACGAGATACCCGAGCAGATTGTCGCTAAATTAAAGCAGGAGATTAACGAAGTCGATGACGTAAAACTGAAAATGATCGCTACAGAAGAAGGGGATGTGACGGTCATTTATTTCTCCTCACTCATCGAAAAAATGACCTTACAAACCATGGTGACGATTCCACTAGCTAATAATTTGAAACAAATTCATCAAATGGCTCAATATGTGGACCCGAAAGATGTGAAAGGTGTCGTTAAAAAATTGAATGCTGGGCAAACCCTTCTTTTTTTTCACGAAACCAACGCCCTATTAAGTGTCGATACGTATAGTGCGCCTACAAGGGCCATTACGGATACGGAAACAGAGTCGACTGTAATTGGTCCACAAGATGCATTTACAGAATCACTGGAAACGAATATATCGTTAGTGAGAAGACGGATTCAAAGCTCCATGCTAAAAAATGAAAACCGAATTGTTGGGTCAGAAGCCAATATTAAAATATCGATTATGTATATGGATAATATCGTGAGCCATGAAAATTTAGATGATTTAAGAAACCGTATTGACCAGGTAGATTATCCGTTATTTACGGATATATCCGTGTTGAAGCAATTAATTGAGGATAATCCATTATCGCCCTTTCCTCAATATTACATGACAGTCCGTCCAGATAGTATTTGCCGTTATCTTCTGGATGGTAGAATCGTCGTTTTTATGGATAATAGTCAACTAGCCATTGTCTGTCCCACTTCTTTTTTTGAAATGTTCGTGTCGATTGAGGATTACTACAACCGTTGGACAACAGCATCTTTATTAAGGATGCTGCGCTTTTTTGGTTTTTTCTTAACGATCATGATTACACCCATGTATATATCAGCCTTAACCTTTCATCCAGAAATTTTGCCATACGAATTATTACTAAATCTTCAAGAATCAAGAAGTAAGGTACCATTTCCACCACTGATTGAGGTATTATTTATCGAGCTTATTATTGAAGTGTTGCGAGAAGCGGGCTCTCGAATGCCTGCCAAAGTCGGACAAACAATTGGTATCGTAGGAGGTATTGTAATTGGTACAGCGGCCGTAGAAGCTGGATTACTCAGTAATATACTCATTGTATTAGTCGCTACCTCAGCACTACTTTCCTTCTTACCGCCCATTTTCTTAATGAGTAATACTAGCCGATTTATCCGTTATATTTTTATCTTATCAGCAGGTTTATTTGGCTTGTTTGGACAGATGCTCGCCTTTGCGTGGTTAATCCACCATTTATTAAGTCTCAAATCTTTAGGAACGCATTATATGACACCTGCTATTCCAAGAAAGCCAAGCGATTTATTGGATAGTGTCATCCGATTTCCAACTAAATATATAAGAAGTAAGACTGGTATTTCAAAAGTACAGAAAAAATAGTGTCAGAATGAGAATGAGGTGGTTAACTTTGAATACAACAAAAGGAAAGGTGTTAAATCGTTATCATGTCATCTTCTTAGCGCAAAGTATTATGATTGGTACCGGTATCCTTTCGCTCCCTCAGAAATTAAGTCCTATGGGCTACACACAATCATTTATGCCTCTTCTCTTTGGTGTGATTGCTAGCCTGACACTATTTGCGATGGTATGGCTTTGTTCGAAGTTTCCCAATGATGATTTATTTCGAATGAATGAAATATTATTGGGAAAATGGCTCGGAAAATTTATAAATCTACTCGTCATTATTCAATTTATTGTTTTTAGTGCAGGGATTATTAGTAATTATATGCACTTAATTCAAAGTACTGCATTGCAGGAACAAACCATCACCATGCCTGTTCTTTGCTTTTTACTGCTACTTATTTATATTGTAAGTGGGGGTATTAAATCTATTGCACGATTTTGTATAATGACATTTTTTATTACCATTGGATTATTCTATTTTACGCGCTGGGCCATTGAAAAAGGTGATCCAAGTCATTTTTTGCCTCTCTTTAATTTTACGCCTAAGGAATTTTATGAAGCGTTAAAGCAAGGATATTTTTCTATCCTTGGTTACGAATTAATTCTATTTTATTTTCC
Source organism: Lysinibacillus sp. AR18-8 (assembly GCF_001705465.1). Lineage (NCBI taxonomy): Bacteria > Bacillati > Bacillota > Bacilli > Caryophanales > Bacillaceae > Lysinibacillus > Lysinibacillus sp. AR18-8. The sequence continues at coordinate 127,068 of NZ_MDGU01000015.1, forward strand.
ATATATCATCGATCAAAAAAAGGCATTTCGTCATTCCTTAATCGGTATTTGGATTAGTATATTTTTATGCTTTATCACAACAGCTATTAGCGTCATGTATTATTCAGAGTGGCAATTAAAAAATGTAGAGTTTTCAGTATTAAACCTATTTAAGGCAGGAGAATTTACCTTTATTGAGCGAATCGATATCATTGGCATTACGCTTTGGGTTTTTCTAATCTTATCCTCGATTACAGCCTATGTATGGTGTGCAAAAAGGGGTATGGATACCTTCCTTAAAAAGAAAAAGCAAAGTTATCAGTTGTATATCATCGCCTTGATTATTTTCTTTATTGTAAAAATGCCCTTTTCGCGTGAATTCCAAGAAAAATTATTTATGGCAAGTAACTATGTAGGCTATGTACTGGTAAGCTGGCCAGTGTTTTTAATCCTGATATATGTTATTCGAAAAAAGCAGGTGCAGGTATGAAAAATAAACATCTATGCATCATTTCTTTTTTGATTTTCGTTTTACTTACAGGCTGTTCTAAAAAAGAATTAAAAGTTCCTCTAGAAGATGTTGGGATGGTAGACTCGATGGCTTTTGACTATATCGATGAGAACCAGATGAGACTCACAGTAGCGATCCCCCAATATTCTCCAGACGCAGAAAAAGACACACAAACTTTTTCTATCACAACAGATTTAGTATCAAGCGGCATCGTGGAAATAGAAAAGCAATCCGATAAGAAAATAGTCTTCAATCAATTGCGAGTTGTCTTAGTAAATGAAGATTTTGCGCGGAAAGGGAATGTTCGAAAAATTGTTCAGCACTTATATCGCAATGCGGAAGTAGGTAATAAAGTATTAATAGCTGTTGTGAAGGATAATGCGGAAGCGATTTTAAAAGGGGATTATCCTGATAAGCCAAGTATTAATTTTTATTTGAACAATCTATTAGAGCCGAGTATCAATACTGCTTTTAATCCCAATACCAATATTCATGATTTTATGTACTCGATTACAAATCCTGTAGTGGATACAGTATTACCTTATGTTGAAAAACGAGGGGAGAAATTAGAGATTAAAGGCGTTGCCATATTTAAAGGGAATCAGATGCATGAATTAATTAAACCTGAGGAAGCACTAGTTATTCAAGCTTTAAGTGGACAGAAAAATCTTGCTCCTTTGCACCTTGATTTAAATGCGGGACATGGAGAAGAAAAGGTAATGATTGATTTAATCGAGAGCAGTGTGAAAAAAGAGAGTAATAAAAATATGGAATCACCCAAATTAACGATTTTCTTAAAAATAAAGGGTACTTTAAGCGAATATAAAGGAGAAAGAGAATCACATTTATTTACAGTTGAAAGTATTAGTGATTTGGAAAAAGATGTGAATAAACAGCTGGAACAGGATATTAGTGAATTTTTAGCGCGATTAAATAAAACAGAGGTAGACCCAGCTGGCTTAAGCGAAGAATTTAGAATGTATCATCATGGAAAATGGACATCGAAAAAAACAAGAGAGCTTATTAGAAAATTAGACGTGAAGGTCCATGTAGAAACGTCCATTATTAGTACAGGTACTTTAAAATAACAGCAAAGACCCATTCGATAAGAAGGGTCTTTGCTGTTATTGTGTTTTTCGCATAATAAAGCTTAAATGTCTTCCAGCTTGTTTATCTTGACGATAAGAAAAGCCATCGGGACTAAGGAATGTACAGGTTTCATCAATTTGTATTTGATTCACTGGAATACCCGCAAGCTCACATTGCTTTTTGACTGTCTGCTGATTATCAATGTGGTATTTTTTCGTTTCTGCATTGTAATACATAAATTCTTCGGCATAACCAAGACTGTGAAATTTTTCATATACATCTGCGTCTACCTCAAATTTCTGCTGACTCAGTGCCATACCGATTTGAACATGAAAGTCCTCAGGTCGACACTGTTCTTCATTCATAAGATGCTGAAACAGTTTGGGTGTTATTTCTTTGACTGTTCCTTGCCATCCCGAATGAATCACACCGACGAGTCCATTCACAGCATTATAAAAAATAACAGGCACGCAATCTGCTGTAAAACTACATAATAGTAAGTTAGGCTCAAGTGTATAAAGCGCGTCTATATTCTTCACCGCTGTATCCATTTGCGCAGCTCCTCGTCCTTGATCGGCTAATGTGACTTTATGAAAGTTCGCACTATGTGTTTGCTCTGTACAAATAAAATTTTGTAAATCACAGTTCAATGTCGCAGCTAAATGCTGACGATTGTTAATGATAGCTTGAACATCATGGCAACTATGCAAAGCCATATTATTGTGTTCAATCTCCATCTCATCTTTTAAGGTCGTTCCTGCGATAAATTGCTCATTATCTATATACATTTTTATTTTCATTTAATCACCTCGTTTTACTATATAGGATCGCTTGTGGAATGTATAGGTTGCCGTTTTTTACTATTTAGCACTCCTTTACCCGTCTATCAAACTTTTAGACATAAAGAATCGATTTCCTCATATAGTAGAAGGAATGCTAGAGAGGGGGAGAGCGTGAATGTTGAGTGAAAAAGACATATTATTAATTTGCCAAGTAGGAATGGGTCTTTTTTGGATTTTTACATATATACTTGTTATTTACAAAGGATGGCAAGATAAAACCTATGGCATGCCTATGGTCGCTATTTGTGCCAATATTTCATGGGAATTTATCTTTGCCTTTTTCTACCCACAAAATGACCTGCAACGCTATATTACGCTGATTTGGTTTGTATTGGATGTCTTTATTTTGATGCAATTTTTACGTTATGCTCCAAATGAATATCGAAAGATGCTATCAAAAAAGCTATTGTATTTCTCCTTTTTGATCACGTTAATCTTTAGCATGCTGATCATTTTAGGTATAGTCTATGAATTTCAAGATTTCGAAGGAAAGTACGTAGCATTCTTTCAAAATCTTATGATGTCAGGTCTATTTATTGCTTTACTCTTGCAAAGAGGGAATTTAGCTGGTCAATCCATGGGGATTGCAGTTTGTAAGATGGTGGGTACATTATTTGCAGCGGTTGGCTTTTATCTATACTTCCGCACACCTTTAATTACCATTATTTCTGTAGCAACGCTCTTTTATGATTGGCTCTATATTCTCTTAATTTATCGATTACAGCGTAAGCAATTAGCAAAATAGGATATTTTGTGCAGCAATTGATCACTGAATCTATTAGTAATGTATGCCAATTACAAACATATTGCAACTTGATGACAATTCCAATGGGAAAGAATAGCGAGAGAAAGGGCTTTAACCAAACATATGGCGAGCTTGTCATACAATTGTAAAAATCCTTCCAAATATTTTGTGATGATTATGGCTCAGAAACTATTTACGATAATGGTAGAGCAATTAGGAAGGGTGATTAACATGATTAAAAAAATAAAAAAAGCAGCACTAGCTTCAGTAGTAGCAACTTCATTATTAGTGCCAGTTGCGGCAATGGCCGCCGAATCCTATACAGTGACATCTGGCGATACGCTATGGAAAATAGCATTAAAAACAGAAACGGGTGTACAGGAATTAATTGATGCCAACCCACAACTCGCTAACCCAAATCAAATTTCTCCAGGTCAAAAAATTAACGTCCCTGTAAAAGAACAGGCAACAGTTGAACAAGAGGTTGTGAAACTTGTCAATGCAGAACGGGCAAAAGCAGGTCTTCCAGCATTGCAAGAAGATTGGGAGCTATCAAGGGTTGCTAAATATAAGTCGCAAGATATGCAGGATAGAAATTACTTTGACCACACAAGTCCAACATATGGTACACCTTTTACCATGATGAAAAACTTCGGTATTACGTATAAATCTGCTGGTGAAAATATCGCGAAGGGCCAACGCTCCGCACAGGAAGTTGTAACGGCCTGGATGAACAGTGAAGGACACCGTGCCAATATCCTTAATAAAAGCTACACACATATTGGTGTAGGCTATGTACAGGAAGGTAATTACTGGACACAAATGTTTATTCAAAAATAAAAAAAGAAAGAGTATCTATTGGCTTTTGTGATAGCTAGTAGATGCTCTTTTTCGCGTTAAATTCTAAAGTATACCGTATTGGAAGCGTATATTACTTCTTCTAGAATTAATCCCCCTAAATCATTAAAAGGTTAATTAAGTACAAGAATACACATCAAACTATCTTTAGATATGTCAGGCTAAGGATAATGTAGCGTGTTTTTGCTATCTTGACAAATAAAAATAACCAAAAAACAACACACTATGAGCAATAGACGAATAAGATGTCTCTGTAGTATGAAGATAGAGGTGGTGTTTATGGTTGAAAAAGAAGTGGTTAGCTACATGTTGCGTTATCTGTATGACGGGTCTCGTAGGTTGTGAAAAAACAGCAGTCTCTGATAACAAGCTAGAACAAGAAATTCAACAACGTGAGGAAATAAAGCAACCTGTTACATATGAACAAGAACAAATGATTGATCCTATTGTAGAGGTTGTTGATCCAACTACGAGTAAGGTACTTAAAACAATATCTCCAAAGGAATTTGGCTTCGATACGGACCCACAAGCCTATCAAAAGCATATCGAACAATTAGCAAGGGAATGGGCAAGAGGAACGGACACATCAAATGGCTATGATCAGCGTATGATGCTTGATCGATTGGATGAAAACGGGCAAGTGATCAAGGGGAAGCCGCAAATCATTTTAAAGGAAAGTGAGCTAGTGGAGCGTATTATCGAAGCTTCTGCGACTGGCGGTCAGGTAGAAATGCCGCTCTATATAACAGAAAGTGGCTATTATTTTGAGGATCTTCCTTTATTAGAGGAAGTGGTTGTTGCATCTTATACAACTTATTTCAATCGTGCTGATTTAGGAAGAAATAAAAATATTGAGCTCTCTGCTAGAGCCATTCATAATGTGATTGTAGGCAGTGGCGATTATTTTTCTTTTAATACAATTGTAGGTCCAAGAGATGAGGCAAATGGCTATCAACCCGCACCTGAAATTATTAATAAGAAGGTAGTCATGGGAATTGGTGGTGGAATCTGTCAAACTTCTTCAACCTTGTTTAATGCAGTAGACCAAATTCCCGTCAAATATGTTGAGCGTCATCATCATTCGTTAGATGTAGGATATGTCCCAAAAGGAAGAGATGCTACGGTTTCTTATGATACGTTAGATTTTAGGTTTCAAAACTCAAATGATGTACCATTTTTAATTAAGGCAAGTTATGGAGAGAATTCTCTAACAATTGAAATTCGAACGGCAGAAAAATATGTAGAATTATTGAAAAAATCATAATGTTGTAAGGAGACACCACTGGACGTTGGTGTCTTTTTTCGGATCGCATGCTATAGTTAAATTGATACAGTTCAGAAAATTTTAGGGGGAAAAAGACAATGCATCCTAAACTACAAGCAACGATTGATTCGATTGATTTATACCAAGCAACTTACCCAGAGGATGCTTGTGTCATCGTGGCAGATACGGAAAAAGTGCTTGCCTACAAACCAGGAAAAAAGGTTGACTTAAAAGTTGGGGTTGGTGACCCAGTACATAAATATCGAGGTACAGCAACAGAAATAGCGTTAAGTTCAGGGAAATTTGTGAAAGAGGAGCGTAGCGCAGAAGGTTTTGGTATGGCCTATATCGCCTCTGCCCAGCCTATTTTTGAAGGAGGACGTATTATTGGCGTAGTAAGTGCCATTATTTCCAACGAAAAAATGGATAGTATGCGTCTATTGGCAACTGAGCTTTCGAGTGCTGTAGAAGAAATGACAGCTACAAATGAAGGATTAACCACTGCCAGTAAGGATGTATCCAATCGTTTGGAAGAGCTATCTAATTTCGCGGAATCGATGACAGGCGATATTGAACAAATTAATGTGATTGTCCATTTAGTAAAAGATTTAGCTATGAAATCGAGAATTCTTGGTCTAAACGCATCGATAGAAGCAGCACGTTCAGGTGAGCATGGGCGTGGCTTTGCGGTGGTCGCTTCTGAAATACAAAAAATGTCCCAGAGTAGTACAGAAAGTGCTGATAGCATAACTGTGCAACTAGAAAATATTAAACAATCCATCGATCAGGTCAATGCATCAACAAATCAAATTGCTGCGTTTACACAGCAGTTTGCTGCGAGTATGCATGAATTAACAGATGCCTACAAAGGGGTTAATAGTACAGCAGAAAAGCTAATGCAAATTAGTGACATCAAAGGATAGGCATATAAAAAGGATAATAGACAAGTGCTATTATCCTTTTTCATGATTAAATGATCTCTAAAATTTCCTGTGGTGTTGAGACACTGTATTCAGGTTCGTCATTTTGCACGACTTCTTTGGCATCATAGCCCCATTCCACCCAAATAATTGGTATACCGGCTTTCTTACAAGCAACAATATCCCTTTGCTCGTCTCCAATGTATACGACGTTAGACGAGTCGACATTTGCTTCCTTTAAAAACTTTTTCATTACTTTGTCCTTACCAAAAATGCGGTTGGAGCAAAGTACATCTGCTACACAATGAATACCGTTCATTTTAAGAAATTCTAAAATATTCTCTTTAGAGTTTGAGGAAATAATCAGGATTTTATAGCCTCTTTTATCAATCTCTATTAATAGTTCCTTCATTCCTTCAAAAAGATGAACATCATTTAATGATTGACGATACAATTTATAAAATTGCGGTAAAATCATAGGCAACTTATACATTGGAAAGTCGAATAATTTACTGCGTTCTGAAATTGATAATTTTTTTAATGTATCAATTTCCTTTAATTCAATGCCTTTAAATTTATATTTTTGGGCTAAAGTATTCCATGCTGAGGCAAACACAGCAGTAGAATCTGCAAGCGTCCCATCAAAATCAAAGATAATATGCTTCATTGCAAACTTTCTCCTTTTTCATCTCGTTGTATTGACGTTCTATGCTAAAAAATGTTACATGGAATGGGCATCTAGTATTCTTGAAATAACAACCATTTTGAGCGTACGTAAACATCTTATGGTAAATATTATCAGAAAATACGGCGATTGCAATGAAAATGGTACAACAAAAGGAGGTGTCTCAAAAGTCCATTGAGACACCTCGACATTATTGTGTTTTTTTCAAAAAGAAGGAGAGTATGACATTGATTATTGCCAGAACAAAACTGATAGAAAAGACAAAGGCCGAACCTGAAGCTGCTGCTTCTTGCGTATTAGTTGTTATGTCACTTAGGAGGTGCTGTTGTTTTGCTGAGAACAACGACACCATCACAGCAATACCAATTGCACCAGAAACTTGCTGAGAGGTTTGTGTAATCGCAATGCCATCTGGAAAGTATTGTCTTGGTAAGGCATTCAGCGTATTTGTTTGAACAGAGGCTAATACCATTCCAACACCAAGCATCATGATAATATGCGTTACGACTAATAGCCAAGTAGCTGTTTCTGTACCAGATAAAGCATAAAGTCCATACCCGATTACAACAAGTATAGTGCCAGGCGTAATGACTGCACGAGGGCCATATTTATCGAAGAATTTACCGATTGTAGGGGCTAATATACAGTTTAATAGACTACCAGGAAGCAACATTAAACCTGTCCCAAAAGCCGATACGAAAAGGACCATTTGCATATACATAGGAAGCACTACCAGCATAGACAACATATTGAAGAAGGTAATCATATTCATAAGAAGACCTAACACGAACATGGGGTATTGAAACGCTGTCAAATTTAACATCGGATGTTGCATTTTCAATTGACGTATTACAAATAAACATAAGGCGATTACACCTAGCAAAATGGTGCCTAGTACAGTAATATTTGACCAGCCTAAATCTCCGCCAGCACTGACACCATAAACGATGCCACCAAAGCTAATGGTAGATAAGAGAATGGACCAAAGATCAATAGCCAGCTGCTTTATTTCATTTACATTAGGAATAAAGATAAAGCCAAAAATAATGGAGAATAATAGGAAGGGGATGGTAACCCAGAATATCCAGTGCCAGGACAAACTATCTAAAATCATCCCAGCCAAGGTTGGACCGAAAGCGGGTCCAGCTAAAATAACGAGACCCATTACGCCCATAGCACTACCACGATTATTAGCTGGGAAAATTGTGAAAATCACATTTTGCGTTAAAGGTAATATAATCGCAAGTCCTGCTGCTTGAATAATACGTGCTAAAAGTAGGACAGCAAAAACGGGTGCGACTGCGGCAAGTATAGTACCGATTATCGAAAAGAGTAAAGACGCCATAAACATTTGGCGAGTAGTAAACTTTTGCATTAAAATGCCTGTTACAGGTACTAAAATGCCTAATGTGAGAAAGTATCCTGTTGCAAGCCATTGGATGGTTGTAGCGTCCACATCGAAGAGCAGGCTTAGCTCTCCAAGTGCAATATTTAATGCTGTCTCACTAAACAATCCTACAAAGCCAGCTACTAAGAGAGCAGCCATAATCGGACTTGTTTTTATTTCTTTATTCACAGTAAAAGCTCCTTTAATAAATGTTAGACGATCATAGGAGATTAAAATACAGAATATTTAGAAATTAATAGACGAATTTCTAGCAATCTTTTATTTTCTGCACAATAAAATGACCATGACGATGTTATCGTGATGTGGATTATCAGCGATCGTTTTTCCTATTAGCCAGTACACCTCCACGATACTGGCTTTTCTGATTTTTACTATAGCAAAAAAATTTTCTCGAATGTAAGTATTAATTCTAGCTTCATCTATACGATTTCACAATTTGGACAAACATTTTTGACATAGCATTCATTTTTTGAATGAATTAGAGGAGAAACGACGAGCACCTATCACAAATGCATGATAGGTACTGGTAATTTTTATAAAAGTTTTTCTGTTTTTTCGCGTGTTCGAATTAAATAAAAGGCATTGATGCAGGCGGCAATCGGAATAATCAATGCAATGCCGATTCCTGCACAAAAAATGGTTGTCATTTCGGCACTAAAAACCTTGGAGTTAATAATTTCCCCAATCGAATAGGAGAGGTCCTTGAACCAGATTAATAAGCTTAAATAGCCACCAAAGAAAGCAAAAAATAACGTATTAGTATCGGTTCCTAATATATCTCTTCCTATGCTTAAGCCAACTGTAAATAATTTTTTTCTACTCATCGAAGGATTGCGATAAAAAATCTCATGCATAGAGGTAGCGATGGAAATGGCTGCATCCATATTGGCACCTATCGTACTCATAATGATGACTGATGCACCAATCTGCACAAAATTAACACCAATGTAGAGAGAAAAGATGCTGATTTCTTCAGTTGATTCTTCGCCAAACCCTTGGATCATCGACTTTTCCGTTACAAAGGTAATAAAGAGTAGTAACATACCTATCGTCACCATCGTCGAGATAAAGGCTGTAATGGTTTTACTGTTTGTTTTATTGATATAGAAAAGACTAATACAGCTAATGACCGTACAGGCAATAAACGTCAAGATGATGGGGCTATTTTTAGGGTTTGTCATTAAAAAAATGGTGACAAAGAGCACACCAAAGTTTAGGAATAAAGAAAGAAATGAGCGTATCCCCTGTCTACCGCCGACAAGTACCATTAACACGAATAATATAACTGCTAATAAGACGACAACATTCATCCTTGAACCCTCTTTCGATTAATGAAAAATATAGCGGTATACTGACTGATAGGAATCGTAAGGACAACACCAATACCCCCTGCTAAGGCACGGGCTAATTCTAAAGAAAGATTTAAGGACAATGTAAGCCCTAATGTGGAAGAATTTTTTAAATAGAGAATAATCATAGGTATGGAGCCGCAAAGGTAGGCAAAGAATAAGATACTTGTAATGGTACCCATAATATCTTTACCGATTTCATGTCCCGAAGATTTCAGAGCCTTGACAGAGATTGTAGGATCTTGCTCGTATAAAGCAAAAATTGAGGAAGCCATTGTAATAGAAACATCCATTACTGCCCCAAGTGAGCCAATAAATAAACCTGCCATAAAGACAGTACGATAGGGACGTGTTAAAAATTGCATTTCTTCATAACGAAGACCATTTTCACCTGTCAACCACATTACAATAGAGCTTATGATAAGCGCTATAACAGTGCCTAAAAGTGTGGACACGATGGCTACATATGTTTTTGTATGCAATCCACTAATAAGTAGTAGCGAAATAATCGTAAATAGCAGGGCGCAAATGCCGCTGACTAATAACAGGCTTACGCCCCCATGCTTCACATAAAGATCTAATGCGAATGATAAAATCACAGCATTGACACTCAAACTAATGATAGAAAATAAGCCTTGTCTTTTACCTACAATAAGTAGGGCAAAAATAAAAATCCATGCAATCATTACCATGGTTTGATCTCGTTTTAAATCGAGAATGGTTCCTGTTAAAACAGATTGTGTTTTGCGATCATCTAGCGTGACAAAGATTTCATTGCCTACATGGTATTCTTGATCAAAAGCACCAGACGAAGAATAGTCATTCGTCAAATGAATGGATTGCCCCTTATGCTGACCATTTTTGATAATGGCCATAATCTCCTGTGTAAACAAAAAATCCTCATTTTCATACATATCTGTCATGGGTTCTGATGCTGTTACATCCACTTGCGTTATTTCCGCTATCGGTCGATCATAAAATTGTTCGTTATGATGTACGAAAACGATCGAAACCCCACAACAGAGTGCTAATAGGGCATAGAAAATAGCTTGTTTAAAAGGTATATTTTTAAAAAATGTCAAGTAAATGACCTCCAAACTGCTAGACTGAATAGTCACTTGTAAAGGAACGTTTTTTTGATTAAGAAGTTCCATAAACAGGTTAAATGTCATCATTTTAATAATATCTTTTACATTTTTCAAGTCGAGTCAGAACTGTTTAAAATTTATGCTTCGAAAAAAATTTAAAAAGAAGGATGGATAATATAATAAAATAGTGTTATCGTAAGATTAGCTAAATAAAAATATTCTTCGGGGTAGGGTGAAATTCCCGATCGGCGGTGATGAAGCAATTCAAAGTCCGTGAGCGCAAGCTGATTTGGTGCAAATCCAAAACCGACAGTTACAGTCTGGATGGGAGAAGGGTAAAAATGCGAACTTTTTAAATTGATACTAATTTAGAAGGTTTATTTGACTATGCATTTATTACAAAACTTCCCAATCATCTTGTGGGAAGTTTTTTTATTTAGCTACAATCGAATAGAAGATGTTCTTCGGGGTAGGGTGAAATTCCCAATCGGCGGTGATGAAGCAATTCAAAGTCCGTGAGCGCAAGCTGATTTGGTGCAAATCCAAAACCGACAGTGATAGTCTGGATGGGAGAAGAACGAATGAGATGACGGTCTATGAAAAAATTGTTTTCAACTAGGCTTATTTGTTGATGTCTTATACTCCCAAAACCCCTTTGATGTAAAGGGGTTTTTATTTTTTATTGCTAACGAGAGAAGGGAGAAGGATAAGGCACAAAAACAGGTGGATCAACTTTAAAAGTAAAGGATAGAAGTGCTAATAAAGTAGAGTAGGTGATGGAATGTTTACAGGACTTGTAGAGGATATTGGTATCATAAAAGCCGTGCAAAGCGATCGGGACAGTATGGAAATTACGGTTCAATCAGCTAAGATAACGGAGGATGTCAAGCTTGGTGACAGTATAGCGGTCAATGGAGTTTGTTTAACAGTGACAAATTTCACACAACAGCAGCTTACGATGGATGTTATGCCTGAAACAGTCAAAGCAACAAATCTACAGCAGCTGGCAATAGGCGATTCTGTTAATTTGGAGCGTGCCATGCCTGCTAATGGACGATTTGGTGGCCATTTTGTTGCTGGTCATGTTGATGGAGTCGGCAAAATTTTGCGAAAACGTCCAGTAGCAAACGCCGTTTATATTGATATCGAAATGTCAGAGGAGCTAACCAACTTTTGTATTCCAAAGGGTTCCATAACAATTGATGGCACAAGCTTAACCCTTTTTCATGTTGAAGCCAATAGTGTCACAATTTCACTTATTCCTCATACTTACAAAGAAACCGTTTTAGGTATGAAGAGGGTTGGAGCAATCGTTAATATCGAAACCGATTTAGTTGGAAAATACATTATAGGGCAATTAAAAAAGGGGCAAACAACGCCAGCTATTACAAGAGATTATTTAGCACAACATGGTTTTTAAATCACAGAATAGGAGTTGATCATCGTGCTACATTCAATTGAAGAAGCCATAGAGGATTTAAGGCAGGGCAATATGATTGTGGTGGTTGATGATGAGGATCGAGAAAATGAAGGAGATCTTCTGGCACTCGCTGAATTCATCACACCAGCAACAATCAACTTTATGGCAACCAATGGTAGAGGTTTAATTTGTACGCCGATTTCGCAGCAGCTTGCACAAAAGCTAGATTTATATCCAATGGTTCAGCACAATACAGATAACCATCAAACCGCATTTACGGTAAGTATCGATCATGTAGAAACAACGACAGGGATTAGCGCCTTTGAGCGTGCGCTAACGATACAAAGAATGATAGAAAAGCAAGCTAAGCCAACTGATTTTCGTCGACCAGGCCATATTTTTCCGTTGATTGCGAAAGAGCAAGGAGTGCTGGAACGGAGAGGGCACACGGAGGCCACTATTGATCTAGCGAAGCTTTGTCATAGCGTACCTGCAGGTGTTATTTGCGAAATTATGGGTGATGATGGGCACATGCTTCGGTTTGAAGAACTAACAAATTACGCTGCACATCATGGCTTAAAAATGATCTCGATAGAAGCATTGGTTGCTTATCGTAAACAATTATCCACTAATAAAACTAAAATTTCTATGTAAAAAGGAGAAGGAACAATGGGTCAAACATTTGAAGCACAATTAATTGGAACGGATTTGAAAATTGCAGTAGTAGTGGGTCGTTTTAATGAGTTCATTACTAGCAAATTATTGGATGGGGCAATGGATGGTTTAACTCGTCATGGGGTTGATTCTGCATCTATTGATGTTGCATGGGTGCCAGGAGCTTTTGAAGTTCCTTTTATAGCGAAACAACTGGCAGAAACGAAGAAATATGATGCTATTATTGGTTTAGGTACTGTTATTCGTGGCTCTACAACACACTATGACTATGTTTGTAATGAATCGGCAAAAGGCATTGCCAATGTGTCATTGTCAACGAATGTACCTGTTATTTTTGGAATTGTTACTACCGAAAATATTGAACAGGCAATTGAACGTGCAGGAACGAAATCTGGTAATAAAGGCTATGATGCTGCAATGTCTGCAATTGAGATGGCAAATCTAAAGAAAATGATTGGATCAGGACAATTTGAATAGTCGTCACAACATTTGTTTCTTTGAATATTTTGAACAACCATGGGAAAAATATGCTTAAGTGTATTTATTGAAGGTGATTGTTTTCATAAATGTACTAATCTTGAGCTGGCTCAGTAGGAGATGAGAAGTATTTCATCAATGGAACAAATTAATTTGAAAATGTTGAAATCACTATTTCAACGCTCTGCTGATGTGATTTTCCAACAATATAATTTTCAGCAATATACAGTACATTTGATAACTTGTGATGCAATGGTCAATGAGCAAATACTTCAAACTGTGGTTGTTCAACGTGTTCAATCTTTGTTAAGCAATGTCACTGAGGACATGCTAGAGAAAGAAATTGAACAGCATTTACACATTCCCTATTTACAAAAGATTTTATCGAAAGAGGATGCGGTAACTAGGGTCTATAAAGGCCATGTTTTACTGTATTTTGAAGAAAATCAATTACTTTATTCTAGTGATATTTCAAAAAGACCCAATCGAGAGCCTGGGGAAACAACATTAGAACTAGTAGTAAAGGGACCTAGAGATGACTTTATTGAAGATGTTTTTACTAATATTGCTTTATTAAGAAAACGATTACCGACTAATTCTTTTAGTGTAGAGACATTAGAAATTGGTAAGCGTTCTAAAACAACCGTAGCCATACTATATATGGAAGACATTGTGAATTTAAATATGCTAGAACAAATTCGACTTCAATTACAAAAAATTGATACGGATATTGTTATCAATGGCGACTTATTAATGGAAAAAATTGAAAAGACAGCGACAATTCTTCCAAGACATGATTATACAGGAAGACCTGATTTTGCTATGCAGGCGTTAATTAGAGGAAGAATACTCTTAATGATTGATGGTGTGTCCTATGCCATAATTACACCTACAAATATTATGTTGCTCTTTAAATCGGCAGAGGATAATGAGTACCCACTCATTGTTAGCTCGATGGAACGATTACTCAGAATTGTCGGTATATTAATAAGTATGCTACTGCCAGGTTTTTGGCTTGCATTGACGACTTATCATCAAGAGCAGCTTCCGTTTCTTCTACTTGCTACGGTTGTAGAATCGAGGTCAGGATTGCCCTTTCCAACCATTCTAGAAATTTTAATGATGCTATTTATGTTTGAATTGTTTCGAGAGGCTAACTTGCGCCTTCCTAGTGCAATCAGTGGCTCAGTTAGTGTGGTAGGGGGACTAATTATTGGGGATGCAGCGATTAAAGCAGGTGTTACAAGCCCCTCAATGATTGTTGTGATTGCCATTTCCAGTATCGCTGCATTTACATTGGTCAATCAATCCTTTGTGACGGCTATGAGTATTTTTCGATTAATCATTATTATGGCTTCGGCGTTTTTTGGTTTATTTGGTTTTTTTATATCCGTGTTTTTCATCCTTTTATACACTGCGAATATGAGAGTCTTGGGAGTGCCATACGTAAACTTTAGTGCCGATTTTGAAAAGGGCAATATACGTAAGTCCCTATTGCGACTATCTCCAAAGGGCTATAGTAAACGACCTACCTTTCTTAAGCCGCAAGATCAAACACGGACTTCAAGTAAAAAATAAGCATATTGTGATGAGATCAGGTATTGTTGATACCTGATCTTTTTTTGATACCTTTGCTTTAGTGGTTTTTTCAATTTTCCATTTAAATAGGAAATGAGACATAAAAAGTTATTACTTATCTTTTTAGTTTACTTTCTTGTCAAGGATTATTAAACTATTTGTTACAGTGTGTAATTTTGGGTATGAATAAAATAAAAATTGATTTTGTGTTTTAATTTATGTAGGATATACAAGCAATGTTTGCTTTACAAACAAAAAATAGAGTTAATTATAATATAATAATATTCTAGAATATTTATAGATGAGGAAGTACCGTTTTTTATGAAAAATAGAAAAATAAAACTAATATTAATTCTATCAACGATTTTATTATGTTTGTTTACAAGTTTAAACATCTTTACATCCTATGTAAAAATAAAAAAGACCGTTGAAGAGTCGATTGCCAATCAAAGCTTAGAGGCAGCCCATTCTATTGCTGCATCCATAGATACTTATGCCTATCAGCAATTTTTAAATAATCCACAGGAAAATGATTATTATTGGAAAGTAAGAAATTATTTAAACGATGCAAGGATAAAATTAGGTGCACTATTTGTTTACACCTTAAAGGTGGATAATCCTGAAGTATCTATAGCCATGATTACAGGGATGCCAAAAGAAATGAAAGAGGGCTTCGGTATTGGCGTGGTTTGTACTGTCCCTGCAAAGCATGTTGAAAAGGCCTATAATGGTGAAACCTATGTTACAGAGGTAATTCATGATTCTGAACATGGGTCTTATTTATCTGTTGGTGCACCCATCAAAGATGATAATGGAACAATTATCGGGTATTTAGGCATTGACATTAGTGCAGATACGCTAAATGGTATTAAGGGTAAAGTCATTGAAGACAACCTATTTAATTTTATTTTTAATGGTGTACTTATTTTAATTGTCATCGGTTCTTTTTTATTTTTACAAAGATGGTATCAAAAAGAGGTAGCGAAGGAAGTTGGCGCTACAGAGGACACATATCTAGCAGAAATCAAAACATTGATTACTTCGGTGTCGTCCCTACGTCATGATTTTACGAACCATATCCAAGTGTTACATGGTTTATTACAATTAGAAAAAACAGATCAGGCAAGACAATATTTATCCTCACTATCAAAAGAAGTTCAGGCGATCAAGTCATTAAAATTAAATATTGATCATCCAGGTTTGTCCATCTTATTGCAAACGAAGAAATTAACGGCTCAAAATCATCATATTGATATGGATTTTACGCTTTCTCAAAATGACTTTAATAAGATTAAAACGACAGATTTAATCAAGATTCTATCCAATTTAATTGATAATGCGATTGATGCTGCTGTTGAATTACCTGAGGAACAACGTAAGATTAAGATTTGCTGTACAGCAGATGAATCTCAGTATGAATTTAAAATTACCAATACTGGGCCAAATATTGCGAATCCCGATCACATATTCAAACAAGGATTTTCAACGAAAAAACATGAGAATGGTAGACTAAGAGGGCAAGGCTTATTTATTGTCAAAGAAATTGTCACTAAATATAATGGTCATATTTCAATTGATTCATCAAAACATTTAGAAACGACTGCTATTGTCAGAATTCCAATAAAATAACAGAAAAAAGCTTCCTACAAAAAGTTGTGGGGAGCTTTTTTCTATGTACAGTACATACATTACAAAGTAGAAAGTGATATGATGAAGGAGATGAAGAAAATGGAAAAGGGTCTCCTAGCGTTATTGAGAAAAGGTGGGCTAACTTTATATGCAAGACACGGAACAGCAACTATTGGTGTAGATCAAGCATATGGTACATTTCAAAGTTGTCAAAATCAACGGAATTTATCCGATCAAGGTCGTAGGGAGGCAATTTATTATGGTCAAATGCTACGCTATTGGCAAATTCCCATCCTTTCCACCATCACTACCAGTCCTTTTTGTAGGACCATTGAAACAGCACGTTTGGCATTTCCCAACAGCAATCTCCAAATTGACCCCTTCTTGTTTGAAATCTTTATGTTAGGTGGCAATCTTCCTACAGTAGTGCAAAGCAGTATATTAACGATTTCTACATCGATGCTGGAAATCATTCCACCTGAGGGCATAAACAACATAATCATTGGGCATAGCTTTCCAAGAAATGTGGGGCTGGGCATCATTTCGAATATGGGGACGGTTGTCATAAAACCTAAAGGTCAAGGACATGGTTATGAGATTGTGAGAAAACTAACCTTAGAAAATCTAGCAGCATTAGATTCCATTTGAAAAGAGGGATTGTATGAAGATTAAAACAGTTGCACAATG
Organism: Lysinibacillus sp. AR18-8; assembly: GCF_001705465.1. NCBI lineage: Bacteria > Bacillati > Bacillota > Bacilli > Caryophanales > Bacillaceae > Lysinibacillus > Lysinibacillus sp. AR18-8. Next base: position 144,272 of record NZ_MDGU01000015.1, read on the forward strand.
TACATTAGATGAAGTATTGAAAGCATGGAACAAAGGCTTTGAAGGTTATTTTATTGAAATTAATATGACAGCAGAAATGTTTTTACAGCGACTAGTGGGGGAAGGCTTATCTTCTGAGCATTCTATTGTCGTTTTTGATCAAGAGGAACCGATTGCCATTGTGATGAATGGCTTTCGTACCATCGATGGCCAAAAAACAGCTTGGAATGGTGGGACTGGTATTTCTCCAGCATATCGTGGTAAGGGTGTCTCGCGCATATTAATGGAGGAAACCCTAGCTATCTATAAGCGAGAAAATGTAGAATTGGGTACGTTAGAAGCCATTAAGGAAAATCAGGTAGCCATTGCCTTGTATGAAAAATATGGCTATGTGGTTGCCAATCAATTACTATTTTTAAGCGGCGAGTATGAAGCCAAGGTAACATCTACAGTAGCCCTTCATATAGCGACCATTCGCCCAGAGCAGCTAGCACATCTATCTTTCTATCGGGAAAATGTTCCTTGGCAGTGTAACTGGCAGAGCGTGAAGCATGGGGAAGCAAAGGTGTTTTATAATGATAACCATGAACCACTTGGCTATATGCTATACAAAACATTGTGGAATGAATATGGTGAGGTGGAGCGTATTCTACTTTATCAAATGGTGATACTAGAGGAAAGTAATGTAGAGTTAATAACACAGTTTTTAGCAAGTATTACAACACATAAAGTCCATTTGACGACAGTGAATTTCTTAGCGAGCAATCCAGCAACGAGCTATTTGTTAAAGCATGGATTAAAGGTGACAACAGAGCAGGTACAGATGACAAAGCAACTATAAGCTTGGTTGTCGTTCAGTATACGAAGTGATAAAAAAGTGGAAATAGAGCAATGAAGTATATAATGCAATCGGACCATGTTTTAAACAGAGAAAAGTAATCTATTATTATAAAACAAGAAGGTACTCCTTATGGTGATGTATACACCATAGGAGTACCTGCTATAAAAGTAATGGACCTATTGATTAGTTTGAGGGTCTTGGGACGCCCCATTATTATTGTTATTTTCAGGATATTTCTGGAGTTGCACCGAATTAATTGATGTGTTCGATAGCGAATAAGTTCCTTTCGCCAAAGTCAGAACCTTAGCAACATATTCTGTAGATGAATCAAGTTGATTACCAAATGCATCTACTGGTTTGCTTAGCGCTTGGCTAACGTTGGAGAGAGGATTCGGTTGAATTCTGGTGCTATTTGGATTGCTAATAGCATCCCCCAATTTGAAACTTTCTGCTTTATCCTTCGGCAACATAAACACTCTATACTCCGTTACGCTTTGACCATTTTTGACATCAAAGCTAATGTTTATATTGTTATATTTATATCCGTCGCCCTGAAGACTGAGTGTTACTTTCTCCACTGATCCAGGGGCTGAAAGGTCTTCCAAAGCAATGTAGGAAGATGGGTAGGATAAGCTATACATTTCCTTAGAATTTCCACCACCTACAGACAAGATATATACGCGATATTCTTGGCCATTCGTTATAAGTCTTCCGTCTGTATCTCTACTATCAGCACCCAATTTCACACTATACAGGCCTTTACTCCAACCTGTATAATTAGTAGCTCTAATAGCTGTATTCAGATCAAAGTCATTTGCCTTTGATGCGGGCACAACTAGAATACGGTAACTATCTATATTTGATTCATCAGAAGGTTTTGTAAACGAAATCTGTAGATCTCGACCATCTCCATAATCACCAACATCGCTAACATTAATATTGCTTACTGCCTGAACGACTTTGCTTTTACTAATTGTAATCACAGGTGAAGGAGAGGATAAAGCGTAGGCATTTAAAGAGTTACCATTTGCAACAGTCAGTACATAGACGCGATAGCTAGTTCCTTCTGTAATAAAATTACCTCGTACATCCCTAATCCCATCCAATGTTCTATTTGCTGCTAAATTTCCACCTTTGCTTTCTGTGATGTAATAAGAGCTACTATTGGCTTGTGAAAGATTAAAGCTACTGTAATATGCAGTTGGTACCATTAAAATCCGATAATGATTAACATTCGATTCATCTGTAGGCTTCGTGAATGTTACTTGCACATCACGGCCATCCCCTTTATCATCGATATCTGCAACATTCAAATTAGTTACAGCTTGCACAGTGAAGTTCTTAGTTAGTGTAACTGTAGACGTTGCGTCAGTTAGCGCATTGTTTCCTAATGTATTTCCATTGGCAACAGTCAGTACATAGATACGGTAGTTCGTACCTTCTTTAATAGTATTTCCGCGCACATCCCGAGTATTTTCAGATAACGCTTGCTCATATGTGGATTTCCCAGATTTATTAACAGTTGTGTAATTGCTGCTGGATACGCTATTAGCATCCGTCAGACTAAAATTATTGTAATTTGCTGTTGGTACCACCATAATTCGATAGTGATTAATAGGTGCCTCATCAACAGCTTTATTGAATGACACAAAGAGGTCACGACCGTTACCATAATCGCTCACATCGCTGGCAATGATATTCGACACTGCACCCACATTGTTGCTAAGCAGCGAAATCATATTGGAGGCTGAAGAAAGCACATTATTTGCAGAGTTATTAGTTACTGCCATAATAAATACACGATAGCTAACGCCATTTTGAATGGCATAACCGTCAGTATCTTTTGCCCCTGCAGAGAGCACCTGAGTAATATTGCTGCCTGTTTTGTTCACTTGTGTGTAATAAGTGCTAGGTAAACTGTTGGCTTTTGTCAATGTAAAGTTCGTATAGTTGTTAGCTCTTACAACAAAAATTCGGTAAGAGTTAACATTAGATTCGTCAGACACTTTGTTGAAGCTAACTCTCAAATCGCGTCCATCGCCAAAATCATTAACATCATCTACTTGTGTAATAGTTGGAGTAGATACAGTAAGCGTTACTGCTAATGAAGCAGGCGAGAGTTTATTCATGCCAGAATTCGTATTACTTACAGACATAACGAACGCTGTGTAGGATTCGTTATTCTTTATAAAGTCACCTGAAGTATCTCGTGTTGAGGAAGACAGAGTTGCTATCAACGTACTGCCGTTGCTTCCTGATTTGTCCACTGTTGTATAATAATTGCTGGATAAATTATTCGCAGTGGTAAGACTAAAATTGTTAGCATCCTTGGTCTTTACTATAAACACACGGTAATTGGAAGTATTGCTATCATTTTGTGGACGAGTAAAGCTAACTGAGACATCACGTCCATCGCCAAAATCGTTAATATCGCTAATCTTCACATTTGTTACTGCGGTAACAGTAGACATGTTTGTTAGAGTAATCTTCGGAGAAGAAGTTGATAATACGCTAGAATAAGAACCTTTACCAATGGCAAGTATATAAACCACATAAGACTGATCATTTTTTATGTAGTCTCCGTCCACATCTCGCGAGTTTTGCGATAAAGTTACGGCACGATTCGCATTTGAAGTCGATACCACCGAATAATTAGAAGAGGAGACTTTAAGAGCTGATGACAAATTAAAACTTTTAGAAGCCTTCACAACCATAACCCGATAATGATCTACATATGATTCTGTAGACGATTTAGAGAAGCTAACCTCAAGATCACGCCCATCTCCCTGATCATTCACATCTCGAACTGACACATTGCTCGCTGGAGCAATACTGATATTACTTGGAGTGTCAGATTTAATAGATACTTGCTGTTTTTCTGAGTTCCAATCAACATCCTGCCCAAGTGCTTCACTGACGAAGCGTACTGGTACCATTGTTCTACCTTTTAATACCTGTGCTGGTACATCAAGCGTTACTGTCTGGTTATTAATAGTAGCTGTCTTCGATTTAATCTTGAGAACTACCGTTGTATCACCTTTTATCCCTGTGACTGTTTGAGTCTTTTGGTCCCAGTTTACGCTTGCATTCAATGCTTCAAAGATCGCTCTAAGTGGTAGCATAACACGTCCTTGAATCATCGCTGGTGGCTGATCGGTTTTTAATTGCACCCCATCCACATTAATTGTGATGGCTTTTGCCGCTTGTGCGGTTGCCGGCTGCAATACTAACGGTACAATAAGTATCACAGCAAAAAGTAAAGTCCATATTTTTTTCATAAATTCCACCCTTCTTCATGCCATTTGAATGACTTAGCATGACATCTAATTTAACGTATGAGCATCCTAAAAGTTTCACCCTTTTACCTTTTGAAGAAAATTTAACCATCATGCAGTTTTGATACTTATTCTGGCTTACTTTCCTTACAAGATGATTGAAAAGAGTAAGGGAATTTTGAGTGGATAACCTCACACTATTCGACGTAGGAGAATTGAATAAAGCAGGTTAAATTGAAGTGTTACAATTTACGGGAAGTGCAATTTTCTTAAAATAACTGCAAGACTGTATGTATATTACCAACTAAATTTTTTATGACATATTTTTTGTACACTTTCACCAAACTAATGGAAAGGCAGAGGAAGGTGAAGAGATGCAACAACCATTTGATGTGGGTGATATTGTTTATATTTTTTACCGCAATCCACATATTCAAGATGTAACGAATATACAGGAAGCGGCAGTCGTTTATCATCCAGAAAAACCAGAGGAGCTAGCTCTATTTTTATTTGAAACCTATTATCCAATCACGAATGACATGGTGATTTTTGCAAGCGAGATGGCGGCTGAACAGGCCTATCACCAGTATTTTCATTAAGGGAGGACTCATATGATAAAGCCATTTACCCCTCAGCTTGTTTATTTTGAGCCAGATGCCCTCCAGTATCCATTAGGTCAGGAGCTAAAAGAGAAGTTTGAGCAGATGGGAATTGAAATTCGCTATACAACTTCCCATAATCAAGTGAGAAACCTTCCTGGAGACAATGATTTTCAAAAGTATCGGGTAGCAAAATCGACCTTAGTAGTGGGTATTCGAAAAACATTAAAGTTTGATACATCTAAGCCCTCAGCGGAATATGCCATCCCATTTGCGACTGGCTGTATGGGACATTGTCATTATTGCTATTTACAAACAACTATGGGCAGCAAACCTTATATTCGGACGTATGTCAATGTCGATGAAATCCTAGAACAGGCCGATCACTATATGGCTGAACGAGCACCTGACATCACTCGCTTTGAGGCATCCTGTACTTCTGATATTGTAGGAATTGATCATCTTACGCATACCTTAAAGCGAGCCATTGAGCATTTTGGACAAAGTGAGCTAGGTCAGTTACGATTTGTAACGAAATTCCATCATGTGGATCATTTATTAGATGCTAAGCATAATGGTCGTACAAGGTTTCGTTTTAGTGTCAATGCTGATTATGTGATTAAGCACTTTGAGCCAGGTACATCACCATTGGAAAAGCGCATTGAGGCAGCGGGGAAAGTGGCAAGAGCTGGATACCCACTCGGATTTATTGTTGCGCCAATCTATCTTCATGATGGCTGGCAGGAGGGCTATTATCATATGTTTGAGCGATTGGACGCTGAATTGCCAAAGGATGTGCGCGATGACATCACCTTTGAATTTATTCAACATCGCTTTACAAAGCCTGCAAAACGAGTGATTGAAAAAAATTATCCAATGACAAAGCTAGAGCTCGACGAGACGGTAAGACGATATAAATGGGGCAAATATGGCATTGGTAAATATATTTATCAAAAAGAGGAAGAGGAAGACATTAAGGAACATTTGTATCGCTATATGCAGAAATTTTTTCCTCAAGCAAAATTAGAATATTTTACATGATAATTAGAGAGAGAACGGCTTGTTTTCTCTCTAAATTAATTGTGCGATATATGGTTCAATATATCGACGATCTTTTAAATCGTTTGGTAAATGGTAAAGAGAGAAATATTGCATTGTCTCTGATTCATTGTAATCAATCACTAAATTACCAAGCACATTTCTTGTATAGAAGACTGCTGTAACGGCGTATAATTCGTCCCCATTCGAAACTTTAAGGTAACAATCCGGACCAGAAAAAACACCTAATAACTGTAAATCTGTGATGGCTAGTCCTGTCTCTTCTTGTACCTCTCTTTTGGCAGTATCCTCTAAGCTCTCGCCTAATTCCATTAAGCCTCCAGGGAGCCCCCAACCGCCATCATATCTTTTTTGTAGTAATATTTCGTTTTCAGTATTAAGAATGAGAACCACCGATCCAGGTAAAATAATTGGTTGGTGTCCTACATACTGTCTTAAAAATTTATAGTATTCCATAATGACACCCCTTTCTCTAAATAGTTTTAATTGGTAAATTCTTCTTAATTATGGTCTTTGTATAATCTGAAAGTCAATGGTAACGCTAACAGAGATTGTTGTGAAGAAGGAGAGAATACTTGAATGGATTCATTTCAACTAAATTGTTGGTCAGAACATGGAGAACTGAAAGTAGTGATGCTTTGTGCACCTTCACTCGTAGATGTAACGGATTTAACAATAGCAGAGCAGGTTGGTTGGAGTGATACGGTCAACCATCAGAAGGCGATGGATAATTTCATGGCATTAAAGACAACATTCGAAAACGCAGGGGTACATGTACTTGATTATGCAAGAGAACTAGCCCACGATCAGCAGCTATTAAGTGAGCAGCTCCTCAATCGTTATTTTGTGCGTGACCTAGCCTGTGTCATTGGGAATCGGCTTTTACTTGGAAATGCTGGAACCTCACTTAGAAAACCAGAGTACCCTCTTGCACATTCACTATTAGAAAAATGGTTTCCACAACAATGGAAAGCTAATTTGCAGCCGCTTCATTCCTTCGAATGTGGAGATTTGTTAATTTTAAATAAAGATGCTGTACTTATTAATCTTGGAATGAGAACTTCGATAGAAGCTATCGAAAGCTTAAAGGAAGGCATTTTTCAAGAGGGGTTTTCTGAAATTGCCATAATTGATTTACCGAAAAGCAATGATACGCTGCATTTAGATATGAATTGTAATGTTGTAAATGCGAATCTGGTTGTTGCTAAAAGCTTTGTACGCCATTTTCCTATTCAGGTGTTAACAGCTCAAAGCAGTCGTTTTGATATGGTAGAGTCATTTTTAAAGCGTCATGGTTTGGATGTTTACTGGCTGAACTCGTATAAGACCATTCCAGACATCAACTTTATTAACCTGAATCCAGAAACACTGTTGATAAGCAAGCAGGCAACACAACAACAATTATTGGCGCATCCACTGCTGAAGAATAAAAACTTGCTTGAAGTTGATGTCACTGAGCTTGAAAAAGGCGGTGGTGGCATTCGATGTATGACATTGCCATTGGTAAGAACGTAACGAAGGGTTGAGAACAAATGACTTCAAAATCAGCTAAAGGAAGTATGGCCTGGTGGCTGCTTTCGCTTCTTGGTATCGGTTGTACTTTGGGCACTGGCTTTTTTCTTGGGACAAGTATGGCCATTCATAAAAGTGGGCCTGCGGTATTAATACCTTTTTTATTAGCGGCCATTTGTACGTATATCGTGTATGATGCACTTGTTAAAATGTCTGTGGAAAATCCAGATAAAGGCTCTTTTCGTACCTATGCCAAGCAAGCCTTTGGACGCTGGGCAGGATTTAGCAATGGCTGGGTGTACTTGATTTCTGAGCTATTAATCATGGGAAGCCAGCTGATGGCGCTCGGCATTTTTACGAAATTTTGGTTTCCGGTGCTGCCCCTGTGGATTGCTGCATCGATTTATGCTGCTATTGGTTTAGTCGTTATTCTCACAGGCATGAAGGGCTTTGAAAATTTCCAAAATATCTTCGGTGCCTTAAAGGCAGCTGCCATCATTATGTTCATTATTGTAGCAGTGGTTATCATCATGAGAGGTACACCATCTACTACAATGGCTTCACTTCAAGCTAATTATGAAGCATTTTTTTCACAAGGACTAAAAGGTATTTGGCTCGGATTACTTTATGCCTTTTATGCCTACGGAGGAATTGAAGTGATGGGTTTAATGGTCATCGATTTGAAAAATCCAAAAGAGGCGCCAAAAGCGGGGAGAATTATGCTGATCGTGATTACCGTTATTTTTATCATGGCCATCGCCCTTGCATTAGTACTCGTTTCGTGGAAAGACTTTTCGATTGATGAAAGTCCTTTTATTACAGCGCTTCAAGGACACCATATCCCTTTTGTGGCAGATATCTTTAATGGTGTGCTAATCATTGCTGGTTTTTCAACAATGGTGGCCTCGCTTTACGCGGTGATCACCATTCTCACTACACTTGCAGAGGATCATGATGCACCGGCAGTCCTTGCAAAGAAAGGAAAAATGAAAGTTCCTTTTCCAGCCTTTTTATTTTTAACGAGTGGGCTAGTAATTACGATTGTAATTGGTTTTTTGATGCCAGAAAAAATCTTTGAATATTTAATTACAGCGGCGGGTTTAATGTTGATCTATAATTGGCTTTTTATTTTAGTGACCTACTGGAAGCTCATGGAGTTAACTAAGTGGGGGCATGTAAAGAATGCTATGGGGATGTTGCTCATTGCTGTGACGGTATCTGGAACTTTAGGTGAAAAAACAAGCAGACTCGGTTTTTATGTGAGCCTGCTCTTTATAGTCTTAATCAGTGTGGCGACCTGGATTGTTGTGAAAAGGCAAAAAAACATTACGTAATGAACCGTTTTCCTGAGACATCCTTAAAAAAGGACATTTGGATGGACTATGGTTATCATCACTTAAGAAGTACTGCTTCCATTCATAACTATCTTCTTGCCCATACCATTTCAAATCTGGATGTCCTGGGACTGTGTCGTAGTCTGCAATCCGCTGACGAATGAGCTTTTTGATTTTTCGCCCAAAGGCTGTGGTGTCGTTTATATCATCGAATATCCAACGGGGTTGAATGGCCATTAATAAAGTGGAAAAATGACGACTCTTTCGCAATTTATGGGCTGGTGTTGCACAAGAGATAAAATAGGGTTCACCATGAAAGCAAAACTCCCATTCATGGTGAGTAGGCTCCATTGGTATTCCTTCAGGCCAATTCATCTCATCCAAATTGGTTAAATTATTTAATATGGACCAAAATAACTGCTGATAATCTGCTACCTCAAAGCTATCTTGCATATCGTGAGGGGTATGAAAGAACACAGTAAGAGTTGTATACTTTCCGAAAGTTCGTGATGCTTTCGTATAGTCCTTTAAGCATTGTGCTAACATTTTAATCGATTGCTCTTCCCGTGGATCCCCGACAAAACTATAGCGCAAATGGTTTGATAAAAAGCCCATTCTTGCTGGTATACACGGAAACGTATTTGCTTCATCCGCAATCGTGGCAGCAAAATCTGTATAGGCTGACCGTTGCCATAATGGAAGTGTATCAAACTGTTCTTCAATCCACTCCCGATCAAACACTACTTCCACTTGAGACTCCTCCTTCTACTCACCTTTATACTATTAAAGAAAAGACAAAGTGGTTACGAATCTGTGGTGCGTGACACTAAAGATTTTTAATGATTCAAGTCAAATTATGGCTAACCTTTTTGCGTGTAAGATGAATAATTCCTTAAAGAAGAATGAGCAGTTTTGGTTTAGAAGTGATCACTCTGAGCAAGGAGATGAGCAATTTGAAGTAAAAGAGAGCGCTTCGAACCAAGAAAAGAACGGCTTTGCATGAAAAGAGAGTGCTTCAAGCCAAGAAAAGAGCGGCTTTGAATCAGAAGCGAGCACTTTAAACCAAAGAAAGAGCGGTAGCGATTGAAAAGTGATCACTTAGAGCAAAGGAAAGAGCGGTTTTGAACAATAAATGATCACTTCGAGCAAAGAAAAGATCGGTTTTGAAAAAAATGATCACTTCAAACCAAAGCAAGAGCAATTTCAGTCAAAAAAGATCTCGCCTCCTGCTTCTCCAATAGTAGCGATCACCACACCCGAAAAGCAGCATGGTCTTAGCCGTTTTGCTGTAAAACCTTTTCCTCTAAAATGGTGAGAGCATGTTGGATGTCCTTTAGATCATCCTGTGTTGCGTGTTGAATAAGCTGTAAAAAGCGTTCTTCGATACAGGCAAATGCCTCCTCCATCATTTTTTCACCCTCTTTGGATAAACGGACATACTGCTTTCTGCGGTCGGCTGTGTCGTTAAATTTTTCAATTAGCTGCCGTTCCTGCAATTTCCGAAGTTCACGGCTTGTGTTGGGTAGGGACATATGCTGACATTCACTGATTTCTGTTGGTGTGACAGGTTGGCTTACTTTAATATATTCAAGAATTTTATATTGTAGCGGTGTAATATTCGCAGTGTTAACATTTTGTGTGAGATCATGTGTCACTTGATGGATTGTGGCTGTAAATGCTACAAACTGATGAAATAAAGCGCTTTTATTCAATGGGATCACCTCTTACTGTCAAGATAACAAATAACTTGTCCTAAAACAATTATCATTTGACAACTAAAATGAAATGAATTATTATTTTGTTATCAAATGATAAGTAACGAGGAGGCGCACAATGAAAACGTTAATTGTTTATACATATCCCAACCATAAAAGTTTAAATTATGCTTTTTTACAAGAAGTGATAAAGGGGTGTCGAGAGAATCCTACCATCGAGGAGATTCAGATACTAGATTTATATGAAGAAGAGTTCGATCCACGCTTAATTTTCCATGAACATAAACGACGTCGTGATATGTATCGGGATCCGAAAATGGAAAAATACCGCCAACAGCTCTCTTGGGCAGATCAAATTGTATTTGTTTATCCGATCTGGTGGGGGAGACCGCCAGCCATGCTGTTAGGATATATCGACCAATTATTTGCAGCAAATTTTGCTTATCGAGATACAAAGGGTTTATTTCCAGAGGGTCTTTTAAAAGGGAAGTCTGTAGTCTGTGTGTCCACGATGAAGGGGCCAACCAATTATCCATTTTTATGGTTAAACAATGCACATAAAATTTTAATGAAAAGGGCGTTGTTTAAATTTGTTGGAATGAAAAAAGTGAAGTTTTTTGAGTTTGGTAATATGGAAAGTAAAAAGGGGAAGCAACAGCAAAAACTAAATAAAGTATATCGATACTTTAGTAAAGTAGCATACTAGAAAAAACAACTCATGCAGACGGGGTTAGTCGTTTGCATGAGTTGCCGTACTGTCGATGGGGACAGTAATCAAAAATCTTGTATATTCTGCTATTTGGCTTTCTACAGCAATGGTTCCATGATGCATCTCAATTATTTTTTTGACAATGGCTAGCCCTAATCCGCTACCGCCATTTCCAGCAGTTCGCGATTGATCGGCCTTATAAAACCTTTCGAAAATATGCTTTTGTTGTTCTTCGGTTAAGCCTATGCCAGTATCTTGAACCCGAACGGTTATCGTGTCGAACTGCTTTTTCATAGATAATGAGATGGTTCCATTGGTAGGTGTAAACTTAATACTGTTTGTCAGTAAATTCATCCAGACTTGATTCATCAAATCCTCATCTGCAGTGATGCTTAGGTTATCAAGATCGAGATCAAAGTCAATCTGTTTGGCTAACCAATTCGGTTCTAGTGCCAGCACAACATTGCGTAATTGTTTATCGAGTCGATAAGTTATAGGTTCAAATGGATGGTGCTGCGATTCTAAGGAAGTTAGCTTGAGCAAATTGTCGCTAATTTTTGATAAACGATTACTTTCTAATTCAATTATAGCTAAATAATGCTGACGTTTTTCTTCAGGTAGGTTAATATTTTTCAAAGCCTTGGCAAAGCCATTAATAGATGTTAAAGGTGATTGAATTTCATGGGAGACATTGGAAATGAACTCCTGACGCATTCTTTCCAGTTCACCTAACTCAACAGCCATATGATTAATACCATGAATCAATTGCCCAAATTGATCCTCCTCATCTGCTCTCAAATCCAGCTGAACATCAAAATCACCTTTTGCCATGCGGCTTAATGCATCTACAATCGTATCCCAATAGTTACGTTGTCGATTTAGTCCGATTAAAAAGATAATGGCAGCTGAACAGGCAAAGAGTGCAAACACCCCAATCACTGTTGCTAGTTGTAGCCAAAATCCATGAGGCTCAGTTCCTAACCGTCCATACAGCCATGAAGTTACATGATAGGAAATAAAAGCGAAAACGGTGTTTGCAATCAGAAACAGGCAAAAGACCAGCGCTAATCTTAACAAGAATCTTCGTTTTCTCATGTGTCTAGTTCCAGGCGGTAACCAAGACCACGAATGGTGCGAATGACAAAGCCACTCGTCTCCTGTGGAAAGCGTTCTCGTATTCTTTTGATATGGACATCAACTGTTCGTTCATCTCCCTCATAGTCGTAGCCCCAGATTTCTTCGATCAACTGTTCACGGGAAAAGGTTTTGCCAACATAGCTTGCAAGTGTAAATAATAGCTCGAACTCCTTCAAACGAAGGAGAATCGTCTCGCCGTTCATTTCCACTTCATGTGTATGGCGATTTAATTTGACATTTCCAGCTTCTACAACTTGAGAAAGGGAGATACGATATCTTTTTAAAATAGACTTAACACGTACGATTAGTTCGGCAGGCTCGAATGGCTTCACAAGATAATCATCTGTCCCTAAATGAAAGCCCTTGATTTTTTGAGAGGTTTCTCCTTTAGCTGTTAGCATAAGGATTGGTAGATCTGTATTGAATGAACGTATTTCCTCACATAATGCCCAGCCATCCATGTTGGGCATCATAATATCCATCACGACCATATCGACTTTCTCAGTGTCTAATTTAGACAGTGCATCGACACCATCGATAGCCTCTATTACTTCTAAGCCCTCGTTTTGCAGAAACACTTTTACCAATTCGCGAATATGTGCATCATCATCCACGACTAATAGTTTTGTCATCTCAACAAACCCCTTTATTCTACGTCTTTAATGCGTAATTGCTGCATGGCAAACTCACGATACATAGCATGTGTTTCAAAGAGTGTTTCGTGTGTACCACAGCCTGTAATATGCCCTTTCTCAATAAACAATATTTGATCGGCATCTACCACTGTCGATAAACGGTGCGCAATGACTAGTGTTGTGCGTCCTTGCATTAAGTTGTCTAATGCTTTTTGTACATAAATTTCTGAATTACTATCTAAGCTTGATGTTGCCTCATCCAGCATTAATATTTGCGGATTACGTAAGAGCGCTCTTGCGATAGAGATACGCTGACGTTGTCCTCCTGAAAGCTTGATGCCTCGTTCTCCAACTTCAGTATCGAACTTATCTGGAAGCTCGTTAATAAATTGATCTGCATAGGCCATTTTAGCCACTTTTTCTAGCTCATCATCTTGCACTTCACGGTCTATACCATAGCAAATGTTTTCTCGAATCGTACCTGAGAGCAGGGCACTTTCCTGCGCTACATAGCCGATTTGACTGCGCCAAGAGTGGAGTGAAAAAGTTTCGATTGGTGTATCTCCTAGTGTGATACTGCCGTTCGTTGGCTGATAATATCGTTCTAGCAGTGAAAATGTAGTTGTTTTACCGCCACCACTTGGTCCAACGATGGCTGTTACTTTGCCTGGCTCAATTGTGAAGTTAATATCGGATAAAATGGGCTCCTCACCATAAGAAAAATCAACATTTTTAAGATAAATGGGTTGATCTACTTTTTCTACTGTTAAGCCTTCTTCAATACGTTCTTCCTCGTATTCAAGCAATGCACTAATTCGTTCTGTAGCACCCATGGCTTTTTGGAGCTGGGTAAAGAACATCGTTAATTGCGTCATTGGCATAATGATTTGGATTAAATATAAAATAAATGCCACCATATCGCCAGCCGTCAGCTCTCCAGAGGAAACACGGACACCACCATAGCCAATAATAGCTACAAGCACAGACATCAGAACGAATGAAATCAGCGGGGAAATCAGTGCATGAATTTTTGCTTCTTTTAAGCCAAATGTAAAGAGATTCGTAATGCCCTTTTTTCCACGCTCATATTCAATTTGCTCAGCATTTGAAGCCTTGACTAGGCGCGTTTCAGGTAAAACTTGATTTAATACAGACGTAAATTTTGCTGTTTCATCTTGCATTCCTTTTGAAATCACAAACATGCGTCGCCCTAACAACATTAAGATCACCATAGCCAGTGGTACGGCAATCAGCATGACTAATGTCATTTTCCAATCTAAAAATAGAAGAATGATAATAGAACCTATTATGGAGATAACGCCAGATAAACAGTTTGCTAAATGCTCTGTTATAAGCTCTTTCACAACCGCCGTGTCATTCGTAACACGGCTCAATGTTTCACCAGTATCATGTTCATCATAATAGGGGATTGGTAAATGCAACAGCTTTCTCCATAGCTGGTCACGTAATTTTGCCACAACATGATGTCCAACTCGATTTAAATAATAGATGGATAATCCACTGGCAATAGCCTGTGCGATAAAGGCAATACCTAGTACAATAATTTGCCAATAATTAAGCGATTCTAACGAAAAGCCATCCACTAATTGTTTTGTAAATAATGGAACAATAAACCCTACACCTGTCGTTGCTAAACTCATCACTAAAGCGATGACAAGTAGCCATATCGGTGGTTCGGCACGTTTTACTAACTGTATAAAACGGCGCCAATCTTTTTGTTTAGACATATCATTTGATGTTTCTTGCAAAGAAATAAGCCTCCTTCATTGTCTGAAAACAATGTATTTCGTTTCTATGGCTTTACTATAGCATGCGTTTATGAACTGAATATGAAATGAATGGTCATCAAAAAAGGTGATGCGATCACCACCTTTTGATACTAGTCTGCAAATTCATCGTGGTATAAAGACTTACCAAGCAAGCGATAGATTCTTAAGGCTAGCTGGATTTGTAACAGCTCCTCATAGCTTTTTAAATCGGTTTTTAAAATTTCTTTAATCTTTTCAATCCGATAAATTAACGTATTGCGATGGATAAACATTTCCTTGGCTGTTTCACTTATATTCATATGATTGATAAAGTAATTTTCTAATGTAAGTAGATAGCTTGTCCCATGTAATAAATCATGCTCAAAGACAGAACCCAAGCTTTCTAAGAAAAAGTCCTTTAGCTGCACTTCATTAATATTCGAATCTAAAAAATGATAAATGGAGTGATCCGCATAATGAGCCACTGCTCCACGCTCTTCGAAGCGGTGCATAAGACGGAGAGCTTCATGTGCCTCTGCAAAGCTTTTATGGACAAAACGTATATGTTTATATTCTTTGCCAATTCCCATTAAGAAAGAGCTTTGCGTATGTTGCTGTACTAATAATTGGAGAATGTTTTCTGCGTATTGCTTTGTTTCATTGATCGTGAAATCTTGTTTGCTGTCTTGCTGTCCAACTAATATAATGATTTGATTGTTGCGATAAAGGCATGTAATTTCCCCATTAATTGTGCTAGAGTGCTCATAAATTAAATTCATACATTTTTTTGCAATATTATCGGTTTCGTATTTTCTAGAAATTAAATCATGCTGGTTTTGCAAATTTTCATGGCTAATAGAGATGACGATGCAATAATATTTATGGTTGATCTTTAAGCCGTGGAGATCGCATAGTGTTTGTAGCGTTTCAAGCGAAGTGATTTTTCCAGTCAATAAATCATCAAAAAACTCTTGTTTAATCTTTAGACGTACACCCTCAATTTCCTTCTGTTTTATCCTTTCTAGTGCCACAATCGTGGAGGCTTGCTCTAAAACGATGAAATCAAACTCATTCAGATCCCGTACAGTTTGCCAAATGACAATATAGCCATAAATATAGTTGGCTACTGCAACAGGAAGAATTCTACATTTTACGGCTAGATCTTCTAATTGATAGATTCGTGTAATGGATTTTTGCATTTCATTGAGATCATTCGGAATGGTATTTATAAAATCCTTTGAAAATGTTGGACGATTCTTCTTTAAATTAATGCCATAGGCAAGGGGCACAGGATTCGTATCAAGATCTGTATAATGCAGTAAATTCCAGTCATTATCTAAAAAAATAATCGGGTTATTAATTGTTTCAGCTAACTTAGAGGAAATAGATTCGATGCCTCCTCCTTCAAGCGCCACCTTAAATAGCGTATTGTGCATGTCCAAAGATTTTCTATTTAATAGATCATAACGGCCAGATGCCTTTTCATTGATAATCGAGATGACCTTGGAAAGGGTGTAATTATAAGGTAACTCTAATAACGGCAATCCATGCTGATTGGCAATATCGATCATGTTTTGAGGCGTCTTTTGTAAATAGCGTCTCATTTTAATAACCAGGCCTGCACAATTGATTTTAGAGATTTCTTGGATAATTTTATTTTGTAAGGCTTCGTCATCTTGGAAGATGTAACCAGTCGTTAACAGTAATTCATTCGGTGTCAGCCAATCAAATGCATCGGGATTTTCGATAATATTCACAAGTGCAATTTCATTGTGAATTCCTTGCTCTCCAGCAACAATTTTAATTCCTTCAAGTGCCTTTATCTCTAATATATCTTTAATTGTTAGCAAATGATTTCACTCCTTCGCCATAATCTTATCACAAAACATTGTACATATTGCCTAAATGATCTTCATTCTTTTTGGTTTTGCTAAACAATGATATCTACGGCATAAGAGAATAAAATAAAGCTTGTAAGACGGAAATGTGAAAGTAGTAACATTCTCGCGGTTTATTTCTTTTTAGTTGAAATGAACAATAGGTCAGAGAAATGGAGGAATGAAATTGGTAGATATGAATGTGGTCTCAGAATTTTTAACTGCAGCTGAAGCAGGTGATAATAACGCTCTGAAAGGTTATTTACAACAAGGTGTGGATATTAATTCTCAAAATAAGCGCAAACGTACAGCAATTTTACTTGCTGCGATGAATGATCAATTAGAAACAGTAAAATTTTTAATTCAGGAAGGGGCAGATATTGACCTTCAAGATCAAATTTGTTTAAACCCATTTTTGTATGGATGTATAAATGGAAAGTTAGAGCTTGTGAAAATAATGCTACAAGCAAACACAGATTTAGAGCGTTTAACACGCTTTGGCGGTGTAGGGATTCATCCAGCAAGTGAGAAGGGCTTTGTTGAGGTAGTTCGTGAACTTGTAACGACTACGGATATCAATGTCAACCATACAAATATTTGTGGATGGACACCATTGATTGAAGCCATTCTCCTCAATGATGGGGGAGAAAAGCAACAAGAAATAGTTCGTCTATTAGTTGAACATGGAGCAGATACACAATTAGTGGATCAATATGGTGTGACACCATTAACAATGGCTAAAGAAAAAGGATTTACTGAAATTGAAAAAATTCTACTAGAAGCAGGAGCGAAATAGTAGTACTCCTACGACATAAAGAGGGTGTACATATGATACATGCCAAATCGGGTGATGATTATTTCCTGCAGCAAATAGTGGCGACGTTTAAGGGAACGGTTCACAGCGTGTTTAAACATGCCTTAAATATACGGAGTGATGGTAATGATGAAATTTTTACACTTGCTACGAAGGCAATGGATCGGGCACCCAATACACTTGTCATTGATCTTGATACATTGGATCACCTGGGCATTCAGCAACATGACAGGGTATCGGTTCGCCATAATCAACTATTAATAGAAGAAAAATTAATAATAGCGATCCCTACCGCCTCTCGTTGGCAATGTCAGCTACCTATTTATCCAGCAAATTGTACAAGCTTAAAAATGAATATGATCCGTGTAAAACAATCCATTGATTTACATGGGAAAGGCGGCGGCATAAAACGTAATGATTCTCCCGTCAGTGAATTTGAAGCGGAGACATCGAGATTATTACAGCAGCGCACAACTTTACTTTATGAGGAAATATTGAATCAACGTTTGGATCGTTTTCAGGCATATGCAGCTGATTTAGTAGGCTTGGGGCCAGGGCTAACACCATCAGGGGATGATTTTTTAGTAGGCTTATTTGCTATCATTCACTTACAAAATAGCCCGTGTTCTATGTATAAACCTTTGTGTGAAAGCGTCATCAAAGTGATTCAGCCTTTGACCAATGAGATTAGCTTTACAACATTGAAGAAGGCAGCATATGGACAAGTAAGGGAGTCCATCTGTTCATTCATACACGCCATTTTATATGGCACAGAAGTGGAATCCATTGAGGCTCTGGGAAAGGTGCTTGCTATTGGCTCCTCCTCAGGAACAGATATTGCCTTAGGACTGATAAGTGGCTTAGAAGCCAATATAAAATTAGGAGGATAATGATGAGTATTAAAGTCGTAATTAAGCGCAACACATATTTTGATTCAGTGTCATTGATGTCTCTATCTACAAAAGCGAATCAAATTGAAGGCGTCGAGCAAGCAATTATTGGTATGGGTACGGAGATGAACAAAGGAGTCATTCGTAACGTTGGTTTGATGACGCCAGAAGTGGAGGAAGCAACAGCAGGGGACTTAATGATTATTGTTAAAACTGCTAATGCGGATCAAACAGAAAGCGCTTACCTAGCAGTGGAAGAATTACTAACAAATAAAGATAAAGCACAAGCAAAAAGTGATATTAAATATGCAACGATTGATTCAGCTGCACAAGGAATTCCTGATGCAAACTTTGCGGTCATTTCTGTCAATGGGGCATTTGCCGTTCGCGAAGCACGCAAAGCACTTGAAAATGATCTACACGTGATGCTTTTCAGTGATAATGTGAGCGTTGAAGACGAAGTAGAATTAAAAACTTTAGCACATGAAAAAGGCTTATTAATGATGGGACCAGACTGTGGTACCGCTATTATTGGTAATACAGGACTTTGCTTTGCAAACGCTGTAAGAAAAGGCAATATCGGTATCGTAGCGGCATCTGGTACAGGTAGCCAAGAAGTAAGTGTTCGCATTCATGACTTCGGTGGTGGTATCACACAACTGATTGGTACTGGCGGAAGAGATTTAAGTAAAGAAGTGGGCGGTATGATGATGCTTGATGGAATCAAAGCACTAGATGCCGATGAAGCCACTAAAGTGATTGTACTTGTATCGAAGCCACCTGAAGCAAGTGTTGAGAAAAAAGTACTCGCACAAATTAAAGAATGCAGCAAACCGGTAGTGGTTTATTTTATAGGTGGTAATGAAGAGGCTGTAGTGGCAGCTGGTGGACAATTTGCTAAAACATCGAAAGAAGCAGCCTTAAAGGCAGTCTTACTAGCAGGTATTGATGAAGCAGGTATTAACAAACGTGCGCTTAACATTCCATTAGTTGAAGAGGTTCGTGCAAAATTAGCGCCAGAGCAAAAATACATTCGTGGGTTATTCTGTGGCGGTACGCTTTGTGATGAATCTATGTATCTAGCTATGGAAAAATTAGATAATATTTACAGTAACATCCAAAAGAATCCTGATTTCTTATTGAAAGATATCAATGTGAGTCAGGAACATACATTCATTGACTTCGGTGATGATGATTTTACAAATGGTAAACCACATCCAATGATCGATCCGTCTTCTCGCATTGAGCGCTTCTTACAAGAAGCAAAAGATCCGACAGTTGGTGTCATTGTGATGGACTTCGTATTAGGCTTTGGCTCTCATGAAGACCCAGTGGGTGTTATGCTTCCAGCCATCATTGAAGCTAAACAATTTGCTGAAAAAGAAGGTAGACATTTAGAGATCATTGGGTATGTCCTTGGAACAGACTTAGATACGCCAAACATAGATGAGCAAGTGGAAAAATTAGTCGATGCAGGTGTTACACATGCAAGCAGTAGTACAAATGCAGGATTACTTGCTAGAGAAATGGTGTTGAAAGGAGAAAATCATGAGTAAGATTAATGAACTTTTCACAAGTAAAATTAACGTAATTAACGTAGGTATTGAACTTTTTAAGGATGATATATTAGCACAAAATGCAAGTGCTACACACCTAGAGTGGTCACCACCGGGTGGAGGTAAGCCAGAAATTATTGCAGCACTAAACAAAATCGATAAAGCAGAACTTGCTGAAAAAATCGAAGCAGCAAATCGTCTTGCAGTGGAAAAAATTGTGAACTCTCAACCAGTGCTGATTGGTTTCGATCAAGCCATCAATGTTGTACCTGGCATGACGAAAAAAACAATTTTACACGCAGGACCACCCATTACTTGGGAAGATATGAATGGCCCAATGAAGGGCGCTGTGATGGGTGCTCTTGTATTCGAAGGATTAGCAAAAGATTTAGAAGCAGCAGCAGAGGTAGCGGCGTCTGGAGATATTACATTCTCACCTTGCCATGAGCATAATGCAGTTGGTTCAATGGCTGGGGTAACATCTGCTTCGATGTTTATGCACATCGTTGAAAATAAAACGTATGGCAATATCGCCTATACAAATTTAAGTGAGCAAATGGCAAAAATCTTGCGTATGGGTGCCAACGATGACAGCGTTGTCGAGCGATTAATATGGATGCGTGATGTGTTAGGACCAATTTTACGTGATGCAATGAAATTAAATAAAGACGGCATCGATCTACGATTAATGCTTGCACAAGCGCTCCACATGGGTGACGAATGTCATAACCGTAATAATGCAGGTACAAGCTTATTAATTCAAGCATTGACACCATATATCTTAGAAACAGATTATCCTGTTGAACAGAAGCGAGCAGTATTTGATTTCGTGGCAAGTAGTGATTATTTTTCAGGTCCTACATGGATGGCATGCTGTAAATGTGCATTAGATGCTGCACATGGAATCGAATATAGTACTGTCGTGACAACAATGGCACGTAACGGTGTAGAATTTGGTGTTCGTATTAGTGGCATGCCAGGTAATACATGGTTTACTGGCCCAGCACAAAAAGTAATCGGACCGATGTTTGCTGGCTACAAACCAGAGGATTCAGGTCTTGATATAGGGGATAGTGCTATTACAGAAACTTACGGTATTGGTGGTTTCGCAATGGCTACTGCACCAGCAATCGTTGCTTTAGTAGGTGGAACAGTGGATGAAGCAATTGGTTATTCTCGTAAAATGAAAGAAATTACGACGACAGAAAACCAAAATATTACCATTCCATTATTAAACTTCATGGGAATTCCTACTGGTATTGATATTCGCAAAGTCATCCAATCAGGTATTCTTCCAATTATTAATACAGCTATCGCACATAAAGAGGCTGGAATCGGTATGATTGGTGCTGGTATCACAAATCCTCCAATGGAAGCTTTTGAAAAAGCATTAATTACAATTAGTGAGAAGTGGGCTTAAGCCCACTTCCTATAAGTAGGAGGAGCTTTCTATGGAACACGCAAAAATTGAACAGTCCAATCAAGATTATAGAGCACTTGGCTATTCGGAAGAACTTTTACCAAAAGGTCCTCAGGAAAGAGACTGGGGAATCTTTAACTACATTACCGTGTGGATGGGCGCAGTTCACAATATTATGTCTTATATGACGGTTGCAGGGTTTTTTGTCTTAGGATTATCAGTTAATCAAGTTTTCTTAGCCATTATGCTTTCAGCAGTAATCGTCTCAGCAGGCTATTGCTTAAATGGATATTCCGCCTCTAAATATGGCATTCCGTTTGCCATATTACTAAGAGATTCATTTGGAGTAAAAGGCTCTATTATTCCGGCGTTATGTCGAGGGTTGATTGCTGGGGTTGTATTCTTTGGTACGACGACCGTTGTGGGCGCTCAATCCCTTAATGTATTATTTGCAAGATTCATTCCGAACTATATGTCTATTGGTGGAGACTTCACTATTTTTGGCTTAGATGTTCCGACTATGATTTCTTATATTATTTTATGGGTAATTACAGTTTTACTTTTTTTAGGTGGCATGGATATGCTAACAGTCTTCGGTAAATACTCATCACCGATTGTTTATATTTTCATTATTGGCGCAGCGATTTGGGCAATTAATATTGCTGGAGGAATTGGACCAATTTTAGAATATAAGCCTTCTACAACGATGGAAAGTCCATTGGTCTTTATTGCATGTGTTAGCGCATTGGTGTCTAACTGGGCTGGTCCAATTGTAAATATTGCAGATTTTACGCATAGAGCTAAATCGCCAAAAGCAATGATCTATGGCTTATCCATCGGTATGATCGGCTCGTATCTATTATTTGCGATTACTTGTATTAGTTTAATAGCAGGGACAGAAATTGCTTTTGGGCAACCAATTTTTAATATTGTAGATGCTATTGATAAAATTCAAAATCCCTTTTCAGTAATTGTATTAATTTTAGCTTTAAATGTAGGCGCAACAGCTTTTGTAGTTTTTGGTAATTTATTACCATCTGGATTGCAAATGACAACTTTATTCCCTAAAGTATTTACGGTCAAAACAGCAGGTATTTTAACAGCGATTATTGGCACAGTCATTTTGCCTTGGAAACTAGTATCGAGTACAGAAACGTTATTTTTCTTTTATAGTTTTATAGGCTCTATGTTTGGACCGATTGCAGGTATTATGTTGTCTAGCTTCTTTATCGAGCGTAAAAGACGTTTAGATTTATCTATGATTTATGTGGAAGAAGGTCATAATGGAGCTTATAAATCTGGCTATAACATCGTAGCATGTATCGTTCTATTAATAAGCTTCCTCTTACCAATGTCAGGTGCTTTCCTGAAAAGTGTGCCGTTTTTAGTACAGCTAAATAACTTTGCTTTCTTTAGCGGACTGATCGTGTCATTCATTTTATATACGCTGTTATATAAATTTAATCAGCAAAATGTTCAAAATAGTGTAGAAAAAGAAGTAGGGGTGTAGTAGTGAATAAATTAGTAATTGTAGCAATCGGCGGTAACTCGTTGGTAAAAGATAGTGGAAGTGAATCTATTCAAAGTCAGCAAGAGGCAGTTGCTCAAACTGTCGAGCATATCGCGGATATGATTCAGGAAGGTTATAAAGTGGTTGTCACACACGGCAATGGTCCACAAGTTGGTTTCACTTTACAAAGAAGTGAAATTGCTAATGAAGTATCAGGCATGCCAGCAATTCCGTTAGTAAACTGTGTGGCTGACACACAAGGTGGAATTGGCTATTTAATTCAACAAGCATTAATTAACGAACTGACTAAACGTCAAATTAATAAAAAGGTAGTCAGTGTGATTACACAAGTTGAAATCAATGAACATGATCCCAACTTTATTAACCCTACAAAGCCAGTTGGTTCATTCTTTACAAAGGAGCAAGCGGAGGCGATGCTAGTAGAGCATCCAGATTGGAAAATGGTAGAGGATTCTGGCCGTGGCTACCGTCGCGTTGTGCCTTCACCAAAACCAATCGATATCGTGGAAAAAGAGGCGATTAAATCATTAATTGATAATGATTATGTCGTGATCGCTGTAGGCGGTGGTGGAATTCCAGTTGTGAAAAAAGAAAACAATGTCTATGAGGGTGTAGATGCAGTCATTGACAAAGACTTTGCAACAAGTCTATTAGCGGCACAAGTAAATGCGGATTCATTAATTATTACAACGGGTGTTCCGCGTGTGTTTATTAACTTTGGAAAACCTGAACAACAAGCACTTGAAGAAATTACTGTTGAGGAAACAAAGCAGCATGTTCAAGATAATCAGTTCCCGCCAGGAAGTATGCTACCAAAAATCGAAGCCAGCTTAAGCTTCTTAGAAAATGGTGGTCATCGAGTAATTATTACAAACCCTGAAAGTCTGAAAGAAGCGATCAATAATCAGGCTGGTACTCATATTATTAACTAGGAGGAATCACGGTATGGATTATATTCAACTAGCTGTTGACAAAACAAAAGAAGGCATCGATCAAAATATTGGTGGACCATTTGGTGCAACCATTGTAAGAGGTGATGAAATCATCGCTGTTGTTGGCAATACAATGATGCGTGATACAGACATCACTGCACATGCAGAAATAGTAGCCATTCGTGAAGCCTCTAAAAAGCTTGGCACAATGGATTTATCCGATTGTGTCATCTACGCTACTTGCGAACCATGTCCAATGTGTGTGGGCGCTATTATTTGGTCGGGTATTAAAGAAGTTCATTATTGTAATACAGCAGAAGATGCTCATGTACATGGCTTCTCTGATATGCATCTACGTGATTACTTAACGGGTAAAGATAAAAGTGTCCTGAACATGCAAAAAATTGAAACGACTGAAGAATGTGATGCATTGTTCCATCATTTCAATGACAAAATGGCTAATAGTAAATAGATTAGAGCAGTCATATACTGCTTAAGTCTTTCCAGTGAATTAGAGTAGGGATCTCGTTATGGAGAATCCCTTTTCTAATTTTCAACCAAAAAGGTGTAAAATAGATACTATGACAAGCGTACATTTGGTCTGATTTTCATCTTCGTAATTCTTCAAAAGGAGCTGTTTACATGATCTATAAAGAACGTTATCAACAATTACTAGATAAAATGAATCAATATAATTCAGGCGAAAAAGGGATTACGAGAGTTGCCTATACGAATGAAGAACAGGCTTGTTTACATGCCTTTATTCGTTTATGTAAAGATGAAAATCTTCAAATTCATATTGACCATTGTGGAAATCTTATTGCTCGAAGAGAAGGCAGTGTGCCAGGATTGCAGCCTGTTGTCATGGGATCTCATTTAGATACTGTCTATCAAGGCGGTAAATATGATGGCGTTGTAGGGGTAACCGCTGCCCTTGAGGTCATCAAGCGATTAAACGAGCGATCTATTGTGACAGAGCATCCAATTGAAATTATCGCCTTTGCCTGTGAGGAGTCTTCAAGATTTGGTGTGTCAACAGTAGGCAGTAAAGCAATGGCAGGATTAATTGATAAAGAAAAATATCGCCATTTAGTCGATCGAGATGGTATTACGATGGAGCAGGCTTTTGCTCATTGTGGACTTGATTTTAGTAGTGTTGATCAAGCGACAAGAGTAGAGGAAGGATTCCATGCCTTTTTCGAATTGCATATTGAACAGGGACCACTGCTAATTAACTATGAAAAGAAAATTGGTATTGTCACAGGGGTAGCAGCACCAGTTCGCTTATTAATGAAGTTAAATGGAAAAGCGTCCCATTCAGGCACGACTCCAATGAATATGAGAAAGGACGCTCTTTTAGGAGCATCCGAATTGGCATTAGAATTAGAAAAAGCGGCGATAGCAGAGCAGGAGTTTGGCACTGTGGCAACTGTTGGAATACTAGAGGTTGTGGCAGGCTCGATGAACGTAGTTCCAGGTGAAGTGGAGTTAACTGTAGATATCCGATCATCCTCTGTGGAATCGAGAGAACGTGTGCTTCAGCATTTTTATACGGTTATTGCAAACGTTCAACAAAAGAGGCAGCTTGCGATTGAATACAATGTCATTAGCTCAGAGGATCCTGTCCAGCTTTCTCCAAAGCTAATGCAAGATTTAGAAACAATTTGTGTAGAGAAGAAACTATCCTATCAATATATGCAAAGTGGAGCAGGTCACGATTCTATGAATATGACAAGGCTCGGACCAGTTGGCCTTATTTTTATTCCTTCAGTGGATGGTTTAAGTCACCATCCAGATGAACATACGGAGCTTGAAGATATATTAATAGGAATCGATGTTTTAGAGGCAGTTGTGCTAAGATATGCTTCAGTCAGCTAATTAGCAAGCATCAGTTGAAGACGCTACATGTATGGCCAGTGTCATCCCGTGAAGGCAATACAACAAAGGCACAAAATCGATTCCATCATTAAAAGACGACCTTCCTTGTTAGAAAGTCGTCTTTTTCATGTGAATATGATGCATTTGTGGTTGCTTTTGGTTTCCGATTTTTAGTTGAATCAGAATCATCACAAGGACGATGATGATCATGCCAATAATAGCAGTTGTAAAATTGCCTGTGAAATCTCGAACAAGACCGACAAAGAAGGGGCCAAATGCAGCAAATACAAAGCCAACTGATTGTGTCATAGCAGCTAAGAAGCTAGCCTCGTGAATATCTTTGGCCTCATCAATTGGTAATGTTAGCCCTAATGAGAAAAGCCCACCTGCACCAAGGCCAATCAGAATACTGCTCAGCCAAGGATTATAAGAAAACAGTAGCATCAATAAACCAATTAATTCTAATGATGAACTACCTACTAGCCATACGGCTCGATGCTGAAAACGGTTATTTAATATAGGCACTAAAAATGTAGCTGGCATTTGGGCAATTGTTAATAGTGTCAGCATCATTCCAGCGTCGTGTTTGCTATAGCCTAAATTTTCTGCGATGGGAGGTAACCAAGCCATGATGGTATAAAACATAAAGGCCATTAACCCAAAAAAGCCTGTTAAAAGCCAAGCCTTTTGATTCATTAACATTTGCTTCACACTGTTGCTCTTACTAGGTGAATTTGTGACTGATGCAGTAACTGCTTTTTGTTCAATTGGCTTCCACCAAAAGAATAAAGCGATTAAAGCAAGAATAGCCCAGGAGGCAGAAGAAGCTTGCCATGAATGAAAAAAATTGCTTAGTGGAATAGAAAGCCCAGAGCCAAGTGCAGCTCCTACTACAAGTGCTAGCGAGTAAATCCCCACTACACGGGAAGGGTTCGCAAATTTCTCCTTAATATAGCCCGATAACAGTGGTCCTACGATGGCAATGCCAATGCCTGATAACAAGGCTGTTACTAGCATGACCCAGGCAGTATTAGCAAAATATCTGGTAGCTGTTGCTAGTCCAATAAGAATAAGAGCGTAAGCGATAGTTCGCTCGATGCTCCAGCGATTAGCTAGTTTGATTGCGAAAGGTGCAAATAAGCCCATACATAGCACAGCTAAAGAAGTTAGCAAACTAGCAGTAGCTGCGCTCATATGTAAAGTCTGGCGAATAGTTCCTAATAAGGGGGACACCGAAGTAATGACAGGCCGTAAATTAAAAGAAGCTAAAATAATGGCAATAATTGGTACGATTTTGTGTTTTATATTCATTGTCTTTCCTCTCCGTCCTATCAAATAAATAGTAAGCCTAAATTGAAGTCTATCTGAATTAGAATGATTGAACAATACTATTATTACTATTACAATGATAGTTAGAAACTATGATAGGGCGTGGTCTATGTGGAAATACGGCATCTGCATTATTTTATGGCAGTCTATGAGGAGCTACATTTTACAAAAGCTGCTGAGAAACTTGGCATCTCTCAGCCAACGTTAAGCCAGCAAATACGTGTGCTGGAGGATGAGCTAGGAATGCCATTGTTCGATCGTATTGGCAAAAAAATTGTTGTGACTGAGGCAGGCTCTCTTTTGTTTAGCTATACAACAGAGGTATTTAATACATTACAAAATGTCAAAGATTCGATTAAAGATTTACAGGGGCTACAAGGGGGACAAATAAGTATTGGCATCATGCCATCTGATCTTGATTATCGGATTACACAGCTTGTTATTGATTTCCACCAAAAATTTCCAAAGGTAAAATTAAAGATACTTGCTTCCATCGATATTATGCGGCAGGTTCTCGAAAATGAAGTGGATATCGGTATTGGGACGAATGTAGAATCAGATGATCGATTGGTCATTATTCCTTTATGTAGAGAGGAATATGTACTGACCGTTTCAAAGGAGCATCCATTGGCACAGCAAACAGTGATCCCAATTGCTGAATTAGAAGGACTTCCTATGGTGATGTATCCAGAAGGTTTTCTTGGTAGAGAGATAGTAGAAGAGGCTGTAAAAAAGCATGGTTTTCACATTCATTCTATTCTTGAAACAAGCTCTGTCACGTCCATTATGAATCTCGTTCGAGCCAATATTGGTGTAACGGTGCAACCCTATCCTTTGCTCCAACAAATGAATGATCCTAGTTTGTGTAGTATACGAATTTCAAATGGTGCTCCAAGCCGAAGCCTATCCATTATTTTCCGTGTAGATCGCTATGTTAGTCAGGCAACTACTGCTATGATTGAGCAAATTAAACATTACTTTAAAAGTAAATAGGGTTAACAAAAAGGAAGATATAAAAATATGTTCCTTTTTTTGGGGAGTTCACATATACTATTTATAAACCGACAGTCAGTCTAATTTGTAGGGCAAGTCCTAGAAGCTTGTGCCTACAATTTTTTAACATATTAAATGACCGACAGTCGGTCTAAAAATAATAAGGGGTGTTTTTTATATGGAAATGCTAGTCAAAGAAAAAGGCTTTTCGAAAGATTTTATCATTATGGTAGCTGGGCAGATTATTTCTATTTTAGGCTCTGCGCTTTTAAGATTTGCTCTTTCACTTTTTGTTTTAGATATAACAGGACGGGCAGATCTTTTTGCTGTGCTTTTCGCTATTTCAAGCCTTCCTGTTTTACTTACACCATTTGGTGGCGCTATAGCAGATCGTTTTAATCGGCGAAATTTAATGGTCCTATTTGATTTTATCAGTAGTGGCATTGTATTGATTTTTTTTATTGTATTACTAACAGACAATCATTCTGTGCTATGGATTGGGTTGGTTATGGTGCTTCTTTCATTCATTAGTGCCATGTACACGCCAGCTGTAATGGCTAGTATTCCGCTATTAGTTAGCGAACAAAAGCTTGAGCAGGCTAATGGGATCGTCAATGGGGTCCAGGCATTAGCAGGAGTGACAGCACCTGTGCTAGGGGGGATACTATATGGAATGCTTGGCCTCAAACTTCTCGTCATAGTAAGTGGTTTATTATTTTTCTTTACGGCTATTGTAGAAATGTTTATGACAATCCCATTTGTGAAACGTAGCTATGATGGTCATTTGATGCCGACCTTAATCAAAGACATGAAAGAAGGTTTTACTTATGTGGTGAAGCAAACTTTTATTTTAAAATGTACGCTACTTGCTGCTTTATTGAATTTACTATTGACTCCACTTTTTATCGTTGGTGTGCCTATTATTCTTCGTGTCACGATGAAAAGTAGTGATACATTGTATGGAATAGGAATGGGGATTATTGATTTTGCGACGATTTTAGGCGCGTTAACGATGGGGTACTTTGCAAAAAAGCTGCGTATTCACACCCTCTATATTTGGGTATTGATGTCAGCCTTTTTGGTAATTCCCATGGCTATGTCTGTGCTCCCTCGCGCCCTTCAAATTGGCTATTATCCATCGTATAGCTTATTTATTGGTTGTGCTCTTATCATTGCGATGATGATGACGATTATCTCCATTTACGTAATGACCCTTGTGCAAAAAGAAACACCAAATGAACAATTAGGGAAAGTCATGGCAATTATGATGGCAGTATCACAGTGTATGGCACCACTTGGGCAGATGGGGTATGGGTTGCTATTTGAGTTCTTTCAAGCCAACATCTATATACCAGTCTTTATAATCTCTGTGTGTGTATTATTATTAGCTTTCGTAACGAAAAGAATATGGCGATTGGAGGTCAAATAAATTGCTAGAACAAAGAAAACCACCTTTTCATTGGTAGTTTTCTTTGTAAAGCGTACTTTGCTAAAATCTTCGGGTTCTTTGACGAGGCCTATGCCTGCTCGTAGGAGTATTGGTAGGATGGGTTGGAAACAGTAGCGTTGGCATATGTTGTGTATTATCTCCTATATGAATAGTAATGGATTCTTCTTCTTGAGGTGAGACTACCTTTTCTTCCTCAAGTTGTGAGTGTTCTACCTCATTTAATAGTGGTGCTGAAGATTCACTATGATGGGTAGTACTTGTAGGATTTGAAGGATTTGTGGGAGCTGTTGATTCTTGATGTGTTACAGGATGTTCTACTGCTGCATGAGGCTGCTGAACAGCATGGACGTCTTTCATAACGAGAATGGGTCGCATCATATCATGATCCTCATGCTCAAGGAAATGACAATGCCACATATAATTCCCGACATGATCTTTCCAATGCATAATAATTTTTGTCACCTTTCCAGCGTCAGCCTTCACAGTGTCTTTCCAACCTCGCTCATAGTCTCTTGGTTCTTCAGGCGGCCCTGTAAATTGTACGATGCCTTCATTTTGATAGATTTCTAAATCAAACGGCCTTCGTTCCAGAATTTTAAATTGAATGAGGTGCAGGTGAATAGGATGGATAAAGGGTGTAGCATTAATAAAGCTCCAGATTTCCACACTATCTAAAGAAGGTTTTTCCGTTGTTGGATCATGGTACATACGATCATTTAAAAGCAACATAGGTCGACCAAACTCATCGGTAGTCGCCGTCAATGGTAGTTGTCTTTCAATATGTGCATGGTGTGGATGTAGATCCATAGAAACGGCAAGTCTTTCTGGAATCTCACTTGTATCTTCACATTTCAAAGGTAAAGTTACTCGAAACTGCATAATCACGTTTGTGTGTTCATCACTGAAATCGGTATCAGTATTAAGTAAGGTAATCTCCTGTCCAGCACAGCTTGAAAAATCGATAATGACATCCGTGCGTTCAGCTGGCAGCAACTCGACAGATTGGATAAGTTGTGGTGCTGATAAGAAACCGCCATCTGTACCAATTTGAAACATTGGTTGATCATTGGAAAGACTGATGACATAGCCTCGTCGATTAGAGCCATTTAGTAAACGAAATCTATATTTACGTGGCTCAACATCTAAAAAAGGCCATAGTTTTCCGTTAACCACTATCGTATTGCCAACAAAGCCTGGTGTGATAGAGGGATGAACAGGCACGGGAAAGGGTGGTTCGTCAGGATAAAACAATGAGCCATCCTCATTAAACGTTTTATCTTGAATTAAAATCGGATATTCATAGTCTCCACATGGTAAATTAGAGCGTTCCTCAAGGGCATCCCTCAGTAAATAAAAGCCTGCTAATCCTGCATATACATTTAAACGTGTTAAAGCCATGGAATGGTCATGATACCACATGGTAGTGCCAGGTTGATGATTCGTATATTCATGTATTTCCTTATTAAATTTTGGACCAGTATGCCGATAGTCTCTTGTGTACCATGCTTCAGGATGGCCATCACTCTGCCAATCCACATTGGCACCATGTAAGTGAGTAACTGTTCTTACTTCTTGTGAATCGTTTGCAGCATGAAGCGTAAAATCTACTGGTAAAAAGTGCTGTAAGGGCAGCTGGTTTTTGTATTTCACATAGATAGTTTTATCTTTAGAAGCTTCTATGGTTGGCCCTGGGTAAAGCCCATTGTAGCCCCAAATTAATGAGTTTGGAAAATGCTTATGAAAACGATGCTGGCCCTCCATCATGACCAATTCGTAATAATCATTCTTCTGTTGCCCTCTGCTGTATTTTGGTTTAGCAATCATTGGTTTTGGAAGTTCATCTACAAATTTTGGAATCGTTGCTGGATCAGAAGGGTTAATTTGCATACTCACAACATCACGTCCCTTTTCGATACTAAAAAAGCTAATTAACTCATCATATGGGTAAAAACAACAGGTAACGAGGACAAAAATGGAGAAAAATGTGTAAAGACATAAAAAAATTACCTACATATTATGATGAGATAAGATGATTCACTTTCAAGCAAACAGATGTAAGATTTTAAAACAATCATCACAAAAGATTTTTGCGTTGTAGGTAATAGTTGGTATCATACGAAAAAGGCGGACTAAGTGAATACATATGTCTTATAATTGAGAAAGCACAAAGTAAACTGGATGATATGGGGTATGGAGAAGTGGTGAAACGGTGGAATTAACATTAGAAGAATTAAATAAAACGATAATGGAGATGCGCACAAAGGGGTATTTAACGAAAGCACTAAAGCTTGCTGATCAAGGTCTTTTAGTCGCATTAGAGAGTAATAACTATCCATATGTCATGGATTTGTACTATCAAAAAATATTAGTTCACCAT
Organism: Lysinibacillus sp. AR18-8; assembly: GCF_001705465.1. NCBI lineage: Bacteria > Bacillati > Bacillota > Bacilli > Caryophanales > Bacillaceae > Lysinibacillus > Lysinibacillus sp. AR18-8. The sequence goes on from NZ_MDGU01000015.1 coordinate 175,883, forward strand.
TCTTTAGGTGACACATTAAGCATGGTTAATCTTATTCATGATTATGAGGCCATTTGTCAAAATTATGGTACGACAAAAGATTTAATGCATTATCATTTAGTAATGTCATTAATCTATGATTTAGTTGGTATCCGTGAAAAAACGGTGGAGATGACGAAAAAATCTATCGCCTATGCACAGGAGCTACAAGATCCTGTCATGCTTGTTCGCTGTCATAATAATCTGTGCTATTTAGAGGTAGAGAAGGGCTGTACAAAGGAAGCACTTCAAGCAGGGCTATTAGCTAGAGAATATAATAAATCTCTTGCTAGAACAATGCCTGATCTAGCAAAATTACATGATATTCGTATTAATAATAATTTAGCAGATGTGTATATTTTAGAAGGGGATTTTAAAAAGGGGAAGGCATTGCTGGACAGTACGTTATCCTCTACTATTATTCATCATCATAAACGAGAAAAAGTAGCGGCATTGTTTGGCTACGGTTTTTTATTTGAAAAACAGCAAAAGCTTGAAGAAGCTGTATTTTATTATAAACAAGCCATAGATCTTGCCCGATCTTATGGAGATAAGCCAATTACAAAAAAAGTGATGCGCTTACTGTTAAATGTATTGTATCAATTGGATTGGCGAGATGAAATTTTTGATGTACAGCGTGAATATATTGATCTCTCGGAAAAAATGAGTGTTGCAAATTTATTACAACAAGTAATGAACTTAGAATTTAAGCGTCAAAAGGAAAAGCTTGAGAAAAAAGCACATTATGATCCATTAACAGGCGTTTTAAATCGACATTTTTTAGACTATGAGCTACAGGAATGGCTCAATGCAGCCGAAATAACACAATCCTATGTATGTATTACGGTTTTGGATGTCGATTATTTTAAACTATTTAACGACACGCATGGTCATTTATTTGGAGATATGATTTTACAGCTTTTAGCTAACAGCTTGAAGGATTTTTTACAGGATGAAGATGTGGAAATTATTCGTTATGGCGGAGATGAATTCATCCTTTGTTTGAGGCATTCTCAGAAGGACTATATCAAAACATTGGTCCATAACACACATGCCTATTTGCTCTCACTAAAGCTCGAACAGGAACAGCAAAGTTATCCCTTAAGGGTCAGTATGGGTGCTTGTGTGAATAATCAGAAAAACTATCAATACAAAGAGCTATTTGAGCAAGCGGATAGCTGTTTATACCAAGCAAAGGCGAATGGCCGTGCTAGCTGTGTGCTATACGAATTATCATAATGACAGGTTCCTATTTACATAGTTAAATAGGAATTTTTCTTGTGATAGGACCATGTTTTTTATGCCCAAAACGAGGCTTCTAAGAGGTGAAATGAAATTTACTGTAGTCATTGTTTGAAAACGTTGTTCTAGCAACGTACAATATATGAAATTAAGAAACACGACAGCACAAAATTGTTGTATAATGTTGTGGTATGAGGAAAGAAAGCAGGTTGACAAAATGGAAAGCAAAATGAATGGTTACACAGTTATAGACACACACATGCATCAGCTATGTGTTATGCCAAAACAGCTCGATGTGAAACATAAGGTGAATAGATGAAAAACTGGTTAATTTTCATTTCTGTCTTTATTGTTTCGTTGTCACTTGTCATTAGTATTTTAGTACTCTGGAAAGCCGAGGCTCCGTTCCGTTCAATTGAAGAGCAGGCTGAACAGTTGGCACTCGATGCCAAAGCCCTCGCAATTGTATCGGAGTCCTACACATATAATGGCAAACATTCGTATGTTACTGTGTTCGGGGTAGACGAATACGGTGATAAAAAAGCTGTCTTTGTTCCGACGAATCTAGACGAGGATTCCATTCAGGAAGTGATATTAGAAGATGGTATTACGGAAAAGCAAGCATTATCGGTTTTTAAAAATGAAGGAAATGTACAAAAAGTCCTCCACATGAAATTAGGCTATGAGGAGCCTGGCGCAGTTTGGGAAATTACATATCTGAACGACCACGACCAGCTCAACTATGTCTATATTCTGTTTAAGGATGGCGACTGGTGGAAGCGCATTACGAATTTATAAGAGGAGTAGATCCCGAATGAAAAATTTATTAGCAACACGTGTAAAAACTTTAACACCATCTTCAACATTAGCGATTACTGCAAAAGCAAAAGCATTGAAAGAGCAAGGTATTGATGTGATTGGTCTTGGAGCTGGTGAACCAGACTTTAATACACCTCAAAATATTTTAAATGCTGCCATTGATTCAATGGAGAAAGGGTATACAAAATATACACCTGCTGGCGGACTTCCAGTTCTGAAAAAAGCCATTATTGATAAGCTTCAACGCGACAATAACCTTACCTATCAGCCAAATGAAATCATTGTTGGTGTAGGGGCAAAGCATATTTTATACACGCTATTCCAAGTGATTTTAAATGAAGGCGACGAGGTTATTATTCCAATCCCTTATTGGGTGTCTTATCCAGAACAAGTGAAATTAGCTGGCGGCGTACCAGTTTATGTTGAAGGTACACGTGAACAAAGCTATAAAATTACAGCGGATCAACTGAGAGCAGCTGTGACAGACAAGACAAAAGCAGTGATTATTAATTCTCCTAGTAACCCATCAGGCATGATTTATTCTCGTGAAGAGCTTGCAGAACTTGCTGCTGTTGCAGAAGAAAAAGATATTTTAATCGTGTCAGATGAAATTTATGAGAAGCTTGTATACAATGGTATTGAGCATTTTTCAATTGCACAGCTTTCTGATGCAGTGAAAGCACGTACAATCGTTGTTAATGGTGTGGCAAAATCTCACTCTATGACAGGCTGGCGTATTGGATATGCTGCAGGTGACACAGACATTATTAAAGCAATGACTGACCTTGCATCACACTCAACATCTAATGCGACAACAACAGCACAATATGCAACTGTGGAGGCGTATAATGGCTCTCAGGATGCGGTAGAGGAAATGCGTCAGGCATTTGAATCTCGTCTTGAAAAAATTTATCCACAGTTAAGTGCTATTCCTGGCTTCCATGTATTAAAGCCACAGGGTGCATTCTACCTATTACCGGACGTAGCAGAAGCTATGGCTCACACTGGCTATGATTCAGTAGATGCATTTGCTGCGGATATTTTAACAGAAGCAAACGTAGCAGTGATTCCAGGCTCTGGCTTCGGTACACCAACTACTATGCGATTATCTTATGCTACATCTTTAGACTTATTAGAAGAGGCAGTCCGTCGTATTGATACATTCGTAAAATCAAAATGGCAAGACTAATCCTTCTAGTCAACTTTGGAGGATTTCTATGAAAAAAATTATGATTAAAGATATGCCACAGCATATCGGTGAAACAGTCAAAATTGGCGCTTGGTTAGCCAATAAACGTTCAAGTGGAAAAATCGCGTTCCTACAGCTACGTGATGGCTCTGGCTTTGTACAGGGCGTTGTAGTGAAAGAAGAAGTAGGCGAAGAAATTTTTGCTACGGCAAAAGGGATGACGCAAGAAACTTCTATGTATGTGATTGGTGAGGTGAAAGCTGACGAACGTTCAAGCTTTGGCTGTGAGCTTGCTATAACTGGTATCGAGGTACTACATGCAGCAACAGATTTCCCAATCACACCAAAAGAACATGGTCCAGAATTTTTAATGGATAACCGTCATTTATGGCTGCGCTCTCGTAAACAACATGCCATTATGAAAATTCGTAATGAAATTATTCGCGCTACATACGAATTTTTCAATAACAACGGTTTTACAAAAATGGACCCACCAATTTTAACAGGTTCTGCGCCTGAAGGTACTTCAGAGCTGTTCCATACAAAATATTTTGATGAAGATGCTTATCTATCTCAATCTGGTCAGCTTTACATGGAAGCTGCTGCGATGGCTTTAGGAAAAGTCTTCTCATTCGGTCCAACTTTCCGTGCTGAAAAATCTAAGACTCGTCGTCATTTAATCGAGTTTTGGATGATTGAGCCTGAAATGGCATTCGTAGAATTTGAAGAAAATTTAGAAGTACAAGAGCAATATGTAGCGCACATCGTACAATCTGTACTTGAAAACTGCAAATTAGATCTAGAGCGACTTGGCCGTGATACATCAACACTTGAAAACATTAAAGCGCCATTCCCTCGAATTTCTTATGATGATGCGATTAAGCTTTTACACGAACAAGGCTTCGACGATATTGAGTGGGGCGATGATTTTGGTGCGCCTCATGAAACAGCGATTGCGAATTCATTTGACAAACCAGTATTTATTACTTGTTACCCAGTAGGTATTAAACCGTTCTATATGCAACCACACCCAGATCGTGATGATGTTGTATTATGTGCAGATTTAATTGCACCAGAGGGTTACGGAGAAATTATTGGTGGTTCAGAGCGAATCCATGACTACGATTTATTAAAATCACGTCTGGAAGAGCATAACCTATCATTAGATGCCTATGCTTGGTATTTAGAGCTTCGCAAACATGGCTCTGTCCCACATTCAGGTTTTGGTCTAGGGTTAGAGCGAACTGTAGCATGGATTTCAGGCACAGAGCATATCCGTGAAACAATTCCATTCCCACGTTTACTAAACCGCTTATATCCATAAGCTAATCAATTTAAAAGTCGCGTAGTGAACTATCTACGCGGCTTTTCTACTTACTTAAAGAAGGAGTCTGGAGAATAATGAACGTAAATAATCATCGACTCCGTACATGGACTGAGCAGAGAATGATTCCCATTCCACAGCTTTTTTTTCAGTTTTATAAGGAGTTAAACATGGAGGATGAAGAGGCACTGATTGTCATGCACTTATTGGCCTTTCATATGGAGGAGAATGACTTCCCAACACCTAATGATCTAAAAAATCGTCTCACAATGTCTGATAATGACATCACATCCCGTTTACAGCGATTAATGCAGAAGGGTTTTCTTGAAATTACACGAGATGTCGACGCGGGTGGCAAGCTATATGAAAAGTATTCCGTATACCCGCTATGGGAGCGCATTTTACGGATGATTGATATGAAAGAGCAGCAACAAACGGCAGTGACACTTCAGCAAGAAGAAGGGGAGATATTCCGTCTTTTTGAAGAGGAAATGGGGCGTCTTTTATCTCCTTTAGAACTTGAAAAAATTGGATGCTGGCTTGATGAGGACAAGCATAGTCCCGCACTCATCAAAGAGGCGCTAAAGGAGGCTGTCTTTGCTGGGAAATTGAGTATTCGCTATATTGATCGCATTTTATTAGAATGGAAAAAGAAAAATATTACGACACCTCAAGCCGCACAAAAGCAAAGTGAACAGTTCCGTGAGAAACAGACATTTAACAGAGCACCAGCTCGAACAGTTCAACAAGAAACGCAATCAACGGGTAGAGTTCCTTTTTATAATTGGTTGGAAGAAAGAGAATAGGGGGCATCCAGTTTGTTAACGAAAAAACAGTGGGAGCATTGTCTAGAAGAAATGGATCGAATGTTTCCCGACGCACATTGTGAGCTCGTCCATGACAATGCTTTTGAGCTAACGATTGCCACATTATTATCTGCACAATGTACAGATGTACTAGTCAATAAAGTAACGAAAACCTTATTTCAAAAATATAAAACACCAGAAGATTATTTAGCTGTTTCCATAGAGGAATTGCAACAGGATATTCGCTCTATTGGCCTTTATCGCAATAAGGCGAAGAACATTCAGGCTCTATGTCAACGTTTACTAGATGAGTACGGTGGCGAAATCCCTGCAACACGTGAAGCATTGGTGACATTACCAGGCGTAGGTCGAAAAACGGCCAATGTTGTGCTTTCAGTAGCCTTCGATATTCCAGCACTTGCAGTGGATACCCATGTGGAGCGAGTATCCAAACGCCTAGGGCTCTGTCGATGGAAAGATTCGGTGCTTGAAGTGGAAGAAACGATTATGAAGAAAACGCCAATGGACAAATGGTCAAAAACGCATCACCAATTAATTTTCTTTGGACGTTATCATTGTAAGGCACAAAATCCTGGATGTGGTACTTGCCCTTTACTCGACGATTGTCGTGAAGGGCAAAAGCGTTTAAAGAAAGGCATGGTGAAGGAAGCATGAATAGTGAAGCCATTGCAAAAGAAAAAGTAGATGCATGGTTTGCCCAATGGACTTCACTACAAGCCGCTATCCATACAGCACATGATGCAAGAAATGGACTGGCAAAAGGGCTAATGGAAGATGCCATCGAGCTATTTGAACAACTTGTGCAAGCTGCAGGCGATGAAGTGCTACCGATTAATGGGGTTGAGCGATTAGCCTTTATTAAAGCTAAGCCAGGTCAATATGCATGCTATCGTCAACTAGATGAGCTATTTAAAGAAACGAAAAAGCGCACAGCACGACTGCGGATTCAAGCTAGTAAAAGTTAGAGTGGATGGATAGAGTATAAAAAGTGGATAGGACATGTAAAGTGAAGGATAGAACGCGAAAAGTGGCGGATAGACCTTGTAGAGTGAAGGATAGACCGTCAAAACTGACGGATAGCCTCCTCAGAGCCCTTCATCAATAAAAAAACAAAAAACCGAGAAGCAGTGAATGAACTGCTTCTCGGTTTTTTTCTTTATTCTGAGCTTTGGTCTTCTTCATTTGGGTTGGTAGGCTCGGTAGGAGGTGTTGGCTGCTGATTTCCATCATTATTGCCATTGTTTCCACCATTGCCGTTATTTCCATGCCCATTGCCATTTCCATGCCCGTTATTACCATTATTATTGTTGTTATTACCGTTGTCGCCATTACCATTATTGTTATTACCTTGATCATTATCCTCTTGACCAGGATCAATCGGTAAATCAATATCTGGTTCATCTGGATCTTCCGTTTCCAAATCTTCCTCAGGGGTACTTGTGATCTGGAAGGTAGTTGTCCCAGGCTCACTGCGTGTGCCATCTACAATGGCTACGACAGAGATTGTATAGTTACCATCTTCAAGTGTGTTAGCAACAGTTAGGCCTTTCGTGTCTGCTGTGCCAAGGACAACCGTTTCTCCACCTTCACGTGTGGCAGAAACTTCAAATGAAGTTGGTAATGGTTCATCGGTTTCTGGATTTAGGATGGCATCATGTTCCCAAGAAATATTGATCGACTGTGCTCCTAAATCTAAGTTTGCTGAAACATTATAAGGTGTAGATAGCTCTGGCGCCTCATAGACCTCAGAAACCTCTGTTGGTTCAGTCCCGCGAACGAATAACTCTGTTTGACGTAGTTCGCTAGGTGTATAGTCACTTGCCAATCTTAAAGGTTTAGAGCCTACTTCCACCGTTGCTTCTACAACAGTACTTGGCTTTTTGAAGCTAGCTGTCTCAACATTCGCTGAAATTTCTTGCATAATCGTCTTAAATAAGTTTTGTGGTAATCGACGTTCTTCCCACGTTGTAATTGGATCAAAGTGTTTTTCATAGCCACTCCATATAGCGATGGAATAGTTAGTTGTGTAACCAGCAAACCATGAATCTGGCACACTTGTATTCGGTAAATTATATTTGTTAAAGTCTTCTGCTGAATAGTTAGTTGTACCTGTTTTACCTGCGATATCCAAGCCAGGCACATTGGCTGCAGTTCCTGAGGCATCAGGCTTATTGCCGACTACATCACGTAGCATGTCTGTTACCATGTAAGCCGTATAATCATTCATAGCCACTTTAGACTCAGGTGTATAGTTTTTAGACGTTTTACCATCTCGATAAACAATTTTTGTAATCGAATGTGGATCTGTGTAAACCCCGTTATTACCAAAAGCAGCATAGGAAGCTGCCATTTGAATAGGAGAGATAGTAATAGCACCACCGCCAATTGCATCGGACTCATAGAGGTTTTCTGTTTCAATTCCTAAACGTCCAACAAATTCCTTGGCTTTTTCTGTGCCAACCTCCTGTAATGCTTTGACAGCTGGAACGTTCCGTGAAGCATATAATGCTTTACGTGCAGTCATGGCACCCATATATCTGCCATCCCAGTTTGTGATTGTTTGCTTTGTACCTGTATAGTTCATTGGTTCGTCGACAAGTGTTTGACCTGTAGACCATTTTAAATATTCAATTGCTGGCCCATAGTCGACTAACGGTTTCATTGTGGAACCTGGTTGATTATTTGTTAAGTCCTCGGCATAATTCCAGCCACGTTCTGCACCATATTTACGACCGCCACCAACGGCTTGAATGGCACCTGTTTTTGTATCAACGACCGCCACACCTGACTGAATATCTTCAGTTGGGAAATTACTATCATCATTCATCACATTTTCTACAACTTGTTGAGCATTTGGATCAAGCGTCGTATAGACTTTGATTCCTTCTGCCATTGCCGAACCGTCACCATTATTTTCTAATTCATTAATAACAATATCCAGGAAGGCATCATATTTGGAACCTGCAAATGATTGACGTGTTGCATCATCCGCTAAACCTGATTGAACTTCTGCTTTTTTGGCTTCTTCCATTTCGGCTTTAGAAATTTTTCCGTGTTGATACATTAATCCTAAAACGGTATTACGTCGTTTTTTTGCAAGCTCAGGGTTTTTTAATGGATTATACGCATTTGGTCGTTGCACTAACCCTGCTAATAGTGCTTCTTCATCTAATGTTAAATCTTTTAATTCTTTACCATAGAAGTATTGTGCGGCTGTGCCGAAGCCATAGATACGACCTGACATAAGCATTTTGTTGAAGTACATTTCAAAAATTTCTTCTTTTGTATACTTACGCTCTAATTGGAAGGCAAGCCATGCTTCCTGTGCTTTACGCTTTAATTTCTTCTCGTTTTGTAAAAATGAGTTTTTGACTACTTGCTGTGTTAAAGTTGATGCACCTTGCGCACCAAAGCCATCACGGAAGTTTGCAAGGATTGCACCGCCTAGCCGATAAAAATCCATACCATGATGCTCAAAAAAGCGTACATCTTCAGTAGCCAGAATAGCATTGATCATATCTTCAGGTATATCTTCATATTTTATATATTTACGGTTTTCAGCACCGATTGTTGCAAATAATTCACCGTTTTTATCGTAGAACTCTGAAGAAACAGGATCTTTCAGTAATTCTTCATCGAGCTCTGGAGCCGTGCTTGCATAGAAGGCAAATAATGCACCTCCTCCAATTAAGCCTGCTACACCGATGGCTAAGACTGTTAAGAAAATGCGTTTAAACCATGTCTTAGCGGATGAGGCTGGTTTCGTTTTTTTCTTTTTATTTTTTTCAGCGAGAGCTTTTTGATGCTCTCCACGTGTTCGACGACGTTCAGTCATTCTTATTTCTCCTCACTTTCAGACCCGTAGCATTTTGCATCAATCAATTGTTGGATGATGGGTAAATAATCGATACGCGGATAATAGCTCGTAGGAATTTCATATGCCTCTTCTTCGATGATCGAAAAGGGTATCGATTTACGATTGCCATTTTCCATTGCTTGCCAGGCCTTTTGTAAAACTTTGTATGGCACAATAAAATATCGTTCAAAAGCAGAAAAACGAACGATAATAAAAGCCACACCATTTTGTTCCGTCACTTGCTGCATATGTGTCATTTGATGCTCATGAATATTTTTTAAGGGGAAACTTGTTTTGGAAGCCGTTTCCTTTGCATCAAAATCTATATAATGCCCATTCCAAACACCATTGTAGTCGGTTGTAGAGGGTGTTCGAAAATAAGCTTCACGAATGACTGCAGCACTTCGTGAAGGGTACTCTACTTTGACGATTTGCACAGGAACAGGTTTCTTATGAATGATAGCAAGTCGCCTTTTTATATAATAGTCGTTTGCTTCATTAATTTCATCTTCTAGCGTCTTCCCGCGATTACTAAAAGATAAATCTTTGCTTTTGCTCTTTTTTTCTGTTTTCTGTACAGAAGCATTTGGGGTATACAATTTCCCGTTTGGATAACGAATTGTCATTAAACTCACCCTTTACCTTACTGCTTTTCTATCCACTAGTTTACCATGTTTTAATAGCTGTTCTCTACCTCCATCATTCATGAAATTGTTACTAGAATAGTAGAAAACAAATGGTACGTATGAATAATTTGCGTCGAAAAATCGCCAGCTTTATTATTACTAGAATCGTCAAAATAACTGATAAATTTAAATAGGTCATTGGGATGAAAATATACTCACACAGCAACCTTTCATTCATGACGATTTTTTTGGTCAGAGGTTCACTATTAAAATTTTATCGAAAATCTTCTTCTTTCAGCTAACTTACGCTTATTTTGTCACGCCTGAAGGTAATTCTATACATACGAGGAATACTAAAGTAAAGCAAAGGAGGCGTTATTTTGAACAAGTTAGAACAATTAGTTGCGCAGTTAGATCTGGTCAATCAATTACTTTTCACGAGAGTGTCATTGGAAAACAATGCTCATAGTTTGCATTTTTTTATGCAACTTAAAGCGGTTAGCCAGAAAGTAAGCTTAGCAGAAAAGAACTGGCAAGTAAAGAATGCTTGTTCGCCTATTAGTAGTGAAAAATCATAGACTTTGGTACACTTATCTTATAAGCAATTGAACTAACGCAATAGCATGAAGATTGATACATTATTTTCCATAAAGGTGTGGTAAATAGGTGTCATAAACAGTGATATTTCCATAGCTGACGAGCTGAACAAAACATACTCACCATGTATATGCCGTCACTCCGAAATATATTTGCTATGTATAATTGTTGAGAGATGAGGTGCAAAATTGTTAGTTATCCAGCAAACATCCAAATTAATAGATGAATGTGATCAGTGTGTTTCACGTTTTTGGCAAATGCGTGAGGAAGATCGAACACCTGATTTTTTTCAAGAGGTAAAGCCACATGCAGATGAAATTCATCAACTTTTAAAGGTATGGCAGCAAGAAGCCAATAAATGGATTCAAAAAAATCGACCAAAATATATGCATACGCAACAAATTGTTTCAGTCGTTGAATCGATGGAGCAATTTGTTGTGCAATCTTTTTATAAAGAAACAAGTAAAAAACGCTTTTTAGATGCTATCCATTCTACTTCCTATACTTTGAAAATATTTGAACGATTAGTTAAGGAGGGAGAAAAGGATGCTATCGAAGAAACGAACGATTAGTGAGCTTTTACATGAGTGGAGATATGATGAAGAACTTAAAGAGCGTATCCTGCATTGGCAAACATTAGAGGGGCGTCCAGCTAACTATGCACCATTTCCTAGGAATTTACATCCTTCTTTAGTGAAAGCCTTACAGACAAGAGGGATTGAGCAGCTTTATACACATCAGCGAGAGGCATTTGATTTGGCACAGAGTGGTACATCTTTTACAGCGGTTACGCCAACTGCTTCAGGTAAATCCTATTGCTATCATCTGCCAGTGCTACAAAAAATAATGGAGGATAAAAATGCACGTGCCATTTATTTATTTCCAACAAAGGCACTGGCACAGGACCAGAAAAATGATTTGAATGAGCTCATTGAGCAAAGCGGCGAGGAGATTTTAAGCTATACCTATGATGGAGATACGGCTCCAGGCATTCGCCAAAAGGTTCGTAAGGCAGGGCATATCGTGATGACGAATCCTGATATGCTTCATTCGGGGATTTTGCCGCATCATACAAAATGGGTTTCACTTTTTGAGAATCTACAATATATTGTGATTGATGAATTGCATACATACAAAGGTGTGTTTGGTTCCCATGTGGCGCATGTTATTCGGAGATTAAAAAGAATTTGTGAATTTTATGGGAGTAAACCAGTGTTTATTTGTACATCGGCTACCATAAAAAATCCTAAAGAGCTTGCTGAGCTGCTAACGAATGAATCACACATGCTCATTGCCGATTCGGGTGCTCCAGTTGGTAAGAAAACTTTTCTTTTTTATAATCCGCCGATTATTCATAAAACATTTGGCGTGCGTAGAAGTGCTGTATTAGAGGTAAGTGATTTAGCTAAGAGGTTGTACACGGCTGGCATTCAATCCATTATTTTTGCCAAAAGTAGGGTACGAGTAGAAATGATTGTAACCTATTTAAAGGAACTTACACGTAATAAGCTGCTCGATGAATCTGTACGTGGCTATCGAGGTGGGTATCTGCCATCTGAACGACGTGTCATCGAAAAAGGCTTACGTGATGGAACAATCCAAACAGTAGTTAGCACCAATGCATTAGAATTAGGTGTCGATATCGGTCAATTACAAGCATGTATTATGACAGGTTACCCAGGAAATATTGCGAGTGCTTGGCAGCAAGCAGGACGTGCAGGGAGACGTCAGGATGAGGCATTGATTATTTATGTTGCGCAATCTTCCGCATTGGACCAGTATGTAGTCAATCATCCACTATTTTTACTAGGCAGTACACCAGAGGAAGCACGTATTTATCCAGAAAATATGCTGATTTTAATGGATCATTTGAAGTGTGCTGCCTTCGAGCTACCTTTTTCAACAGGCGATACGTATGGAGAATATGACATACAAGAATTGCTGGAGTATTTAGCAGAAGAAGGGGTAGTTTTTAAGACGAGTGATAAATGGCATTGGATGAGTGATCGTTTTCCGGCGCATGATATTAGCTTACGTTCAGCGTCACAAGAAAATGTAGTCATTATTGATCTTACCATTCCTGCACAGACAAAGGTTATTGGTGAAATGGATCGTCATAGTGCCATGACACTCTTGCATGAAGAAGCCATTTACTTGCACCAAGGCATTCAGTTCCAAGTAGAGAAGCTTGACTGGGAAGAAAAGAAAGCCTACGTACGTGAAGTAGATGTTGATTACTATACAGATGCCAATCTAGCAGTTGAAATGAAAGTTTTAGAGGAAGATCGTAACCGTTCATATGCAGGTGGAACAATCTGCTTTGGCGATGTTGGCTTAGTTGCACAAGCAACGATTTTCAAGAAAATACGCTTCGGCACACATGACAATATTGGCTCAGGACCTATACATTTACCACCAGATGAAATGCATACCAGTGCTTCGTGGCTATCGTTTACAGCACCAGATAAATGGACAGAGGAAGAGCTAACAGATGCTATGACTGGGGTAGCCTACGCGATGAATGCCTTCATTCCTTTGTTTATTCAATGTGATAGTAGTGATGTAGCCGTTGTACCACAGGTGAAGGCCACACATAATGAGCGGCCAACGTTTTTTGTCTATGATAAGTATCCTGGTGGCATCGGCTTAAGTGAAAAGGTATATGAACTATGGGAAGAGCTAATCATGAAAACATATGAGCATGTTACAAATTGTGCATGTGAATCAGGCTGTCCTTCCTGTATTGGGGCACAAGAATCATTGCTCCAAACAAAAGGAAAGGTAGCTAAATTACTGCAACAATTAATGGCATAGTAAACAGAGGGTGAGGAACGCCAATATGTTCTTTCACCCTCTTGTTTGTATTCATGGTAAATCGATTTTCCTCGAAGAATATTTTGAATGAGGTTAACAATCATGTTACTCTTGCAAGAGAGATGTCTTATACAATAAGCAGAAAATGAGTGAAATTCATGTCTTACGAAAATAAAATATTACAAATGAAAAAAATGCTGGGAAAAAAACCGATGTCCGCCAAAAAAGTTGAAGAACTAGCGTTCCAAAAGCCTGCTAGGCCAAGCTATACAGAGCAATGGAAACAGGCGGGACTAACGGTTGTTGAAAATGATTTCGGCATCGTATTTAAGCGTCAAGTAAGCTATCCGTTTAGCTATCAGCATGGACATTATCAACTGCAATCATTCTTTGAAGCCCTGAAAAAATGGCAAGATGCTGAGTTTGATCATCCTTATGCGCTAGATATGGAAGAGTCCGTCTTATTTTTTGACACGGAAACAACAGGTTTAAAGGGTGTTGGGACCCATATTTTTTTGCTTGGATTTTTAGAGGTAGCTGAAGAATCCTTTATCCTCACACAATATATTATGGCAGATCCTGCACATGAAGCAGCCTTCTTATTTGAATCCAAGCTTTGGCAAAAGTCAGCTACTGTGATTACCTATAATGGGAAAAGCTTTGATTGGCCACAGCTTGAAACACGATGGACATTGCATCAAAAAACCTTACCAAAATTACGCTCTCAGCGACAGATCGATTTGTTGCATAGTTCGAAGCGTTTATGGAAAAATGATATGGAGCGCTTAAAATTAAAATCTGTCGAGGAAGAAAAGCTTGGTTTTTGGCGTAAAGGGGATATTCCAGGCCATCTCGCACCTATTATTTATTTGGATGCAGTAAAAAGTGGCATTCCAGATGCTCTTATAAAGGTTTTGCATCATAATGAGTGGGATTTACTATCACTTATCACACTGTATAGTCATTCTACGTATTTATTGTTCGAGCAGGACCATGAAGAATCAGCAAAAACTTTCACCAACATTGGGAAATGGTATGGTGATTTAAGAGAAAGCACACAAAGTGTGAGGATTTTAGAAAAGGTGACATCAAAATTTGATGCGCTAGAAGCGGGCAATGCTCAATATTATTTAGCTTTACAGCACAAGAAGAATAAACGCTATAGTGAAGCTATTGACTCATTCGTGGCCTCCCTTCATTTTGTTGAAGCAAGGACAAAGTTACATGCCCTTGAGCAGCTAGCCATACTTTATGAGCACCAAATGAAGGATTATGAGCAGGCCCTTTATTATACGCAAGAAGGCATACGTCTCATTCGAAATAATGGGCAATGGAGAGCAGAACAAAAACAAAAATGGGAAATTTCTTGGGAAAAGAGACTACACAGATTAGGAAATAAGAAATAAATTCGTGGGTAAGCGCGTGAAACGACAAGTTTAGCCTTACAATTAGTATTTTCAGACGATATAATGTGATGAAGTATGCTATAATGTATTCGTGTATGTAGTGTGAGGAAGGGCGATGTGAATGGACATTAAATTAACGTCAAAAATGATCCTTGAAAAGGAATTTAAAAAGAACTTTAAAGGCTACAATGTAGAAGAAGTAGATTCTTTTCTTGATGAAATTATTCAAGACTATGAAACGTTTGAAAAAGTGGTGGCCCAACTACGTGAAGAAAATAGACAGTTAAAAGAAGAAATTGAAAGCACACCTAAGAGACAACCGGTTGCTTCAGCGGCAGCTGGTACAACGAATTTTGATATTTTAAAACGTCTTTCTAATTTAGAAAAACATGTATTTGGTAGCAAGCTGTACGAATAAATTTAGTCAATTATATTGTATTTAACATAAAACTCTAGTATAATCTTTCGTATCATCACGAAATTCTGGTAATCGCTGCGGCGCTAGACGTCGTAGAGGAAAGTCCATGCTCGCACGGTTCTGAGATGACCGTAGTGTTCGTGCTTACTGAAAAAATAAGGTAAGGCAGCTATTAAGGCTGACGGCGGAAGGAAAACCTAAGTCCTCTGGATATGGTTGACACTTCCTGAAAGTGCCACAGTGACGAAGCTTGCTTGGAAACTTGCAAGGTGGAACGAGGTAAACCCCACGAGTGAGAAACCCAAATTATGGTAGGGGCACTCTCTAGAAGGAATTGAACGGATAGAGGGACAGAGTTTGCTCTGTAGATAGATGATTACCACCTGATCGTACGAGGCGCAAGCTGTTTGAGTACTCGGGAACAAAACATGGCTTATGGAATTTTTTGATGCTTATCTACGAAATAACAAGCGCTCTCCAATTCGGTGGAGAGCTTTTATTTTGAATTCATGAGGAAAAAGTAACCTTGTTAATCAAGTCTTGGTATGCGCTATACGTTTGAGAAGTATCGCTACCGCTTCTAAGTCACAACATCTGAAAACGGTTATAGCATCAATGTGATGTATTGATCTTGACTGCTCACATACTTGTATTGTAAGCAAACGCCAGGTATAACAACCACCTCTATAAATGGTTTATCAGTTTAGGTGTATGGTTACCTGTTTATCAAGAGAATGCCTTCGGCGATTGTCATAGATTTACTTGAGGCGCTTTTCGAGCAAATTCGAAAAATCTGGACGCATTCATTGCACGAAAGAGAAGCGTCAGTGACAATTACACCGAGCGTAATAGATTACATAGTGGTTGGCCTGACGTAAATGCCCTTCTGAGAGGGAGTATAGAGAGATAGGATGGAGCGGAAACATGAACGGAGTAAACAATTGGGAAAGTACGGATAAACTGAAACTGATATCTAAATATCCGACTTCCTTAATACTTAAAATCTTCGAAAATGTATCTGAAGGTATCATGATTACTGATGAATACAAAAAAATAGTAATGGTTAATCCTGCCTTTGAATTTGTGACAGGCTATACATGTGATGATGTGGTTGGAAAAACGCCAGCCGTTTTACAATCTGGTGTACATGAATTGCCGTTCTATTTAGAGATGTGGGAGCAGATACGACAAGAAGGCATTTGGCAAGGTGAGATATGGAATCGTCGTAAAACTGGAGACGTATATCCTGAATGGTTAACAATTGTTTGTGTAACCAACGATGAGGGTGAGGTTACAAATTACTGTGGTATTTTCACAGATTTGTCTGAAAGAAAAATAGTAGAAAATGAATTAGAAAAGCGTTTGCTCACGGATTCATTAACAGATGTATCCAATCGTTTTGCCTATATCGAAAGAATGGATAATCTCTTGGAATCGACTTCTGCTATTTCTCATTCAGTGCAGCATGCGATCTATTTCTTAGATTTGGATCGATTTAAGCAAATTAATGATACATTAGGCCATGCTGTTGGAGATTCAATTTTAATAGAAGTCGCAAATCGACTAAAAAAATTACTGAAAAATAAAGATATTATTGCAAGATATGGCGGAGATGAATTCGTCATTACATTAACCAATGTGAAAAATGTGAAAGAGGCTGCAAAATTTGCTGAACAAATTATTAGTAGTATTGAACAGCCAATGATGATAAATGATCAGGAAGTTTTTATTTCTACAAGTATTGGTATTAGCGTTTATCCAGTTGATAGTAAAAACACAGAAGAACTGATCAATTGTGCAGATAGAGCGATGACTTATTCAAAAAAGAATGAATTAAACGGCTATTCCTTCTATTTTGATGAACTGCAAACCGACGCACAACGAGTGCTATTGCTAGATTCTGAGTTAAGAAGAGCAATAGAAAACCGTGAATTTGAGCTACATTTTCAGCCAAAGATTTCTATGGAAAATGAGCAGATTCAAGGTTTAGAAGCACTAGTCCGCTGGAATAGCGAGAGGCTAGGCTTTGTTTCGCCTGCTGAGTTTATCACTTATGCGGAGGATACAGGTCTAATCATTCCATTAAGTGAGCTTATTATCGAAAAAGCATGTGAGGCAGTCATTCAAATGCAACAATATGGTTGGAAAACACCTGTCGCCATTAATATCTCGAGCATTCACTTTAAACAGCAGAAATTTTTGGAGTCGATACAAACAATATTAGAGCGCTATAATATGCCAGCTAACAATTTTGAAATAGAAGTGACAGAGCGAACGGTGATGAACAGTGCCAATGAGACAGTTAGTAAATTGGTTCGTTTAAAACAATTAGGCTTTAAAATCTCAATCGATGATTTTGGGACTGGCTATTCATCCTTAAGCTATTTGGTTCGCTTCCCATTAGATTGTTTAAAAATTGATCGTAGCTTTATCCAGCATATTGGATCACTCGATGAAAAACAGGCAGTTGTAGATGCGATTATTCAAATGTCCCATCGCTTAAAAATGAAAGTTGTTGCTGAAGGTGTAGAACAAGCACAACAAGTGGATATACTACGTAAAATGAACTGTGATATTATCCAAGGCTATTATTACAGCAAACCACTCCCGTTAAACGAATTGATGGAGTTTATGGAGTATTGGGAAATTGAGCATCAAGGAAGGAAATAATCTATGGCAAACTATCAATTAGTAGCTACGTCAGCAATGGGCTTAGAAGCTATTGTGGCACAAGAAGTAAAAGCACTTGGCTATGAAACAACCGTTGACAATGGCAAAGTATATTTTGAAGGCGATGAAACGGCGATTGCACGTACCAATCTATGGCTACGTGTAGCGGATCGTGTAAAGATTGTTGTTGGGCAATTCCCAGCAAAATCGTTCGAACAATTATTTGAAAGTGTAAAGGCACTCCCTTGGGAGAAGTATTTACCAGTGGACGCTGCTTTTCCTGTTTCAGGAAAGTCCGTAAAATCGAAATTATTTAGTGTACCTGATTGTCAAGCCATTACCAAAAAAGCAATCGTTGAGCGAATGAAACAGCATTATAAGCGACTTGGCTTTTTAGATGAATCTGGAGCGACTTACAAAATTGAGGTTTCAATTTTGAAAGATGTGGCGACACTAACGATTGATACATCTGGTGCTGGCCTACATAAGCGTGGCTATCGTCAGGCTCAAGGTGAGGCACCATTAAAAGAAACATTAGCAGCTGCACTTGTACAAATTTCAAAATGGAATCCAAATCGCCCGTTTGTTGACCCATTCTGTGGCTCTGGTACTATTGCATTGGAAGCGGCGATGTTTGGACAAAATATAGCTCCAGGCTATAACCGAGAATTTATTTCTGAGGAATGGCCATGGATGAAAGCTGCAATCTGGGATACGGTTCGTGATGAAGCAGATAGTTTAGCGAACTATGATCAGCCTTTAGAAATTATTGGTTCCGATATTGATCACCGTATGGTCAGCATTGCGCAAGAAAACGCAATGGAAGCAGGCTTTGGAGAGTTAATCACGTTTAAGCAAATGCAAGCACGTGATTTTACAACACAGTTAACGGATGGTGTCATGATTGGGAACCCGCCGTACGGAGAGCGTATTGGTGATGTGGAAGTCGTGGAACAGGTGATTCGCGATGTTGGGAAGGTCATGAAAAACTATCCAACTTGGTCTGTATATATGCTATCCTCCATGAAGAATTTTGAAGAATTATATGGACGCCAAGCGACGAAAAAACGTAAATTATTTAATGGTTTTATTGAAACAAATTATTATCAGTTCTGGGGTCAAAAGTCTAAAAGAGATTAACGAATAGTAACGGAAGATAAGATTTTTTCTTATCTTCCGTTTCGTCGCGTATAATAGCACCAGATAGTTAGAGGGGGAACATTAATTGCGTAAATCTTTACCATTTGCATTATCAAAGGACCGTTCATTTTTCGATTCATTAGGTGACTGGATGGGCGATGTTCTTTATGATGAATTACCAGAAAAGGGCTTTGAATGCCGTGATGAGCAAATCTTTATGGCTTATCAAATAGAACAAGCACTAAAAGAAAAAAATGTTCTCTTTGCAGAGGCAGGAGTGGGAACTGGCAAAACGATCGCTTATTTGCTTCCAGCTATTTCCTACGCACGTTACACAGGGAAACCTGCGTTGATTGCTTGTGCAGATGAAACATTAATCGACCAACTTGTAAAAGAGGGGGGCGATATTTATAAACTCCAAAAAACGTTAGGACTTGATATTGATGTTCGACTAGCAAAATCGAGAGATCAGTATTTATGCTTAAAACGCTTTGAGGAAGCAGAGAAAGTGGAGTCGGATGAATGGATTGATGATATTTCCTTTTCTATCCCTGATGGTGTTTATGCACAAGGTTCGATGATTGCTGTTCATCCATATGGGGAACGCAGTGATTATCCAACAGTCAGTGATGAGGATTGGCAAAAGGTTAATTACAATTCGATTATGCAATGTTCGGTTTGTGACCTTCGTAATCGCTGTGGGCAAACATTGCATCGCTCTCATTATCGAAAATCAACCGATCTTGTTATTTGTTCACAAGATTTTCTAATGGAGCATTTAGCTACAAAGGAATCTCGTGAGCGTGAAGGTCAGTTAGCATTACTGCCTGAGGTATCAATGATGGTGCTGGATGAAGGACATTTATTGGAGTATGCTGCGCAAAAAGCGATGACCTATAAAGTACAGGCGACGACTATCGTGCAATTACTGGAGCGCTTAATGGTAGATGGTGTACGCGAGCGCACACTGTATGCAATGGAGAAATTACAGGATGATCATGAACTATTTTTTGATCAGCTTCGTGATGATATCGTTGCTTCTAATGAAGATCGCAAACGCATAAACAAATCAAAAACATTGCTTGCTTATGGGAAGCAATTAATAGATGATGTAGAAACATTGATGGAAGAATTCGTTTTTGAATCAGAAATGTACATGATTCCTGAATATGAGCTAAATATGGCGGAAGAATATTTAGAACAATATGAGGCTTCGTTGCGTATTTTCATCGCACAGGGAGATGCAGTAGATTGGTTAGAGGAAACAGATGGTGAAGAAACGCTCGTCATTATGCCTCGTTTAATCACAGAAGTTTTAGCAGAAAAATTATTCTCTAAAAAGCTTCCAATCGTCTTTTCTTCTGCCACTCTATCGGTCAATAAAGACTTTTCTTATATTGCCTATAGTTTAGGAATTCGAGATTACCAATCATTTTCTGTACCATCCCCATTCGACTATGAAGAGGTTATGAAAATCTATTTACATGAGCTTACACAACGAGACAAAACAGCGCGTGTTCAGCAGTTGCTGCGTGATGATGAGCAAACGTTGATTCTGTTTAAATCGAAGCAAGCCATGCTAAACTTCAAGGCAGAATTACCGCTAATGGAACGTATGTATGTAGCATTTGAGGGAGATCGAGAGCTATCAGCCATTGTTCGAGACTTCCAGCAAGGAACAGTTAAAACATTATGTTCATATCATTTATGGGAGGGGTTAGATTTGCCTGAGGAAGCATTAACACGTGTGATTATTTATGATTTACCATTTCCTCCACAGGACCCATTATTTGATGCGAAACGTACATTTGCCGAAAACCCATTTGAGGAAGTGGAATTACCTTTCATGCAATTACGCTTGCAGCAAGGGATGGGGCGCTTAATTCGTACATCGAATGACCATGGTGATATTCACATTTTATTAAATGAAGATGAACAAAAGCAGCGCGCAGCCTTTGAAAATATAGTAGCAGTTGTACCAGAAATAAAATAGAAAGAAGCGAGTTTACCCAAACGGTAAGCTCGTTTTTTGTTATATCGAAATAACATTATGTGTGTAGTTAAATTATGGATCTTTAAAAAACTGTTGAATATTTCTCTTTTAAGCTATATAGTTCTTTGTAATGCAACGAAATCTTGTGAAAGAATATATTTTTTATATTGAAAATAATTTCACAAAAGGTTTATAATAATGACAAAGATTTTTAAGAATAGTCAAATTGCTTGCTGACTATTCCTTGATAGGGGGCTTAAACCTGTCGAACATTCAATCATTGTGTAGAAAATATACAAATCTATCGGCAACGGATATTGACAAGTTAATAGAAATAGAGGCTACGCTAACGTATTATGCTGAGTTGACTGATTGTTACATGTTCATAGATTGCCTGTTGGAGAATTTACCACATGCAATTGTTGTGGCAGAGGCATTCCCGAAGAAAGAGATTGGTTTATACGAAAAATCAGTTATCGGAAAATTCGTATTTGAAAGTTTTGAACCAGCCGTATTTGCTGCGTTTAAACATAAAGAAAAATCATCCATTTCCAGAGCAATTACGCAGGAAGGCATAACGGTGGAGCAAAATGTCATTCCCATTTTTAATGAGCAGCAGCAAGTAATTGCTGTGTTGATTCAGGAAAAAATGGTGAAGATGCAAACGACACCGAAGGATGATTTTCAAAATATGCCGTTTGCATTAATTGAGCATATTGTCGAACCTAATTCTCAACCAATTCCAGTTGTTTCTGATTTACTCGTAGAGTCGATTATTCTCACAAATCACGAAAATAAAGTGATTTATAGTAATCCAGCAGGCTATCATTTTATTTCGGAGCTATCTGGATTAGAAAATTTTGACAATATAGCGTTGGATAAAATCTTACCTTTTTTACAGGAGGTCTATGATAAAGGCGACGATGTCTTTTTCCTAGAAATTACGATTGATCGTAAGTCCTTTATTGTGAAGAAGATTCCTATTCGCAGTCATAACGAGAAAGTCACGCTACTCATTATTCATGATCTAACAGAGCTTAAGCTGAAAGAAAATGAGCTAATGATGAAAACATTTGCGATACGAGAAATTCACCACCGCGTGAAAAACAATCTTCAGACAGTGACAAGTCTATTACGTTTACAAATGCGAAATGATCTGTCTGCTTCAAATGCAAGTGCGTTTCAAGAGGCATTAAATCGAATCTATAGTATTTCATCGGTGTATGAGCTGATTTTAGAAAATGAAGATAACGCTGAAGAAAGAGTAGACGTTATCGCATTAGCTAAAAAAATTGGTCATAAAATGATTGGTACGTCTAATACAGCAACTATTCAACTAGCCTTTCATCATGAAAATTTGCAGCTGTTCTGCCATTCAAAAAAGGCAGTCTCTTTAGCACTCATTATTTGTGAGCTACTGCAAAATGCATTAAAGTATGCGTTTATCGGACGTGATGAAGGAGTTATCGATATTCAATTCATTCAGGAAGATTCTACAATTTCGCTTCATATTTCTGACAACGGCGTTGGAATGCAAGAGGTGAAGGCATCTTTTGGTATGGAGATTATCACAAGGCTTGTAGAATATGATTTAGCTGGCTCATTTTCAATTATCCCTAGTAATGAAGGTACACATACTCAAATTCAGTTCCCTGTAAGTGAGGAGGTATTTATCGTAAATGACTAGGAAAGTTATGATTGTCGAAGATGAATCACTGATTGCGATTGATTTGAAGTTTATGTTAGAAGATAACGGCTACGAAGTTGTAGCACAAGCGAACAATGGGGAAACAGCCATTGAATTAGCCTTTTTACACAAACCTCAGTTAATCTTAATGGACATTAAAATGCCTAAACTTGACGGTTTAAAGGCAAGTAAAATTATTGAACAACAGCTTGGTATACCCGTTCTTTTCATCTCGGCCTATAGTGAAAAAGAATTGTTGCTATACATGAAGCAGGATAATATATTAGGATATGTAATGAAACCGTTTTCTGAAAAAAATGTGTTGCCTGTGCTTGAGGTTGCTTTTCATCAAATTGATAAATTCAACCGTCTCAATGGGGAGATCTTACATAAGCAAACACAATTAGATAAGCGAAAAGTCATTGAACGAGCGAAGGGCTTGCTGATGCAGGCTGAAAATATAAGCGAGGACGAGGCTTACCGTAAGATTCGCAATGAAAGCATGCAAACACAACAGGAAATGGTGCATATTGCACAGCAAATTATTAACAACTTACAAGTCAATAGTTGAAGCAAAGGCGCTTTAAAGAGATTTCTTCTTTAAAGTGCCTTTTTTTATATAAATTTATAAATAAAAAAGGGGTGATGAGTAAGATGGCAATGATAGGAACGGTTATCGTTTATATTATTATGATTTGTGCTGTTTTAGGGGCAATCGGAGCTATCCGAGATGCTGAGTATGGAATTGGGAAAGAATTTATGAATGGGATCCATACGGTTGGTCATATTTTTGTCCCAGCAGCAGGGATCATGGCAGCTATACCTTACTTAACATGGTTTATTAGTCATTTTATTAGTCCGATTTTTGAATTAATTGGCGCAGATCCTGCGATTGCAGCGACGACGATTTTAGCCTCGGACATGGGTGGTTACCAATTAGCCAATGCGTTAAAGGAGTCTTATGAGGGATGGGTAATGGCTCTTGTTGTTGGTTTTATGTCAGGTGCTACTATCGTATTCTCAATTCCAATGGGCCTTGCGATGTTGGATAAGCGTGATCATAAATACATGGCGCTAGGAATTATGGCTGGCGTTTTAACAATTCCGATTGGTGCATTTATTTCTTCGATCATGATTGTGCTATTCAACACAGAAGTACGTGAAGTCATTAGTACAACAGAGGCTCCTACATATGTATTTGCCATTTCTGTTTTACAAATATTAATTAACTTACTACCTTTATTCATTTTCGTTATCTTAATCGCACTAGGCTTAAAGCTTATTCCAAACGGCATGATTACTGGCTTCATGGTATTCGGTCGTGTAATGGATGCGGGAATTAAATTGGTGTTAGTGTTCTCTATTGTTGAGATTTTTACAGGTATTTTTACAAAGATTTTTGGCGCGTGGGGCTTCGATCCAATCATGGCTGATGAAATCGATCAGTTCCGAGCATTAGAAACAGCCGGTTATATCGGGATTATGCTAGCGGGTGCCTTCCCAATGGTGTATCTAATTCGAAAGTATGCTTCCAAGCCACTTGAAGCAGCTGGTAAAAAATTAGGCTTATCCTCTATAGGAAGTGCTGGGATTTTAGCAACGATTGCGAACATTTTAGCGATGTTTACACTAATTCGCCATATGCCACCAAAAGACAAAGTAATTAACATTGCATTTGGTGTATGTTCCGCCTTTTTATTAGGTGATCACTTATCATTCACGGCGAACTTCCAGCCAACCATTATTTTACCTGTTATTGCAGGGAAGTTTTTAGCGGGTGTTATTGCGATTATTTTAGCCTATAAGCTTTCAGTACCAACTGCATTAAGGTTGGAAATTGAAGATCGTAAGGCTGGCATTATCAAAGAAGGCGAGTATTTAACAGATCAACAATCTTAATTGATTAAAAAGTGAGGTGATGACGTGTGAGTGAAGAGAAAAAACGATTTATTCAGGAGTTTGTGCCGGGTAAACAGCTAACATTGAGTCACCTTATTGCCAATCCTGATCCAGAAATGTTTCAAAAGCTAGGTATCCAAGAAGCAGGTGCCCTTGGCATTATGACTTGTACGCCAAGTGAAACGGTAATTATTGCAGGAGACTTAGCAACAAAGGCTGCCAATGTCAAACTAGGATTTTTAGATCGTTTTACAGGTAGTCTCGTTATTGTTGGTAGTGTGTCAGAGGTAGAAATGGCGATGTTAGAAATCAATCGTTTTTTATCCGAGGTATTAGGTTATACACCATCAAAAATAACAAAATCATAGGATGTGTCATATGAAAAATCGAGTAATGATAATAGGCGGTGTGCAAGCAGGAAAGTCAACATTGATGAATACATTGTTGGGCAAAGAAAGCAGTGCCAACAAAACACAAGCACTCGTTTATGATGACTGGATTGTTGATACACCAGGTGAATATGTTGAAAATCCAATGTATTACAGAAATATAATGGCAACATCTTTGGAAGTAACCCATGTGATTTACTTGCAGGATGCCACATCAGCAAGGAGTGTATTCCCTCCGCAATTCAGCTTAGGGATTCCCAAAATACAAATAGGGGTTATTACCAAGATTGATGCCCCTGATGCAGATGTAGAAAGGGCTACCGCCTTATTAAAAAATGTTATGACGCAGGGCCCTATCGTGAAAACCTCTTCCTGGCAAAAGCTTGGCATTGAATTGATTGAACCATTGATTCAACTCCAGACAAATGAAGAAATTCGACAATTTGTTAAGGAAAGCGATAGTCCGTATCTCATGTATTGCTCACAGTAGCGAGAGGGAGGTGTAGGGTGAAAACTGAAAAAATATTTAGTGCAGGCATTGATATTGGGACAAGTACCACAAAAATGGTTGTCAGTAGTTTTCTGTTAAAGAATGTGGCTGGCGTAACACATGTGCCAAGGATTGAAATTATTGAGAAAACGGTGTTGCATCAAAGTCCAATTATTAGAACCCCTTTTATCAATAAAGACATCATTGATATGAAAAAGATAGAGGAATTTATTTCTCAACAGTATCAATTGGCACAAATTGCTCCATCTGATATTGCAACTGGGGCCATCATCATTACTGGTGAATCAGCCACGAAGGAAAATGCAAGTGAGGTTGTCCATACCATTGCAGATGGCGCAGGTCATTTTTTAGTTGCTACCGCAGGTCCTGATTTAGAGGGCATCATTGCTGCCAAAGGGGCAGGTACTTTACAGCAATCAAAGAATTCATCCAAAGTCATCGCCAATATCGATATTGGTGGAGGGACAGCGAATATTGCTGTTATGCAATTTGGAGAGGTCATTGGTACATGTACCTTACATGTTGGTGGTAGATTGATTGAGTTTAAGGATGGCAAGATTCAATCAATTTCTCCGCCACTCATGCGATTGATGGAACGATGGACTAATCCGTTAGCGGTCGGTGATGCGGCCGAAGATATTCGAGTGACACATTGTATTGAAGAAATGGTGCAAACACTTGCCATGATTCTTCATGGGCAATGCAGAGATGAAAAGCATCCATTATTACTAGGGCATTTACCAAACTGGCATAAACCTGTGGATGCCATCGTTTTTACGGGTGGTGTGGCCTCTTGTATTTATGAAAATGAATGTACCCAGCGTCAATATGATGATATTGGTGAAAAATTAGCGAAAATGCTACTTCAGCATGAACAGCTACAATCATTTTTATGGTTACGACCAGAGGAAACAGCACGTGCAACAGTGACTGGTGCTGGTACACAAACCACTGAAATCAGTGGGGCAACCATTCAGGTGGATGCACAGGTATTACCACTAAAAAATGTACCTGTCTTCAATTGTCATATAGATCCTTCAACAGACTTCAACTCGACGGTGAAGACAGCAGTAGAGAGAGCAAATGATCTATTTTCTATACAGGACAATCGTTCGCCATTTGCCCTCTATTTTAGTGAATTGCCATATTTAAGCTTTCAGGATGTACATGCATTGTGTCAGGCCATTTTGCTACATTTGGCGACAAGATGCTCTAAGGACATACCAATTATCATAGTCATTCAATCAGATTATGCAAAGATTATTGGACAGACCATACAAGCCATAAATGTGACAGTACCAATTATTTGCATTGATCAAATTAAAGTGGAAACGGGCGATTACATCGACATTGGAGAGGTTCTGCCATCTGGCGTCGTTCCTGTTGTGGTGAAGACCCTTGCCTTCCATTCAAAGTAAGGAGGATGAATGTGAACTTATCGGTGATATTTGGTGGAGAAAAATATAATTTTAAATCATTAAAAGATGTTATGGCTAAGGCCAATGAAGAAAAATCAGGCGATCAGCTAGCAGGTATTGCCGCTGAGACGGTTCAACAACGGATCGCAGCAAAGGCAGTATTAAGTGAGCTTTTAGTTAAAGATATCCGCGAAAACCCATTAGTGCCACAAGAAAATGATGAGGTTTCACGCATTATTGAGGGCGATATTAATGAGCAAATATATGGAGAAATCAAAAACTGGAGCATCGAGCAGCTGCGTGAATACATTTTATCAAATGACACGGGTGATCGTGAATTAAAGCGTTTAAGTAAAGGGATGAATTCCGAGATTATTGCCGCTGTTACAAAACTAATGTCCAATTTAGATCTTGTACATGCAGCCAATAAAGTTGAAATACTTTCAACGTGTAATATTACGATTGGTCAAAAAGGGACGCTGTCATCTCGTCTACAGCCAAATCATCCGACAGATAATATTGATGGCATCATCGCCTCTCTAAAAGAAGGACTGTCCTATGGTATTGGGGATGCTGTTATCGGCATTAATCCTGTAGATGATTCAGTTGAAAGTGTCAAAAAAGTGCTTACAGCTACAAAGGAATTCATCAATGATTGGTCCATTCCTACGCAAAACTGTGTATTAGCTCATATTACAACACAGATGAAGGCAATTAAACAAGGCGCCCCAGCAGATATGATTTTCCAAAGTATCGCAGGCACAGAAATTGCTAACCGTTCGTTCGGTATTTCTGCTGATTTAATAAGAGAAGCAGAGGAGCTCATTAAAAAACAAGGAACAGGTACTGGTCCAAATTTATTCTACTTTGAAACAGGTCAAGGCTCAGAGCTATCGGCAGAGGCACATATGGGCATTGACCAAGTAACACTGGAATCGCGCAATTATGGATTTGCTAGACATTTTAATCCTTATATTGTGAACACTGTAGTTGGCTTTATTGGCCCAGAGTATTTATACAACAATAAACAAGTAATTCGAGCAGGTCTCGAAGATCATTTCATGGGCAAAATGCATGGTATTCCTATGGGGGTAGATATTTGCTATACCAACCATATTAAGGCAGACCAAAATGATGTTGAAGATTTAAGTGTATTGCTGACAGCTGCTGGTGTTAACTTTATTATTGCTGCGCCAATGGGCGATGACGTGATGCTCAACTATCAATCGATGAGCTTCCATGATGTGGCTACATTACTCCAAACATTTGGTAAAAAACCAGCACCAGAGTATTTAGCATGGTTAGAGAAAATGGGCATTTATGAAAATGGTCGACTGTCAGCAAGAGCTGGCGATTTATCCATTTTTGAAAGGTAGGTGAGTCAAGTGAATGATCAATTAGTTTCTATGATTACACAGCTTGTCATGGAGAAGATGGAGAAAAGTACAGGTAGCCAAACACCTGAAATAGCAGCTACTCCAACAGAACAACCACTTATTAAATTTTATGATACAGTAGAAAATCGTTTTTCAGGAACAACAGAAGCTATAGCAACATCACAGGAGCCATTAATTCAGCTGTATCAGCATGGAGCTCCACAGCAAGTAACGACGGTTACTTCTGCTACTTTCGAACAACCAGTAAATGACGCTGTGCCGATCAAGCCCTTTCAGTTTGAGGCGGGCTCGTTAAGTGAAAGTGTGCAGGCTGCTAAGAAACATACACCTGCTCGTATTGGTGTAGGAAGAGCAGGGACAAGACCGAAAACGAAAACCTGGTTGAAATTCCGACTTGATCATGCTGCTGCGGTAGATGCTGTATATGGCGAAGTGACAGAAGATCTTTTACAAAAGCTTGATGTCTTTCAGGTCACAACGAAAGTCACAGATAAAGAGGAATACATTACAAGACCTGACTTAGGGCGTCGTTTATCAGAAGAATCAAAGGCATTGATTCAGCAAAAATGTAAACCACAGCCAAAGGTACAGATTATTATCTCGAATGGCTTGAGTGCAAGTGCGATTGAGGAGAATGTTCAAGATGTTTACTTAGCCCTTCAGCAAAGTCTTAGCAATTTAAATATTGACATTGGTACTACGTTCTATATCGATAAAGGGCGTGTTGCTTTAATGGATGAGATTGGTGAGCTGCTACAGGCAGAGGTTATTGTTTATCTAATTGGTGAGCGTCCAGGGCTCGTATCAGCAGAATCGATGAGTGCATATTTATGCTACAAGCCAAGAATTGGGACAGTGGAAGCGGAACGTATGGTAATTTCAAATATCCATAAGGGTGGTATCCCACCATTAGAAGCGGGAGCTTATCTTGGCACAGTCGTAGAAAAAATCCTGCGTTATCAGGCAAGTGGCGTAGAGCTTGTCGCAAAAGAAGGTTAGGAGGCTGAAATATGTATCCTCAAAAAATTATGGCGCAAATCTTGGCGATGCAAACCATTCCAAGAGTCAACAGTGAACTAGCAGAGCAGTTAGATTTAAAGCCACATCATCATAGCATTGGGCTTGTCACACTGACAATCGACGATGTTGGCTATGTTGCCTTAGATGAGGCGACGAAAAAGGCAGATGTCGATGTTGTTTATGCAAAAAGCTTTTATGCTGGAGCGGCACATGCGTCTGGTCCATTGTCAGGTGAAGTGATTGGCATTATTGCTGGAAGCTCACCTGATGAAATTCGTAGTGGTCTTGATGCCATTCAACAAAAAATTGAATTTGATACGTATTTTGAAGCCATTAATAATAATGACAATCATGCCTTGTTTGCCCATACCGTGGCAAGCTGTGGGACGTATCTTGCTGAGCTTGCAGATGTAAAGGTTGGCACCCCACTTGCTTATTTAATCGCACCGCCGCTTGAGGCAGTTGTTGGATTAGATGCAGCATTAAAGGCTGCAGATGTTGAGCTAAAGGTTTTCTTTGGTCCTCCATCTGAAACCAATTTTGGGGGCGGCTTATTAACTGGCAGTCAATCTTCATGCGAGGCTGCGGCACATGCATTCAGAGAAGCTATTGAAAATATAGCTAGAAACCCAGTGATCTAGAAGGGAGGCGGCTTTATGGCCACATTAGACAAAGACTTATTAGCGATTCAGGAAATGAGAGATGCCGTTAAACATGCTAATACAGCACAGGCTGCCTATATGCAATTTTCTCAGCAACAAGTAGACAACATTGTAAAGGCTGTCGCGGATGCTGCCTTTAAGGAAGCAGACCGTTTAGCAAAAATGGCTGTGCAAGAAACAGGAATGGGTATTCCTAACCATAAAAAGATGAAAAATGAAGTAGCTTCACGAGATGTCTATGAAGATATTAAAGAATTACAAACAGTTGGTATTGTGGGCTATGATCGGATGAAAAAAGTAGCCGAAATTGCAAGTCCTTTCGGTGTTATTGCTGGTATCGTACCAACAACAAATCCAACCTCTACAGCGATCTTTAAGACACTTATTTCTTTAAAAACGAGAAATGGTTTAGTGCTTAGTCCACACCCATATGCAGTGAAATGTACAAAAGAGGCCTTAGATATTTGTCGAGTAGCTGCTGAAAAAGCAGGTGCGCCAGAAGGATTACTACAATGTTTAACAATGTCCTCCATGGAGGCAACACAGCAGCTAATGAAGCACCCAAACATCCATTTAATTTTAGCTACGGGTGGTGGTGCATTGGTCAAGGCGGCCTATAGCTCTGGCAAACCTGCCTATGGGGTTGGGCCAGGAAATGTACCAGCTTATATTGAAAAATCGGCTAATATTCAAAAATCTGTACGTCAATTGGTGCAAAGTAAATCGTTCGATAATGGCACAATCTGTGCAACAGAACAAGCCATTATTGTGGATAAGGTGATTGCAGAGCAAGTGCAAACAGAATTAAAGAAAAATGGTGCCTATCTATTAAATGCCGAAGAAAAAGCTAAAATGGAAAAATTGATCTCGCCAGTTCCTGGGAAAGTAAATCCCCAGATTGTCGGTAAATCAGCTACTTGCCTAGCAGATTCTGTTGGTATTACGGTACCAGACGATACAAAAGTTCTTGTGGGCTTCGAAACAATGATTGGTAAAAATATTCCATTTTCTCTTGAAAAACTATCACCAATCTTTGCGCTTTATGTTGTTGAAAACAGTACAGAAGCCAAGCAGGTGATGATTGACCTGCTCAATATTGGAGGACGTGGACATACATGCTCAATTCACACTGAAAATGCAGCATTAGCAGAGCAATTTTCTGTCGAATTACCAGTATCACGAATTGTGGTTAATACATTATCCTCAATTGGTGCAGTAGGTGGCACAACGGGCTTAGCACCATCCTTTACATTAGGCTGTGGGACATTTGGCGGCAATATTACGTCAGACAACATTACAGCAAGACATTTATTAAATATCAAACGTATGGCGTATGGCATTAAAGATGTCGAAGTGCCAAAACCAGAATTCGAAGTACAGTCCGTGGTTGAATCGGTAGTTTCACAAGAACCTACTCTTGATACAACGATGGTTCAACAAATTGTCGATCAAGTATTAAAACAAATCACATTACAAAATAAATAAATTATTTGGAGGAATGACAAATGAGTACAGCATTAGGAATGGTAGAAACAAAAGGTTTAGTAGGAGCAATTGAAGCAGCAGACGCAATGGTAAAGGCAGCAAGCGTTAATTTAGTAGGCAAAGTACATGTAGGTGGCGGGATCGTAACAGTTCTTGTACGTGGTGATGTAGGTGCAGTAAAAGCAGCAACAGATGCAGGGGCAGCAGCAGCACAACGTGTAGGAGAGCTATTATCTGTCCATGTAATTCCACGTCCACATCACGAATTAGAAATGATTTTACCAAAAGCAGAAGCATAATTTCATGATCTTTCAAACGCTATAGATGGAAAAATAACTACCATTTATAGAAGAGAGCTGGATCTAACTTTAGAACAGCTCTCACCTTGTCCTGATAAAATAATCAACAAAATAAAGAGGTGGCTAACATGACAACAGCAACAAAAACTTTTCCAGTGGCCATTTCGGCTCGTCATATCCATCTAAGTGAAGCGGATTTACAAGCACTTTTTGGTCCAAATGCAACCCTAACGAAAGATTTCGACTTATCACAGCCAGGGCAATTTGCTGCAAAAGAGCGCGTCTCTATTGAGGGACCTAAAGGCGTTATTCATAATGTCCGTGTCCTTGGACCTGTTAGACCAGCAACCCAAGTAGAGGTAAGCCGCACTGATGCCATGAAGCTAGGAGTGACACCACCTTTACGTCAATCAGGTGATATTGACAATTCTGCGGGTATTAAAATACTTTCTCAAGACAAAGAAATAGAGATCCAGCAGGGAGTCATCATTGCGCAAGCGCATATTCATATGACTGAGGAAGATGCCAAAGCATTGGAAGTACGCAATAATGAATTAGTTTCAGTAGAAGTTGTAAGTGATCGACCTGTCACTTTCCGAGGTGTCGTTGTACGTGTTTCCAATGATTTTAGTCTGGAAATGCACATTGATACGGATGAAGCAAATGCTGGTTTTATCGAACAGCAGGCACAGGGTAAATTAATAAAAGTATCATCGTAAGGAGGAGGCAAGATGCAAGAAAATTTAGTGCAAAAAATTGTGGAAGAAGTTCTGCAACAAGTCTTAAAAAATCAATCTTCCCCTCCACATGACGGTAAAATTCCGATTGGTGTATCTGCCCGCCATGTCCATCTTGCACAAGCAGAAGTTGAACAGCTCTTTGGTGAAAATTATCAGCTCACACCGAAATTCGAGCTTTCACAGCCAGGGCAATTTGCTGCGGAGGAAACTGTAGTAATTGCAGGTCCAAAAGGGTCAATTGAGCGCGTGCGTATTCTTGGTCCCGCTCGTTCCTTATCACAAGTGGAAGTAAGCTGGACAGATGCTATGAAATTAGGTCTGAAGCCACCATTAAGAATTTCTGGTGATATTCAAGGTTCCAGTCCTGTTACATTAATTGGTCCAAAGGGAAGTGTTGTGTTAAATGAAGGCCTCATTATTGCACAGGCACATATTCATATGTCCCCAGCGGATAGTGCGAGATTCCAAGTCGTAGATGGGCAATCTGTCCAAATTAAGGTAGAAGGTATTCGCCCAATTATTTTATCGAATGTGGTTATCCGTGTTTCAGAGCGCTATCGCTTAGAAATGCATATTGATACAGATGAAGCAAATGCAGGGTTAATTCAGCAAGGAACGCTTGCAGAAATCGTGCATCATCAAGTAAGTGAACCTATGATCACTGTGAAAGAGCAGTCGCCAGTCGTACAGAAAGTAGAGCAACCGTCCGTCTATCATTATGACAAAAAGCTACTTTCACAAATAGAAGTGCTCGATATCGATGCACAAGAAATTGTCGTTCCAAAGAAAACCATTGTGACAGCATTGGCTTATGATAAGCTGCGAGAGTTAAATAAAACATTAACGATTCGTTCAGAGTAGTTAGACAATGTGTGTCGCATAAAGAGGGTGAAGTTCATGCAAATGGGAAGAGTGATAGGCAGTGTATGGGCAACACGCAAGGAAGAGGGACTGAATGGTTTAAAGCTACTAATCATTCAACCTATTGATTCCAATCAACAGCCGATTCGCACAGAAATGGTTGCAGCTGATCGTATAGGAGCGGGTATTGGTGATGATGTCCTGATTACAAGTGGTGGGTCATCTCGCTATATTATGAAAGATAATCCGTTACCGATTGATGCAGTTGTCATTGGTATTATTGATTCTACGGAAGTAATGAGAGGTGAGGACAATGAGTAGCGCAATTGGAATGATCGAAACAAAAGGATTAGTAGGCTCTTATGAAGCTGCTGATGCGATGATTAAAGCGTCAGACGTCACAATCGTCAAACAAGAGTTTGTGGATGGTGGCATCGTGACGATTGTCGTGAAGGGTGACGTAGGTTCTGTACAAGCTGCAGTAGAGGCTGGAAAAGCAGCAGCTATGCGTGTTGGTGAATTATTAGGCGCTCACGTCATTCCGAGACCTGATGAAGATGTCTTTAAAATGATTAAAGGACCAGAGGCACCAAAGAAAAAGGCTGTCTCTGCACCAGCAGCAACCCGTGCTAAAAAAACAACAGAAACAACATCGGCGACAGATAATCGAGGTGAGGCATAATGGCATTTCGTAAAAATAAAATCGCT
This sequence comes from Lysinibacillus sp. AR18-8, assembly GCF_001705465.1. Lineage (NCBI taxonomy): Bacteria > Bacillati > Bacillota > Bacilli > Caryophanales > Bacillaceae > Lysinibacillus > Lysinibacillus sp. AR18-8. Next base: position 209,898 of record NZ_MDGU01000015.1, read on the forward strand.
GTTATTGGAGCAGGCCACACTGGTTCCACACTGAGTTTATTTTTAGCACAGAAAGAATTAGGCGATGTAGTGCTTGTTGATATTCCAGAGGCCGAGAACCCGACAAAAGGGAAAGCTTTGGATTTGCTACAAACAGGCCCCATCGAAAAATTCAATGTGTCCATTAAAGGCACGAGTCAATATGAAGATATCGCTGGCGCGGATATTGTTGTTATTACAGCAGGTATTCCACGTAAACCAGGAATGAGTCGGGATGACTTAGTCACAACAAATGCTAAAATCATTCAACAGGTTTCAAGACAAATTAAACACTATGCTCCAAATAGTATTGTTGTTGTGTTGAGTAATCCTGTTGATGCCATGACGTATGTGTGTCATAAGGAAACAGGCTTTGCCAAAAATCGTATCATTGGTCAATCTGGTGTATTAGATACAGCTCGCTTCAACACGTTTGTGGCGCAGGAGCTTCACATTGCACCAGAGGATGTATCAGGCTTCGTCCTAGGAGGACATGGCGATGAAATGGTACCATTAATCCGTTATTCCTATGCAGGCGGCATTCCATTAGAGAAACTAATTCCTCAGGAACGACTACAGCAAATCGTAGAGCGTACGCGTAAAGGCGGCGGTGAAATTGTTGGCTTACTAGGTAATGGTAGTGCCTACTATGCACCAGCAGCAGCGTGTGCCCAAATGGTTGAAATTATTATCAAAGATCAACGAAAAATTATCCCTTCTATTGCCCTATTAGAAGGAGAATATGGGTACCACGATCTCTTTTTAGGGGTACCAACTATTTTAGGTGGCAATGGCATCGAATCTGTCATTGAATTGCACCTAACAAATGAAGAACAAACAGCCCTTCAGCACTCTGCAGAAGCTGTGAAACAGGTAATTGCTATTTGCCAAAACATTGAATAGAGTAAACAGACTCTATTTTTCAACGGATCGAAAGGATCCCCAACTTTCTTTCCAATAAAGCTTCATGATAGCTCAAAAAATGTTTGATTGGAAACCGAACATGACTTGAAGGCTAGTATAAATCCCCAATTATATAGAAAGCTCTCCTGTATTTATGGGAGCAGAAACTGTAGCAGACTTTAAAGTTTGCTGCAGTTTTTTTCATTCACAACTTATATCATAAAAATCATTATCGCTTCTACTATAATGAAATTAGGAGGGATGTGGATGAACAACATTGTACAGGAGATGATTGATTGGATTGAGCGTCACCTATCAGAAGGATTTTCATTGGAGCAATTAGGAAAGGATATGGGTTATTCTCCTTATTACTGTTCTTTTAAATTCCATCAGGCGACAGGGATGACGATTAAAAAATATCGATCACTACGTAAAATCTATCTTTCTACTACTGCATTAAAAGATCCCCAAAAGAAAATAATCGACATCGCCTTTCACTACGGCTTTTCATCGCAGGAATCCTTTTCTAGAGCTTTTAAAAGGTACTTTGGTATAAGTCCGAATGATTACAGAAAGTCCCCTAAACCTTTACAAACCTTTGTAAAGTTGAGATTACAGGATGATGGAGGATGGTTGACGATGGATATTTCTCAGAAATTAAAAATTGAAGTATTACAAGAGAAGATGAATGCGCAATACGATCAGAAGCTATTGAATGTATTAAATGGTCAAATGATGTATGAGGAGTTCGCAAAACAACAATTAATGGGCAACAGCGATTACGTTCCTTTCAATGAAGCGATGTGTGCGAATCCAACGATTAGTCCCATTTTCAGTGAAGAATTTAATAAACTACGCGCTATAGGGCATGAGGTGTCTTTACAACAATATGAGCAGGTGACATTGAATCCGTTAAAGCCATTGTTAACAAATGACTATGAATGTATTGTTTTATGGTTTGGAGATGATATGTTTTGTCAGATGAATTTATTGACAGTCCTCGCTTTCCTAGAGCAACAAAGCTATCAAGGCAAAGTCTATTATTATATGGTCAAGGAAATGACCTATGAAGTGGAAGAAACAGAGATAGAACTTGGACCGTATGGGGAGGTCTATCAGGAAGTATTGATGCACCATCGTCTGCCCAAGACAACGCTTATACCTGTCATGTATCAGGGCATTCAATTATTTTTCAGCTATTTAAATGAAGAGAATGAGATCACTGTGTATATAAAAAAACACCTCCATCTATCTCAAAATGACCTGTTAAAGCAATTATTTTCTCTATTTCCACACTATGGATTGGGGGATAGACAATATATTAAAATAATAGAGAAGATAAAAAAGGAATATTCTGAATAATTACCCTAGAAAGTCCGCAATATACAAAATTTTCGAAAATATGATAAAATAATAACGTGAAAAGGAGGATGAATGCATGACTGTTCAACAATTTACAGACTATGTGAAGAAAATGCAGCATTATGAGGAAGCGCTCAATGTGATTTATTGGGATATGCGGACGGGTGCACCGAAAAAGGGGTTAGCACAACGTTCTGAGGTAATTGGTACATTATCAGCCTCCTTATTTGATATGCAGACGAGTGAAGAACTAGGAGAGCTTCTAGCAGCATTAGAGTCACAAAAAGCTGATCTTGACTATGTAACACTGCGTCTAGTAGAAGAAGTAAGAAAGAATTACGATCAAAATAAAAAAATTCCTGCGAATGAATACAAAGAATTCGTCATTCTTCAATCGAAGGCAGAAACGGCTTGGGAAGAAGCGAAGGCAACGAATAATTTTGCTCTATTCCTACCATACCTAGAAGAAATCATTCAATGGCAGAAAAAATTCATTCAATATTGGGGCATTAAAAATGGATCTCCATATAATACATTACTAGATTTATATGAGCCAGATATGACAACAGATGTCGTAGATCAAGTATTTGGTGAATTACGAGAGTCTATTGTGACGCTTGTTCAAAAAATTGCTCATTCATCGAATAAGCCTGATACTAGCATGCTATTTAAGCATTTCCCGCGTGAGGCACAGCGTGAATTATCGTTAGAATTGCTTACTCAGCTCGGCTATGACTTTGATGCTGGTCGCTTGGATGAAAGTGTCCATCCATTTATGATCGGCTTAAATTATGGTGACGCTCGTATTACCACTAAATATGATGAAAATGATTTCCGTTCAGCTATTTTTGGCACGATTCATGAGTGTGGTCATGCGATGTATGAGCAAAACATTGATGAAAAACTTGCTGGTCTACCATTAGCTACTGGTACATCGATGGGGATTCATGAATCCCAATCATTATTTTATGAAAACTTTGTCGGCAGGAATGAAAAGTTCTGGGAGCATAACTATGAGCGTCTTCAACACTTCTCACCAGCTCAATTTGGCGATGTTGCATTAGCCGATTTTTTACGTGCCATCAATATGGTAGAACCATCATTGATTCGCATTGAAGCAGATGAACTAACATATCCATTACATATCATGATTCGCTATGAAATTGAACGTGACCTCTTCAATGGCGATTTACAGGCGAAGGATCTCCCACAGGTATGGAATGATAAATATGAGGAATATTTAGGTATTCGTCCTGAGACAGATGCACAGGGAGTATTACAAGACATGCACTGGTCAGGTGGCATGTTTGGCTATTTCCCATCCTATGCATTAGGAATGATCTATGCAGCGCAATGGAAGCACGCGATGGACAAGGATATTCCTAATTTTGATGAATTACTAGAAAAGGGAGAGCTACTACCTATTCGTGAATGGTTAACAGACAAGGTCCACCAATATGGGGCATTGAAAAAGCCATTCGAGCTATTACAAGAAGCGACAGGGGAAGGCTTAAATGCGAAGTACCTAGCAGACTATTTACAAGAAAAATATACAAAGCTATATCAGCTATAGAAAAACAAGCGATTTCTCTAAAATGAGAAATCGCTTGTTGCTTTGAAAATATTCTTACCAAAGCTTAAAGCCTTTGAGCCGCTGGTGAATTTGAAATAATTTCGAAGATTGGAATTGTGTAAGCTAATATAAATAAGGCTACTAAAATTACAAGTTAAGATTGAAAGTAAGCTACATTTCATGTTACATCAATATTTTTTATATAATGTTCAACATAATAAAGAGTCATTTTTAAATTGAACTATTGTGTTAAACAATCTGGCCAGATTGTTGAGTAAATATTTTTTTGTGTAGCTTATGTATGATACTTTTTTAAAAAATTTAGGGGTGATTATGGTGACACTTAAATGGTTGTGGATATTGGTTATTGCATTTTGCGTACTAGAATGGATTTCAATTCCATTCATAAGTGCATTTACAGGAAAATTATATCAAGTAGTTGATGGTGTATTAATAATTACATTTATTATTTATCCATTATTTTTCTTGACTACTATTTTATTATTACAAAAGGGGAATAGAAAAATTGGTGCAGTCATTTTGCTTATTCCACTAATTGTGTATGCCCCCGTGTTAATAAGTCTTCAAACGTTGGTTAAATAATGTATTACTAATTGAGTTAACGAGGTGCTTTGTAAAACAAGAGTTTCAAAAATTATCGAACTTTAGAAATTTAATCGATGCCATTCAATAAGAACAAGCTTTGATTATAAAGTGAAAAAAGCGATTTCTCGTTACAGAGAAATCGCTTTTTTATAGGAAGATGCGTTTGGATGCTTACCACAATTGATAGCCTTTAGAGCCGGCTGGTGAGTTTGAAATAATATCGATAATTGGTACTGTGTAAGCGAATAAAATTAAGGCTACTAAAATAACAAGCCAGATTTTAAAGTTTTCTAAAATAGCTGGTGTTGGACCGCTAAGCTCATGTACATCACCTACAGGGAATTCTTCGTCACCTTTAGGTGCGAACCAAGCTAATTTCACGACGATATAAATGATCACTAGGATGGCGATAAAGAGGATTGTTCCCCCCACAGCTTGCGCGATTTGATAAGGAATCCAATCATAAGCCTGCTGAGCGCCACCATATTCGGAGTAATCTGAACGACGAGGTGCGCCGAACAGACCAGCAATGTGCATTGCAGAAGACATAATCGTCATACCAGTAGCCCATAAGATACCAGCGAAATTACTAAGATTATTTAAAGACTTCGAAAGTGTACGACCTGTTAAATGTGGAATTAACCAGAACGCCGCACCGAAGTAAGTTAACACAACAGCTGTTGCAATCGTTAAATGGAAATGCCCTGTAACCCAAATGGTATTATGAATTAATTGGTTCATTTGATAAGAGGCATTGACAATACCGCCAGCACCACCTGGAATAAATGACACCATACCGATAAATGGTACGAAGAAACGAGCATCCTTCCAAGGTAATTTTTTAAACCAACCAAATAGTCCTTTGCCACCTAATTCACGTCCACGTAACTCGAACATTGCAAACATCGAGAAGGCTGTCATGAGAGAAGGCACGATTACAGCAAATGTTAAAACAACTTGAATGAACTTCCATGTACCATCAATACCAGGCTCTGTTAACTGATGGTGAATCCCAACAGGAATAGAGAAGAGTAAGAACAGCATAAACGAAAGTCTTGCTAAAGAATCGGAGAAAATTTTTCCGCCAATTACTTTTGGAATAATCACGTACCAAACCATATAGGCAGGTAATAACCAGAAGTATACAAGTGCATGACCAAAATACCAGAAAAGGGTACGTGATAATGCCACATCGACACGTTCAATTAAACCTAAGGACCATGGTAACAATTGAATTAAAACTGAAGCTGCAACACCAAGCGTTGCCACGAACCACATTAAATTATTAACAACTACCATAAATGATAGTAACGGGCTGCGTTGTCCACTCGCTTTATTTTCTTTGCGCCATTGGACATAGCGTAAAATTTGACCTGCTCCACCAACCCAAGAACCAACTACGACTAATGTAAGACCTAAATAGAAAATCCAATGTGCTTTTAATGGTGCATAGAATGTATAAAGAACAGTTGCTTTATTCAATAACACCATCGTTGCGGCAGCAGCTGTACCGATCGTCATTAACCAGAAACCAATCCAGCCAAGTCTTCTCTGAGTATCAGTGAATGTACCGGATGTTCGACTTACACTTGCAATTTGGAAGCCGTAAATAAAGAATGTAGTTAATATAAGACCGAGTAAGACACCATGAACTGTTAATACTTGATAATAACCAATGCCTGCTGGTAAAGTAAATTGACCAGAACGTACAAAAACCTGTAATAAACCTGCAAGACCACCTAATAACAATGCGATAAATGCCACGTAAATATGTGCCATTGCTAGCTTTGCATCTCGACGATCCACTTTTGTCATTGAATTAGTGTGACTCATTTGAATCCACCACCTTTAGCATAGAGTGCATCATCGTATGTCCTGTACCACAATACTCATTACATACGATTAAAAACTCGCCGACCTTATTGACTTCTGTTACATATTCCGAAATATAGCCAGGCTCAAGCATCATATTGATATTCGTACCTGCAACCTCAAAACCATGCATAACATCCTCGCTTGTCGCGATAAATTTCACTTTCGCACCAAGTGGAACCTCAATTTGTGGAGGATTATAATTGAATGCAGAAGCAACTACTACCACTTCGTAATCCCAATCTTTACCTTCAACCTTATGGACACCTGGATTATCAAAAGGCGCTGTCTCTTTCACTTTCTCGTAATCTAGTGTTTTTTTACCATTGTTTGGATGGGAGCCTTGATGAAATGCTCCGATACCGAGAATGATCAGGAATGCCACTAAAGTGGTAACTCCAAACACAAGCCAGTATTTCTCATACTTATGTATGTGCATATATTTCTGTCCCTTCTTCGTAGATTAAAACCGTCCAATGAACAAATCGAAGCAGTACACCCAAAGTAAAATGATGATAATACCTACTCCAAAAACTGCATAGAGTGAACCTTTTAAATTTTCATCTGACTTCTTTTTATTTGCCATTTTTGCTCCTCCTACGCTTTTTATTGTTGTGTTTCTTACTGTCATCATATAAAAATCCCCTACATTTTGATGTGAAAAAAATCACACTTCTAGGGGAATTATGTGAAAAAAGTGTGAAGAATTTAAGAGAGAAAAAAAACAAGCCATCTCAAAAGTCATTGAGATGGCTTGTTTAATGATTATAATAAACTTTTTTTAATAAAAATAATAGATTTTAAGGAAGGAGAACAGTCCTTCTTATTCCTTTTGGGCGAACGGCAAATCTTACAAATAAATGCTGAATGTCTTGCATATAATGTCTTATTTGTAACAGACTAAAACCTACTAAGCGCTATTCCGCTTCTTCTTCAATTGTTAATAGAACTGTTAGGGCACCGACGCTTGGGACCGAAACTGGGAGTGCAAATGCCTTTTCAAAGCCATATAATTTTGTATTGCCCACCATCACCGTTGGCGGAGTGATATCAATTTCTAAGCTTTCTTGCCCAACAGCTGTACATAAATTTCCTGCAATCATGTTACCAAATTCCCCTGTAAAAGATTCTAGCATTTCTCCTTCAAGCGGCATACCAAACATGGTACTACCGATCCCGCTGAACACTTCGGGAGAGGAGTCAATGATGACGCGTCCCTTTAAATCTCCGATTAAGCCAATTAATACGCCCATTTGTTGCTGTTGAAAGGGTTCAGAAATAATACTAGGCGACTTTACTTCTATATCCATAGGAAGAATGGTTTTTAAAGCGTGAATTGTCCCGTTTAAAATAGTTTGAAAGTACTTCGAATTACTCATCATTACCGCATCCTTTTTCCGACTTTTCTACATCTTACCATGTAAAAAGGGTAAGATGAAAGTATGTCTTGACGAATTCACATGAAATTTATAATATATTAATGAGAATGATTTTCAAATTCAATGTAAACGTCTGAAAACTTAACGAAAAATAACTAAGAAGGAGCGGTTCGCAATGACTTTCGTATTAATTGGAGCAGCTGTAGTGATCTATATTGGAGTTGGAAAATACGTCATGAACCAGGCAACTGCACATTTGAAATAAGAGCTAATACTTGATAAACATGTTTAGGCATGGTCCGAATATTCGGACCATGTTTTTTTGTATTTCTAGGAATGCAGCGCTAGATTAAATGTTTTTTCAGAATAATTTAATTAAGAGGAATTTTTATTTTTTTCTGAAAACTATTGAAATAACTAAGTTTCTTCTGTTAAGATTTTAAAAAATGGAATCGCGTTTCATATTTTGGAACGGAGGGGGAAATGAGTTTGAATATTTTAGAAGTAAGCGATTTGAAAATAGGTATTCAACAAAATAAAAAAGATATTGCCATTGTGAATGGAGTATCATTTCAACTTGAAAAAGGAAAAACTTTGGGGATTGTAGGGGAATCAGGGTGTGGAAAAAGCATGACATCACTTTCACTTATGGGATTGTTACCTGCTGGGGTTAACTGGCAAGGTGGAGAAGTTTACATAGATCAAAAACAAATTAATAAAAAATCGAATAAGGAATGGCGAAAGATTCGTGGGAAAAAAATTTCTATGATTTTTCAAGAACCAATGAGTTCGCTCAATCCAGTATATAAGGTTGGTTCACAAATTATGGAAATGATTCATAGTCATGAAAAAATTTCAAGGAAAGAAGCTCATGAACGTGCCGTTGATATGCTTCGTCTCGTAGGTATTCCACGACCAGATAAAGTAGTAAATGAATATCCTCATCAATTATCAGGAGGAATGCGACAAAGGGTTATGATCGCCATGGCATTGGCTTGTGGACCAGAAATATTAATTGCAGATGAGCCTACTACAGCATTAGATGTGACAATCCAGGCTCAGATTTTAGATTTAATGAGAGACATACAAGAAAAATTAGATATGTCCATCATTTTAATTACCCATGATCTTGGTGTAGTAGCAGAAATATGTGAGAAAGTAATTGTGATGTATGCTGGTGAAATTGTTGAAGAGGCAACAGTGCTAGATTTGTTTAATTATCCGCTTCATCCATATACAAAGGGGTTATTAAATTCATTGCCTGACATTGAATCAGAACAAGAGTACCTTCCATCAATTGAAGGGGTGGTGCCATCACCATCCGATATGCCTTCAGGTTGTAGATTTTTCGATCGCTGCGAATTTGCAACAGATCAATGTAAAAAGAAGCCTGATCTATATACAACCTCTATGGGTACCAAAGTTAGATGTTGGCTGTACGAAGAGAACGAAGTAGGAGGGGGAATTGTCAATGGGCAGTCCATTGTTAGAAGTTAAACATTTAAAGAAATATTTTTCAGTTAAAGGATCACGTTCAGGTCATTTAAAAGCAGTAGATGATGTTTCATTTTTTGTAAATGAGGGTGAGGTTTTAGGAATTGTCGGAGAGTCTGGGTGCGGGAAGTCCACTATGGGTAAAACATTAATTCAACTTCTAACACCTACTGAGGGTGAAATTTTACTGAATGGAGAAAATATTGCCACTCTTAGCCCAAAAGAGGTACGTCAAAAGCGCCGTGATATGCAAATCATCTTTCAAGATCCTTTTTCTTCCCTTAATCCTCGTATGAAGGTGTTTAAAATAATCGAAGAACCTTTGGTGAATTTTGGAATAGGTACAAAGGAAGAGAGAAAACAACGCGTTTATGAAGTAGCCAAACAGGTTGGACTTACACAAAAGCAGTTAGAACGTTTTCCACATGAATTTTCGGGTGGTCAAAGACAACGGATTGGAATTGCTAGAGCATTAGTGTCCAATCCAAAATTGATTGTTGCAGATGAACCAGTATCTGCTCTGGATGTTTCCATTCAATCTCAAGTATTAAATATTATGAAAGATTTAAAAAAGGAAATGAACCTTACCTACATTTTCATATCACATGATTTAAGTGTAGTGCATCATTTTTGTGACCGCATAGGGGTAATGTACTTAGGTAAGTTAGTGGAAATGGCAGATAAACACGAATTATTTAATAATCCTAAACATCCATACACAAAAGCTTTACTATCGGCATTACCAAAATCTCATCCTTCAAAAATAAAGGAGCGAATTGTGCTAAGTGGAGATGTTCCCAATCCTGCTAATCCACCATCGGGCTGTACATTCCATACACGATGCCCAAACTGCATGGAAATATGTAAAGTGACACCTCCAAAATTAAAAAAAATTGGCGATAAGCATGAAGTTTCCTGTTTACTTTATGAAGAGCAAATGGAGCGATTAACATGAGCAAAACATTGGAAAAAGGTATTAATATTTTAACGTTATTTACTGAAGAAAAACCTTCTTGGCGGTTAGACGAGCTAGCGATCGAAACAGATATTCCTAAACCGACTTTACATAGGTTTTTAAAAACATTTACAGATTTAGGCGTATTAAAACGTCCTTACGTTCAAAGCGGTGGACAGTTAGTATTGAGTGATCATTATCTACTTGGGAATAAACTCATTGAATTAGGTGCAATTGCTGCAAATTCAATTGAAATTCGTTCTTTGGCTATACCATATATGAAGATGTTGCAACAGAAGTTTGACTTGGCTGTTCAACTAAGCATACTGGATGAAACAGATGGTCTTTATATCGAAAAAATCGAAAGTTTAAAACCAGTTTTATTATATACACGGGTGGGGAGAAGAGCACCTCTTTATGCAGGCGCTTGTTCACGAATACTTTTATCCTTTCAATCAGAAGAAAAAATTAGTGAGGTACTTCAAAAAACTCGTAAAAAATATGCTAGTGGAACACCTGTTACTGATGAAGAGATATTCGAACTAATTGAATTTGGAAAAAAAAATGGCTATGCCTACAGCGTGTCAGAATTGGAAGAAGGTACTGTATCAATAGCCGTACCGATTTTCAATAGCGAACGCAAAGTAGAATACTCGATTAGTATAGCGGGCATAGAGACACTCATACCAAAAGAAAAAATAAATGCATTTTTAGAAGGTCTGTGGGAAACGGCAGCTTCAATATCTGCTGAACTAGGTTATTCGATGCCATATCCTTATGGCGTATAGATAGCACAAATACAAAAGGGGATGAACAATGTATGAAGAAACAAAAATGGATTGCGCTATTACTTGTTTGTATGATGGTTGTTTTAACAGCATGTAGTGGCGGTACATCATCAAAAGACGAAAGTAAAAATAGTAGCAAATCATCTGGTGATAATCCAGCAGCAACACGTGGAAATGAATTAGTTATTCGTGTGGCAGGAGACCCACAAAACTGGGACCCAATTGATACATTTTTACTTGCTTGGAGTACAGTAGCAACATCGATATTTGAAGGATTAGTAAGTCGTTCTTTAGATTTAGAAATTCAACCAGGGTTAGCGGAATCATGGGAATATATAGATGATAAAACGATTGTGTTTAAATTACGACAAGGTGTTACCTTCCATAATGGCGAACCGTTTAATGCGGAAGCAGTTAAATTTACATTTGATCGTCTACTAGGAGAAGAAGGTCAACAAGGACCGCAATATTCAAACTATACGTCGATTGACAATGTTGAAGTGACAGGTGACTATGAAGTCACTATGCACCTAAATGCCATTGACCCAGTATTATTGACTAAACTTTCAGGATATGGTGCTGTCATCGTACCACCTAAATATATCCAAGAACAGGGTGCAGAGAATTTTGACATGAAGCCGGTTGGTACGGGTCCATTTAAAATGACTGATTATCAACGTGATAAACAAGTAGTTATTGAGCGATATGAAGATTATTGGAATAAAGATGCTATTAAACTAGATAAAGTAACATTTAAAGTGATTCCAGAAACAGCGACGGCACTGGCAGAATTACAAACAGGAAATATTGATATTATGACACGTTTAGAGGTTTCGCAAGCAGCAACAGCAGAAGGAACTGATTTCATTGAATTAAAGGATGTGTCCACTCCTACAGCGTATTCAATTCGTTTTGATACAGCACAAAAGCCTGTAGATGATGTACGTGTTCGTCAAGCGATTAACTATGCCATTGATAAGGAAACAATAGTGAAAGAAATTTTAGGTGGCTATGGCAACCTCATTAGTTCGTTCCAAAGTAATCTATCTTTTGGCTATAACAAAGATTTAGAGCCATATCCATATGATCCAGAAAAAGCAAAAAAATTACTTGCCGAAGCTAAGGTTCCTGAAGGTACTACTCTTGAATTCTTTATTCCAGGTACGGATGGAACTTTTAAAGAAATAGCCCAAGCAGTAGCATTTTATTTACAAGAAGTGGGATTAAAAGTTTCTATTAATAGTGTGGAAAATACTACATTCCAATCAGAGTTAATACCACAAGGGAAAGCTGGTCAAATGTATAAAAATGGCTGGGGTGGTTGGACTTTAGATTTTGATAATACAGCTTATTTAATGTATCACGAAGGGGAATTCTGGAATCCATCCTATAAAAATGAAAAAGTTGAACAATTATTAACGGCAGAGCGAGCAACGATTAATAATGAGGAGCGTCAAAAAATCTTTAAAGAGCTGACAGAAGTGTTATATGAAGATGCTACAGAAGTTAATTTATATTCTGAGGTTGAAATATACGCAGTGAATAAACGAATAAAAGATTTCCAACCACCTCATGATGGCCGCTTTAGATTTGAAGGTGTCACTGTCGAGTAAGTAAAAAATTATGAGATAGTATGCTTGTCATACTATCTCTTTCATTTCAAATTAGGAGGATGGAATTATGCTTTCCTATATACTACGACGTATATCGCATACAGTGTTGGTGATAATAGCTGTCTCATTAATTATATTTTTCGCCATTCGTTTAACGGGGGATCCCGTAAGCATCATGTTCGGTGCTGGGGAACCTTCACAACAAGCAGTAGAGGAACTGACAGCAAAGTTGGGTTTAGATAAACCTATTTGGGAGCAATATATCATATTCATGAAAGATTTAGTAACGCTTGATTTTGGTACATCGTATCGTTCGAATAGTCCTGTTTTGGAAATGTTGTTAGAACGAGCATGGCCAACACTAGCACTTGCTTTAGGGGGGATGACTGTAGCATTGTTAATCGCTATTCCTATCGGTATCCTATCTGCAGTTTATAAAGGCAAGTCCATTGATATTTTTGGTCGTATTTTTTCTTTATTAGGTATCTCTTTCCCTAATTTTTGGTTAGCGTTTATGCTAATCTTGATCTTTGCTGTTCAGTTAAAATGGTTACCTGTATCGGGCTTTGATGGGTTTAGCTCATTGATCCTTCCATCCATTGCATTGGGTCTGATTTTATCTGGTATTTTAGTTCGATTAATTCGTACCTCTATGCTTGAAGTGCTTAAAATGCAATATGTGACAACTGCTCGAGCAAAAGGAATTAGAGAATGGCTTGTCATTATTCGACATGCCTTTCGCAATGCCTTATTGCCAACTGTGACGTTTGTTGGGTTACAGTTCGGTGGACTCTTAGGGGGGGCTGTTATTGTAGAGCAAGTATTTTCTTGGCCAGGAATCGGAAGATTAATTGTTGATTCTATTAATCAACGAGATTATCCAGTCGTACAGGGTGGGGTAATTCTCCTAGCTCTTATCATGATTGCTGTCAATCTAATTGTTGATTTATGTTATTCATTAATTAACCCAAAAATACGCACTGGAAGAGGTGACAATTAATGACACAGATAATGGAAGCAGAAACAGTCGAAATAAAAAAGGTTAGTAGAATAATAAGTATTTTAAAGTTTATTAAAAATAATCCAACTGGGATAATCGGTCTATTATTAGTTGTCACGACTATTCTATGTGCGATATTTGCCCCTTATATTGCTCCACATGATCCAGGAGCAGCTAGCTTAGGACATCGTCTAGATTTGCCTAAATGGTTAGATGATACTGGTAAATCACAATATTTACTGGGGGGAGACCAAGTGGGACGGGATTTACTCAGTAGGATTATATATGGTGCTCGTATTTCCCTTTTGGTAGGTATTTGTGGTGTGCTCATTTCGTTAGTCCTTGGAACATTTCTTGGAATTGTGTCAGGGTATTTTGGGAAATGGATGGACGATTTAATTATGAGGTTAGCTGAAGTTCAATTAGGTCTGCCATTTATTTTACTAGCAATTGTCATTATGAGTGTATTTGGAACAGGGATTGAAAAAATCATTATTATTCTTGGACTTACATATTGGGTTAGTTTTGCTAGGCTAATTCGAGGGGAGATTTTAGCTCTAAAGGAACAAGAATATATACAGGCTGCAAAGGCAATCGGAGGCACACATTTTAAAATTATCCTTAAGCACATTTTACCAAATGTTGCTTCTTCGATTTTAGTGTTAGCAACGATGTGTATCGCAGAGTTTATTTTATTAGAGGCTTCACTAACATTTTTAGGGTTAGGTGTTGAACCGACAGTACCTTCGTGGGGCGGAATGTTAGCAGACAGTCGGAATTATATGACGTCAGCTTGGTGGATTTCCGTATTTCCAGGTATTGCAATTATGTTAACTGTACTAGGCTTTAATTTACTAGGAGATTGGCTACGAGATCGCTTAGATCCAAATATGAAAGTTTAGGTGATATTGTGAACTCTAAAATATTTTCAATTTTATTTAATAAGAATGAAACCATAAAAAAGCCTTCTTTATTTATAAACTTACCTAAAAATCTTGTTCCAATCGGATTGATTAATTTTTGTGCGAGGTTAGGCTTAGAGTCAAATGAAATAGATTTTGATTTATTTCAAGCGTCTAATCAGCAGTACTCAATGGAATTTTTACAACATAGTAGTACATTTATTTCACAGAATGGGTCTATCTTTACACTCTATTATGAGACTGAGTCTTCGCTGTCAACGTTGTTAAGTACGATAGCAAGTGAAGGAGTGGCCGAAACCCATACGGATATTCCATCCTCTTATTATGAAAGTTTAAGTCATCTGTGGTCAGCCTATGGAACTGGTGAGAAGGACGAGGCACATCCACAACAGCATTTAAGTGTGAAAATTAATTTACAACAAGAAATAATGTCAAACGCCATTATAAAAGAAGTTTGCTATCTTGCATTACGTTTAGGACTGTATGCTACCTCTGTTTCTTTACCAGTTGTTACAGAAGAACATCGACATTTCACGATTGATATCAAGCAAGGAACTGCAAATTTAATGGAGTTAAGTACTAGAAACGTTATTCAAATTTGTGGTACAAAAGATTGCTTACCGACTGTCCTACATTCCATAGCAAAAGAAAAGCATGTGTCTGAAGGTGGCTTATTTGGTGTTTGGGAGCTAAACGAAAAACAAGTGAATATAGCAGATTTATTGTATGAAACAACATGGGAAGATGAATCGGAAGCATCGTATATTTTAAATGCTTTGCAAGATGAACCAAATAAAATGCTTGATGCTGAAATCTATCTTACAGCTTCTAAAAAAAATCGAGATGAATATAGTGTAGATTTGTATAAGAAATTTTCAAATTTAAAAACAATTACAGTTCGCTCTGCATTTAAAACAGGGTTATACTGGATATTAGAGGAAGTACTTCCATCTATTTCGGGTCATTTTGAACAAGTAAAAATAATATGTAAAGATGGGGTTAATAAAAATGGGTTAGAACAACATAATCGCTGGATTATGGAACTTTACCCTGTGGATGAATTGATTGAAATGCAATATGGTATACCGAAAGAACATGTACAATTTGAGCTTTCAAGCACACAGCAGCACATCTATAGTGTCTATGTTGATGATCTATTAATTGCTGAATTAAATCCGCTGATTAGTGAATTGGATTATGTTGATGGTCAGAGAAAAGTCTATCCAACTACAGCTGGATATAGGTTATTTGAAGATGGAAAACTGGTTCAAGAAAATGCAATATTGTCAGATCGCGAGCGTTTCTATAAAACGTATATCAATGAGTTACTTCCTCAGATAGTAGGAAAATTAAATATTGATGTAACAAATCGTGATCAAGGACAATTGTTCCCTTTATTTGATCGCATCGAAATTGACTTTACTTCATCTGGAATTGAAGAAGAACTAAACGTGAAGCAAGAAGCAAACTCGTCCTTTGAAGCGTTATACGAAGACCTTTATTTTAACACGCTTGATTATTTTAATGAGCTCGGTCGCCGATTAGTTAATCAACCTTATCAAGCTCCTGGTGGTATTATTCCCTTTATTCATATAGAGGAAAATATTTATAAGCCTATTAAAAGTGTAATACGCGCATACAAATGGCATGAAAAAACCAATTTAGTTCCAGTTACAAAAAGAATTTTATTTAACCAAGAGGGGCAATTTGAAACAGTAGAAATGTATTTAGGTAATTATCTGAAAGTAATGGAAATGAATGATAATTTAAAATACAATATTAAAAATGTTTATCAACTATCCACTCGGTATCAAAATTATTCTGAGGTCAAACTAAATTATGGGGATATATCTTACAAAGGGAATGTCATTCCATTTTTTGAAGTAACTGAGCCTATTACTAGTGACTTTTATTCAGGACTTAAAAAATCGGATGAAAAGCATACGATTGTCTTTGAAGCTGGCCATCATCCAAACGAAGTATCTAGTACACCTGCAATATTAGAGCTTATGGAAGATATTATTTGTCACCATCCTGAAATCTTAAAAAAGATTAATATAATCATTATTCCGCTATCAAATCCAGATGGTTATGAAATAATGGAGAGCTTGACAAAAGAACATCCAAAATGGAAACATCATGCTGCAAGATTTAATGCGGTAGGTTTAGAGTTTGCCTATGTCAAATTCCAAGAAAGTGTATTTGGTGAAGCAAATGTTTTACCACTCATCTTAAAAAAATGGGCACCTGATATAGTGATTGATGATCATGGTATCCCTGCTCGTGAATGGGTTCAACCATTCGCAGGATATGCATGTCCACCTATTTTCCCTGTTTCTTACACGCTTCCAAGTGCCAAGATCTACGGAATTGGTCGTTATGCGGATTATGATACGAGGGAAGTCCAGGCTACAAATCTAGAACAAGTAGCTGAAAAAGTGAATATGATTTTTGAGGGTACAATATTTGCCCAAGAAAATACTTATTGGCGTGAACGCTACTATAAATATGGCACAAAGTGGGATCCGCAAAAGTACCCCATTGAAGAAATGGGAAATATAAATTTTTATCGAAGTATGGAAGTTACGCCAACATACGCATCTGTAAGTATATTACGCTACCCGCAGTGGGTGGCTTTAGATATCATTTCTGAAGTGTCTGATGAAATTGTTTACGATGAAGAATTAACTTCTTGTATTGAAGCACATAAATTATTTAATCAAGCTATTATTGAAGCAGCACTTTCTACTAAAGTAACTAAAATTAAACAATTTGGACGCTACTTTAAAAAACGTCCGATAGAAATCAGGTGACAAATATGACAAAAATATTAGTAACAGGGTTTGAGCCATTTCTTGATTATAAAATAAATCCAACAATGCAAATTGTGGAAGCATTAAATGGAA
The DNA here is from genome assembly GCF_001705465.1 of Lysinibacillus sp. AR18-8. Classification (NCBI taxonomy): domain Bacteria; kingdom Bacillati; phylum Bacillota; class Bacilli; order Caryophanales; family Bacillaceae; genus Lysinibacillus; species Lysinibacillus sp. AR18-8. The sequence goes on from NZ_MDGU01000015.1 coordinate 227,290, forward strand.
AGAAGATAGATCGCTATGATATCGTCGGACGAATTCTATCTGTAGATTTTCAGCAATCAGCGGAGCAATTAAAACAACATATAGAAGAAGTGAAACCACAAATCATCATTTCATTAGGGTTAGCAGGAGGTCGTTTTAAAGTAACACCAGAGCGCATTGCCATTAATGTGAAGGACGGAGAGCCTGATAATAATGGCTATACACCAGTTGATGAGCGTATCTATGAGGAGGGGGCAGATGCTTATCTAACAAACTTACCGATTCGCAGTATGGTAAATCGTTTGCAGGCTGAAGGATATCCAGCGGAAATCTCCAATACAGCGGGTACATACTTGTGTAATAACATTATGTATGAGGGGCTTGCTTATGCACAGCAACATAAAGGGGTTCGTGCAGGCTTTATTCATATTCCAGCATCATTTGAGCTGGCCATCCAACATGGCAAAATTCCCGGCTGGCATATCGGAGATTTGATAGCTGCAGTACAGCTTTGTATTGAGGAGACGGCACGTGCAAGCAATCATTGATTTTCCGCATTCAATGTGGATTAGTCAACATACTATTCGTTTTGCATTCAAAGAGGAAATCTCCCACTCAAACTTTCATGCGGTCCAAACGTTTAATCGTTTTCTGAAACTGCAGCTACGACATAACCTAGTTGAAAGTGTTGCAAGCTACCATACAGTAACAGCTTATATTAAACAAAAAATAGATGTTGAACATTTAGAAATGCAGTGGCTTGAGATGCAAGCCTCCACAACAATTGATAAAGGAACGAATCGATTTTTAAAAATACCCGTCTGCTATGATGAGGAATTTGCCTTAGATTCAAAGCGCGTCATGAAATTCACAGGTTTACCTTTTGAGGACATTAAAACATTGCATATGTCCAAAAGCTATTATGTGTATTTAATCGGCTTTTTACCTGGCTTTCCTTACTTAGGCGAGCTTGATTCTAAATTATTTGTGCCACGCTTACAGAAACCAAGGGCATCTGTATCGGCAAGCTCTGTTGGGGTTGGGGGTGGACAAACAGGAATCTATCCTGTCGATTCACCTGGTGGCTGGAATATTATAGGGAAAACACCTTTGGATTTATTTGATGTTCATGGCAAAGAGCCATTTTTATTTGAACTTGGTGATGAAGTTCAGTTTTATGAAATAACCAAACAGCAATTTTGGGAAATGAAAAGCAAAGGAGTGTAGCGTTTGAAGCCACTTCTGATCGTAACAAAACAAGGGGTTTATGGTAGCTTACAAGACAAAGGAAGGTACGGCTATCGGGCATTTGGTATTCCGTTATCTGGTCCAATGGATCATCGATCGTTTAATGCAGCTCAAAGAATCTTACATCATCACCATGATCAAACGTCTTTTGAAATGTTTGTTGGTGGTTTTGAATTTGAGGCGCTTGCTGATGGTGTCTATGTATTAACAGGGGGGCATAGTACATGCTTGGTTAATCATGTACCAATCGAAATGTGGAAAACATTCCATTTAACGAGGGGAGATAGATTATCTATCAAGGGTGTCCATCAAGGCTCTATTGTTTACTTAACTCCATTAGGAGGTTTTCATACAACCGATGAGCTTGGTAGCCAATCTTGCCTCCCCCTTGGCAATTTGGGAACACGAATTACAAAAGGAAGTATTTTGTATGGGCAGGTATCATCGTCTTTAAAATATAATAGAGGGCTATATCCATCCTATCGTCCACATTTTGACAGTTCTATTACGGTTCGATTGTTTAAAGGACCACACTTTCATTTATTTACAAAAAAGAGTCAGCAACAATTTTTACAAAATCCTTTTCAATTTATCGGCGGCAATCGTATGGGCTACTACATAAAAGGACCTGCCTTACAACTTCAGGAAATGAAGGATATTCTGTCAGAAGCTACACAGTTCGGAACAATCCAAGTGCCGCAAAGTGGTGATCCCATTATCCTAATGGCTGATGCTCAAACAGTAGGAGGCTATCCTATTATCGCAACAGTTCATGAAGAAGATTTACATAAAGTAGCGCAAATGCGTATGTTTAACACAATTCACTTTGTACTGGAGGAAACATGATGTCAATTGATATCAATTGTGATCTAGGTGAAAGCTATGATGCTTTTATCACGGGTAAGGATGAAGAATTATTAGACTATGTAACTTCCATCAACATTGCATGCGGCTATCATGCGGGTCATCATTCAATTATGCATCAAATTGTACGCAGCGCCATTCGTAAAAACGTTCACATTGGTGCGCATCCAGGCTATCCAGATCGAGAGGGGTTTGGTCGCCGTAACATGGAATGTAGCCCAGGTGAAATTTACGATATGATGGTTTATCAAATTGGTGCCTTACAAGCATTTGTGCAGATTGAAAATGGTACGCTTCATCATGTTAAACCACATGGCGCACTTTATAATCAATGCGCGAACGACCGTGAAAAAGCGTTGGCTGTAGTCAATGCAGTGTATGATTTTAATCCACACCTTATTTTATATGCCTTATCTGGTAGCCTCATCGTAGAGATTGCTAGAGACATAGGGCTTCAAGTATATGAGGAGGTTTTTTCGGATCGACGCTATAACGATAATGGCACATTAGTGAACAGACAGGAACCAAATGCCTTAATACAATCGGAAGAAGAAATGCTAGTGCATGTAAAAGGTATTTTGACTGCTAATGAAGTGTTGTCGGTCGAGTCCCAAAAAATTAAAGTTGCGGTGCAAACCTTATGTATTCACGGAGATGGCCCACGTGCGATAGATTACGCCAAAAAAATTGCAGGTCTCAGAAAGCAATTACAATAAAATGGATGCCCTAAACAAGGCATCCATTTTATTTAGATTGTTGTCACTAGCTCCACAGCTTCGAGCACAATTGGCGTACCAGCAGAAAGTGTACCTGTGACAGTATTAAACGTTATTTCAGTTGTAGAAACTGTATAGGCACCACCCTCCTGAAGAACACCATTGATATATAAGTTATAGTAACCATTTGCGACTTCTGGGAATGCTGTTGCGGCTGTACCGCTATCATTTAAAAACGTTGTTGCAGCGACTGTTGTGCCATCTGCAATGACAAGGGGTGCAGCTAAGACGTTAAAAAACCTTGTAGAACTACCTGTTACATTGACGTGAATATTAATAATGGAAAGTGCCACCCAATTCACCTCCTTTCATTTCCTTTATTTCGTTGTAAAGCCTAGCGATTCAATAATAATGGGTGTTCCTCTATACAATGTCGCATTATAAGGTACGATTGTCAGGGAGGCTGGCGTTACCGAATAAATACCGCCTTCCTGCATTACTGCATTAATATAAAGGTTAACGTAACCATTAGGTGAAAAAATTGTAAACTCAGTAACAGAATTTGCTTCATCATTCCAAAAGAGATTGGCTGGAAGAGTTGCCCCATTCGATAGATCAAGATCAGCTGTAACGATATAAAAATATCGCTGGATCGTTGGTATAATCATACCTTCAGGGACTACTTCAGGAGGAACCATGGGTATTCCGTTTGTTGCTTTTATACGGGGCCAGATAAATCGATCCTCACAGTTACATGAACAATATTTTTCAATGATTTGATGAGACTTAGGATTTATCATATGGCATCACACTCCCTTCATAAAAAATATAACTTTGCCCCGAATATGCTTACTATAAAATATGAAGTAAATATAAAAAGAACTAGTTGACCATCTATCATTTGGCATAGATTTTTTGTATAAACATGTTTTTGTAAGGATGGAAACGTTGGCATATATGCTTTAAATTAGTGTTATACTTTGCTAGTTGAATAAGGTAGAATACTAATTATGAATAATTAATGAAAAAGGGGTTACTGGTTTCATGAAAGATTTTGAACAACAATTGGAGGGGCTATTAAAGCAAGCCTCTTTGCAATACATAATTTATCAGCATAATGGTGATACAGAGCGTATGGATAAAACATCACTTTTTGCTCGAAAAATTCAGCAAAAAGAGTATGTGATTGGTTTTGCAGGCCATTTCTCTGCAGGGAAGTCCAGTATGATTAATGCGCTGTCTGGTGAAAATCTACTGGCATCTAGTCCAATTCCAACAAGTGCGAACATCGTCAAAGTTCATAAATCAGAGGAAGACTATGCAATTGTTTATATGCACAATGAAAAGCCCGTAAAATTTGAGGCTGGCTATGATTTTAAAACAGTAAAAGAGCTAAGTAAAAATGGGGATTTAGTGTCACAGATTGAGATTGGACACAGTGCCTCTACATTACCACTAGGTGTTACTGTAATGGATACGCCAGGGGTAGACTCCACAGATGATGCACACCGCATGTCAACGGAATCAGCATTACATATTGCCGATATCGTATTTTATACAATGGACTACAACCATGTGCAGTCGGAATTAAATTTCCAATTCACAAAGCAATTAATGAAATATAATCCAAATGTTTATTTAATTGTCAATATGATTGATAAGCATAAGGATAATGAATTGAGCTTCGAAGAATTTAAAGCAACTGTTCATCAGTCCTTTGCAGCATGGGGTGTTGTACCGAAGGGTGTTTTCTTTACATCATTAAGAGAGCCAGAGCATCCACATAATGATTTTGAGGCAGTAAAGAAAATCGTGATGGACAGTATGAATGACTGGCAGGAGCAGCTTGTGCAAACAGCTACGAATACATTGCGTTTATTGCAAAGCGAGCATGACAATTATTTAATGGAAGAAAGACAGGATCGTTTAGCAATTGATGAAGAAATTTTAAGTGCGGATGACTGGGCACACCATCAAGATATATTAGAGCAATACAATAAATTAAATCGTCAGGTTGAATTATTTTCAGTAGAAGCTTGGAACGAAACGTTTGAGGAGCAACGTAAGGAGTTGCTCGCGAATGCTGCAATTATGCCAGCTGATTTACGCGATCACTTACGCCTTTATTTAGAAAGCATGCAGGAAGGCTTTAAAGTTGGAGGGCTCTTTACTGCAAAGAAAAAAACAGAGGAAGAGCGAAACAGACGTAAAGAAAATGCGTATAGTGCCTATCAAAATGTGGTCCATGCACAAATCACGGGGCATTTAAAAGGTCTTATGAAAAAGGCATTGAAGGACGTTGGTGCATTAAATGAGGAACGTGCCGCTGCTATTGATGCCTATGTATTTGACTTACCTTTTTCATTGATTGAGCAGCAAGTTCAAACAGGCGCTATTTTAACAGGTGATGCTGTGTTAAACTTCGCTAACCGTATCGCAGAAGCAACAAAGCGCTATTTCATTCAGGAGACAGATAGCTGGAAAAATGCGCAAGCGACAACTCTTGAAGCTGTAGCCACAGAAACTGCCGCACCATCAAAATTAAAAATGGCGGGTATGCAGGACAAAGTAGATGCCATTAATGCGGTCCTTGAAATTGAAGGCTATCAGCAATATAGTGCAAGCACTATGCATCAAGCGAGCAATGAAATTCGTAAAGTTGCCAATCAACAGCTTACAAATTGGGAACAATCATTTAAGCAAGATTTAGCAGAAATTCGTCTATTTGACGAGTCCATGTTGCAGCCAAAAGAGCAAATCATCCAACAAGAGGAAGCTCAGCAAGCTACTAGTGCAACGACTCTACCAATCGATGGTGTGATTAATCGTGCACTCCATACTGCCAATGCAGTCAAAGAGGTGCAAGGCTTTGCTGAAGTAGCCCAATACCTTGAAAATAAAGTAGAACGACTACAGAAAAAGGATTTTACTATTGCATTGTTTGGCGCATTTAGTGCTGGGAAATCTTCCTTCTCAAACGCTTTAATGGGAGCCAAGGTGTTACCTGTATCACCAAACCCAACAACTGCGGCCATCAATAAAATTCGTCCAGTTACACCTGAACACCCACATGAAACAGCGGATGTACAGCTTAAAACTGCGGAACAAATGCTAGAGGATATTCAAGGTTCCTATGCGGCGATTGGTTTGTCTGTATCGACATTGGAGGAAGCCTATAATCGTGCTGATGAAGGGCTTGCAGTGCAGTTAACGGACGAACGCTTAAATGTTCATAAATCATTTATTCGTGCCTATAAAGAAGGCTATCCAACCTTTAAGTCTGAGTTTGGTTCTATCCTCCGCGTAGACCGTGAAGAGTTTGAAAAATTTGTAGCACAAGAAAATAAATCTTGCTTTGTTGATAATATCGACTTCTATTATGATAGTCCATTAACACGTATGGGCGTGACACTTGTTGACACGCCAGGAGCGGACTCTATTAATGCCCGCCATACAGGCGTAGCATTTGAATATATTCGTAATGCTGATGCCATCCTATTTATTACGTACTATAACCATGCCTTTGCCAAAGCTGACCGCGAGTTTTTAATTCAGCTTGGTCGTGTGAAGGATGCATTTGAGCTTGATAAAATGTTCTTTATTGTCAATGCAATTGATTTGGCAACAACGGATGAAGAACAGGAAGATGTAAAAGGCTATGTACGCTCAGAGTTACAACGCTTTGGCATTCGCTTCCCAAGACTATATGGGGTATCTAGTCTTTTAGCGTTGAAGGAAAAGGTAGAAGGTGCGGATTTAACATCAGGGATGCCACCGTTTGAAAGCGACTTCCATACATTCTTAAATGATGAATTGAGTGCATTAGCCGTTCAAGCTCTTGCAGAGGAAGTTGATAAAACAGAGCAACGTTTGGCGGATTTAATTGCCCAAACAGAGGAAAACTTAAAACGTAAAGATGAGCGACTAGAGGAATTAACAACACTTGAACAACATATTCAATCGAAGTACAGTGTACTGAATACGAGCATGTTAGAGAGTGAAACAAAGCAGGAGCTTGATGAGCTACTCTATTATGTTCTTCAGCGTGTTTATTATCGTTACCCTGAGTTCTTTAAGGAAGGCTACAATCCTTCTACCTTTGCTGCAATGCCCGCACAACAAGCATTGGAGCATGCATTAAAAGAAGTGATGCAAAGCTTGCGTTTTGATTTTACTCAAGAAATGCGTGTAACAAACTTCCGTTTATCGCAATTCATTAGCAAAAAGATGCAACAACGTTTTAAAGATGAAGTGCGCGAATTGAAAGAGTTAAATCGAAGCTTCTCATTCCTAGCCTTTGAATCCTCTGAGCCAAATTTATTGGATTTTGAAGGACCGTTTGCGGATATTTCCAAATATGCTAGCGTAAAATCTCATTTCCGCAATCAAAAAGCTTTCTTTGAAAAGAATGAAAAAGTGAAGCTAAGTGAGGCACTAGAAGCTGTAACAAAGCCAGATGCACAAGATTATTTAGATGCACAGAAAGTTTCTCTCATGACATGGGCGATTACGTTTATAGCAGAGGAAGCCGAAAAATTACGTTACTATATTTATCATCAAGCGCTTGAACAAATTGACACAGAAAGATTAGCCTTACAAGAAGAGAGTCGTTTAGCTTCTTGGAAAGCGATTTACGCACAATTACAATACGCATGAGGTGATTCTAATGGGAAAAGTATTCAAATCAGTGGATGAAATTCAGTATGATGGCGTCCGTTTTATCGATGCTCGTTTCGATCTTCAGGACAAAGAGGCTGGCAAAAAAGCATTCGAGGAAGGTCATGCTACTGGTGCTATCTATATTGATTTAGAACAGCAGTTATCGGATATGGACAGCAAAGAAGGTCGTCATCCAATGCCAAGCAAAGAAAAATTGGCATCCGTTTTTCAAGAACTAGGATTACGGTATGAAGATCAGATTGTAGTTTATGACCAAGGAGCAGCTCCATTTGCCCCACGCGCCTGGTGGATGCTAACATATGCTGGTTTCCCAAATGTAGTGATTGTCAACGGAGGTGCCCCTGCGCTAGAGGCAAAAATTCCTTTTACCAAGGATATTATTAAATATCCTCCAACTATCATTGAGTTTGATTGGAAAGATGAGCTTTATGCACCACGCCAAGCCGTAAAAGCCATTGTAGATGGAGAGGTAAAAGCTACTTTACTCGATGCCCGCGCTGCTGAAAGGTATCGAGGAGAAGTAGAGCCTTTGGATAAAGTAGCAGGTCATATCCCAACTGCGAAAAACTTTGACTGGGAGCAATTGAAGTCAAATGGTCAACTAAAGGCAAACGATGCATTACGTCAAAAAGTTACACCTGATGAACAGGTTGTGGTTTACTGTGGCAGCGGCGTAACCGCCTCTCCACTTTATGCCGTATTAGCAGATGAAGGCTATGACAACATCCAATTATATGTAGGTAGCTTCAGTGATTGGATTACAGAATATGACGTGGAAAAAGGCACAAACGAATAAAAAGAAACGCTCACTTCGGTGGGCGTTTTTTTATAGTGCGGTGGATAGAGCGTAAAGTAGAGGTTAGAATTTAATGTAGCGGATAACCTCCTCAGATTGGCGGATAAGGAAGAAAAAGTGGAGGATAGAACGTTCAAAGTGACGGATAAAATTTAATGTAGCGGATAACCTGTTCAAAGTGACGGATAAAAATGAAAAAGTGAAGGATACCCCTTTTAAAGTAGGGGATAGAATTTTATACTTGATCAAAAAATCCATCAAAGTGGAGAGAGCATGCTCAGGTAGTAATACATAAAATGAGGAAATTTCTGTTTTGCAAAGCTAAATTGCATAGTTTAATAGTCTAATAGATAAAGGGGGGTGAGCGGGTGGTGGCTCAGGTATTGCAGCTTAAATCAGGGACGACGAAAACCATTTTGTATCGTGCATTAAAAAATTAAAGCAGGCACTGGAACAGGAGGGGCAAGGGTGAACGATCTAAAAAAGCAGATGGATCAAATAGACATTCCAGAATCGTTACATCAGCGTAGTCTACAAGGTATTGAACAAGCAACAAAAGAGCAGCATAAGCCTTTGCACTGGGTACCTAAAGTCTTGACTGTTGCTGTAACACTTGCAACGGGTGGATTTGTGGCATTCATGGTGGGGGAACAACACGTAGATAATGATCGGGCTAGTGCGTTAATGTCACAATTAGATCATTTATCTTCGCCAATGTACTGGATTTTGGCTATTTTGTGCGTATGCATCATACTGTACATCTCTAGGAAAAAGCTTAAAGTTGGCGCTGATCAGAAAAAGACGATTGGTGTTGCCATAGTTTTGATTTTACTGATCGGTAACAGTACGATTTTTTTACAACATCAATTCATAAAACCGATAGTGGTTCCTGCTGCAATTGAAGTTACAGATAGCTTACAGAATGCTTTAGAGGTACGCTATATTACAAACAAAGATGACCATCGATATGTGAAATATTTACAGGCAGAAGACGTGCAATTACCAATAGTATATGATCAAACAGAGCAAGCAAATCTAGTCAATGGCTTTTATTATCCATTGGATACTTCTCAAGATTTACGCTATCAAAATATTCGATTAGCTTTTTTTCAGTTTGATTTAAACACGATGAAAAAAGTGATGGCAAGTAAAACTATTTATCTTGTATTAAATGACGGGGTGAAATTACCTGCCCCAATTCATTTTACGAGGGAAACCTTCATTGATGAAAATCAGATCATGAATAATAGCTATAGTCAGTCACAAAATGATTCGGAACAAATCATATCATTTACCCTTCAGCAGGATGCAGTTTTTGATGCATTTTATGTTCCAGCTACATTAGAGGATAAAATACTGTTGAAAGAATGGCGATTAAACGATCAGCGCTACACAGCAAGTGATTTCCCTTTTTCAGTGACGAAAGGTCAACGCTTGGAGCTGACTATTCAATTGAAGGAAGCTCCTTTAGATATCAATACGTCCATAGGTTTTAGTGGCCCCGATGGTTATTTAACTAAAAGAGTATATTCGCAAGCGTATTTTACGTCGAATTTGGTGAAAAAGGTGCGTGAAAACAATGAGTGAATCTAAACAACAGGTAAAACTTTTACAATGGTTTGCAGTGGCGCTCTTTTTTCAATTTATCTATTTAAATGTTTTTAAATACGCTAATCTTCTACAAGATATCCTTGTTTATGGGGCCTATTTAAAAAGTCTTTCATTCTATAAAGAAAAAACACCTATCAGCAAATATATGGCTTGCGCTATGATTCTTGCCTTGATGAGTACTTTCTTTTCTTCACATCTTCTCTTCTATTGGAGTACGGTTTTAATTCAAGGAATTAAATTGCTGATCATAATGGAATTTGGAAAAATTTTATTAAGCATTGAACAAAAACACGATATACAGGGTTCCACTACAAGAGTGATGAAAAAATATATAGCGATTACCTTTGCTGTCATTATAAGTTGGACGCTGTTAATGAATGTTACAAATGATTGGCAGATGGGATTATTGTTCCTAGGCGCATTGCTTTTATTGGCTGTAAATATACGATTATTTCTTCATGTGTTAGCACTTCGTAAACATGTAAAAAACAAATCCTTTGTTGTTACCTACTTACAAAAATGACTCACCATTCATTTTATGCTACACTTTTTGTACAAGGGGCAAAGGGGGAGCAGGATGTTTAAACGGGAGAAAAGTATCGAGATTCAGCAGCATCGCGGTGTACAATGTGCGCATGGGAAAGTTGCGGTGCAGGGGGTTGGTATGAGTGTGTACAGTTTTTTTGTGGATGGGTTACTAATTGATACAGGTTCCTACTCACTATCGCAGGAATTTCAATCCTTTTTTAAGGGTATACCGATAGAGCAATTGGCATTAACACATTCACATGAGGATCATGCAGGAAATGCAGCGTGGATTCAACATCATAAGAATGTACCTATTTATATTCATCGTGATTCAGTCAATCTTTGTGCTGAAGATGGAGACTATCCACTCTATCGTCAGGCATTGTGGGGGGAACGACCCGCGTTTGTTGCCCAACCATTTGGTCAAACCTTACAAACGAACGCAGCAACATGGGATGTTATTGAAACACCTGGGCATACTACAGATCATCTTTCTTTTTACAATCGGGAAACAGGCGCTATGTTTACAGGTGATTTGTTTATCCAGCCAAAGACAAAGGTTGTGCTTGATGAAGAAAACATTGTCCATACCTTGGCGTCTTTAAGGAAAATAGTAAACTATGATTTCGATGTCGTCTATTGCTGTCATGCAGGCTTTATAGTGGATGGTCGAACGAAAATACAAGAAAAAATTGCTTATTTGGAAGACATGCAAGGAAAAGTGAAGCAATTATTTAAGCAAGGTTTTTCTGTTGAGGAAATCACCAAATCAATTTTTCCTCGTGATTATCCGATTACAAAAGTTTCGGGAGAGCAATGGTCTTCCAAGCATATCATCACGGCCTTTATTAATCATTTTACCGAAGAGTCCTTTATATAGGGCTCTTTTTTGTCTTGTTAAGAATTTCACAAATACTTTGATCTGTATAATAAAAAACTTTGTGAAAAAATGTGAATAAATTGTGACGAAGTCAATCAGGGCAATGGATGCGCTTACAAAAGTTTGTGAAAAAATTCTCATTTACATAAGAAAAATACTATGTGAAAAGTTGAGCAGGCTAAATGGCTCTATGTGTACACTTTATAATGTGTTAACAATCGCATTAATTATCTTAAAATAATTGATTGTGAAATGTTTAATTTGACAGAAAAATGTAATGAAAGTCATTAAACATTGAATTATTGAAGTTAAGAATAAATTGACAGAAAATTCGTTGACTATATTTTCACAAAGTATTATGATTCTGAAATATAATAAAAAATCAAAGGGAAAAGGATGGGATGGAATGGACGTAATGAAAAAGGCTTTAGAAATGCATGCACACTATAGCGGAAAATTAGAGGTGAGCTCAAAGGTACCTGTACAAGATTCCTATGATCTTAGCTTGGCTTATTCACCGGGGGTAGCAGCGCCATGTGTGGAGATTGAGAAAAATCCTTCGCTTGTGTACGACTATACAATGAAGGGTAATATGGTAGCTGTTGTGTCGGATGGGACAGCGGTTTTAGGGTTAGGAGATATCGGACCGAAAGCGGCATTACCTGTAATGGAAGGGAAGGCGATTTTACTAAAGCGTTTTGCCAATGTTGATGCTTTTCCAATATGCTTAGATACAAAAAATACGGATGAAATCGTCAGCATTGTGAAGGCGCTTGCCCCGACATTTGGTGCGGTAAACTTAGAGGATATTTCAGCACCAAGATGCTTTGAAATTGAAGATCGCCTACGTCAAGAATGTGATATTCCAGTTTTTCATGATGATCAACATGGAACAGCGATTGTTGTAGGAGCAGCGATGATTAATGCCAATCGTATTGTGAAAAAGGATATTGCAACGATGAAGGTTGTGATTAACGGTGCTGGTGCTGCAGGCATTGCGATCTTACGTATACTTGTACAAATGGGCTATAAGAATATTTATATGTGCGATACAAAGGGTATTATTTATGAGGGTCGTACAGAGGGGATGAATCCGATTAAAGAAGCGGTTGCTCATTTGACGAATCCAGAGAAGCAACATGGTACACTAGAGGATGCACTAACAGGTGCAGATGTCTTTATTGGAGTTTCTGTAGCCAATCTATTAACAGAGGCACATATTGCGTCCATGAATGAAAATCCAGTTGTCTTTGCCTTAGCCAATCCAAATCCAGAGATCACGTATGAAAATGCCAAAGCATGGGGGGTACGTGTTATGGGAACAGGCCGTTCGGATTATCCAAATCAAATTAATAATGTTCTTGCATTCCCTGGTATTTTCCGTGGTGCTTTAGATGTGCGTGCTACGGATATTAATGAGTCGATGAAGCTAGCTGCTGTAGAAGCGATTGCCTCCCTTGTGAGTGATAAGGAACTAAAGGAAGAATATATTGTGCCTAAATCTTTGGACGAACGCGTTGTGGCAATCGTCTCACGCGCAGTAAGTGGGGCAGCTGTAGAATCTGGCGTATCTGAGCTATTCCAGCAAAGTACAGCACTATCTGTCTAATAAAATTAAAAAAAGCAGATAGAGAAAAGTTACAGGCTTTTTCTCTATCTGCTTTTATTATTAAGCTGTCTCGAGTTAACAAAGGCTTTGTCTCAAGTTTTTACACCATGCCAACACCAATAATTCCGATGAGTATGACAAAGAAAAGAACAAATAATACGATGAAGATAATAATGGCTGGAATAAAGATGGTGAAGAAAGCCATCCAGTTTGAAATTTGATGTGCTTCAGCGACTACACCTACAGAAATAACAAATGACCAAATCGTCACAATGATGCTTACTAAAATAGTTGGCCAAAAAATCCACGGTAATGAACCCATAAAATTAGGATCTAATAATGAATCGGGTGAAGTCATTAACCAAATAATATAAAGTGGAATCAGTACGATATATGGGATTGCAGTTAAGCTTAACCCCTTAAATAAGTCCGAGTAAGTCCCAGTACCTTTAAATAATTTCCCGAATAGCCAAGAGATGAGTGCAGAAATAGCTGTGCCAATCATACCTGCGATAGGAGCAAAAATGACACATAACAGGACTAAAAGCCATGGCGAAAAATCAGGAAGAAATTCTGAATCAATTAATCCAGACATAAGGGAGCCAATATAACCAATAGACAAAACCAAAATTGCAAAGCCGATAGATTTTTCATTAATCATATAACGAGTCGTTTGCTTTGGATGCATCCAAACCGATAAAAATGGATTTAGTTTTGACCTTTCTTCTTTTGATGTCTCATTCAAGTTTTCCATCAAACTACCTCCAAAATAATAGAATAATTGCTTGTTACATATAGTTAATATACGAGTGAAGTAAAGAAAAGTTTCATGGAAAATAAAAATAAGCCCATACATAAAAAAAGAGTCGTAATTGTCGACTCTTTTTAGGGTTGTTTCTATTATTCAGCTAACATAATTTTCTCAAGTTCTAACGGCTCAATATACTGATCACCTTTGTAAGCACGCATATTACCGCCTGAAATTTCATCGATTAATAAAATTTCATTCGTTTTCGCATCGCGGCCGAATTCTAATTTAATGTCATAAAGCGTTAAGCCTTTTTTAGCAAGCTCTGCCGCTACAAATTTGGAAATTTCAATTGTACGTTGTTTTAAAATGGCGTATTCTTCATGAGTTAACAGGTTTAACATTGCTAAAGCATCTTCAGAAATTGGAGGATCTAAACGATCATCATCTTTGATTGTTACTTCTACAAAGGAGTCTAAATCTTGTCCTTCCTTTACATAGGCACCATAACGGCGTAGGAATGAACCAACTGCCTTAAAGCGGCAAATCACTTCTAAACCATTACCGAAAACAGTTGCCGGTTTTACTGTCATTGTTGCATCTTCGAAGTTAGCATCAACGAAATGAGTAGGAACCCCTTGTTCGTTTAATTTTGAATAAAAATAAGAAGTTAAACGTAAACCAGCCAAGCCAGCCCCATCAATTGTTAAACCAACAGTATTTGCACCTGGATCAAACACGCCGTTTTCTCCTGTAACATCGTCTTTAAATTTTAATAAATAATGACCATCTTCTAATTTGAACACATTTTTTGTTTTACCTGTATACAATAATTCCACAAAAAACCCTCCAATATTTTTCATAGTACTCTAAAATTATAACACGAATGTTCTAAATATTTAATGATAAAAATGTTCGTTTAAAACGTTTATTTTGATGTTTTATAACGGAATTGCAAATAAAAAATAAGGTGATAACGAATGTTCGTTACCACCTTGGTTGAAATTAAGAATATTCCGAAATCAAATCCTAGGAAACATTGAAAATAGAAGGTTATTAATAGACGCCTTCAGTAAGCATTCCATCTGCTACTTTGATAAAGCCAGCAATGTTTGCACCAACTACTAGGTTACCTGGGAAGCCATATTTTTCTGCTGCCGCTTTGCTGTCTGTATAAATATTTTTCATAATTTGATGAAGTTTCGCATCTACTTCTTCAAATGACCAAAATACGCGACTAGAATCTTGTGCCATTTCAAGAGCAGATACCGCAACTCCACCAGCATTCGCTGCTTTTGCTGGACCAAATAATACGCCTGCCTCTAGGAATTCATTGATTGCTTCAAGGTCTGATGGCATATTAGCACCTTCACCGATTGCTTTCACACCATTCGAAATTAATGTACGAGCTGACTCACCGTTAATTTCATTTTGCGTAGCACATGGTAGGGCAATATCACAAGGAATCGTCCAAATTCCTGTACAACCTTCTGTAAAAGTAGCATTTGGTCGGTAATTAACGTAAGTTGAGATACGGTCACCTTTTACTTCTTTAATTTCTTTGATAGCATCTAAATCTAAGCCCTCTGGATCATAGATATAGCCTGAAGAGTCCGAGCAAGCAACCACTTTGGCACCATACTGTTGCGCTTTTTCAATCGCATACGTAGACACATTACCAGATCCAGAAACAACTACTGTTTTTCCTTCGAATGAGTCATTTGCATCCTTTAGCATTTCGTTCACAAAGTAAACAGTACCGTAACCAGTTGCTTCTTTACGTGCTAAAGAGCCACCGTAGCCAGGAGTCTTACCAGTTAATACACCTGATTCATTTGCTTTTGTTAAACGCTTATATTGACCCCATAAATAACCTACTTCACGAGCACCTACGCCAATATCACCAGCAGGAACATCGACATCTGGACCAATATGACGGTATAATTCAGTCATGAATGCTTGGCAGAAACGCATAATTTCTGAATCTGATTTACCTTTCGGGTCAAAGTTTGAACCACCTTTACCACCACCGATAGGTTGCCCTGTTAAAGCATTTTTAAAGATTTGCTCAAAGCCTAGGAACTTAATGATGGATTCATTTACGGAAGGATGGAAGCGAAGACCGCCTTTATATGGGCCCATGACATTGCTGTATTGTACACGATAGCCACGATTCACTTGCACTTGATTGTTATCATCTTGCCATGCTACACGGAAAGAAATAATACGATCTGGCTCCACAATACGAGATAAAATATTGGCCTTAATATATTCAGGATGTTGCGCGAATACAGGTACTAATGAGATGAAAATTTCTTCAGCTGCTTGTAAAAATTCCGCTTGATGACTATTCTGTTGTTTAAGTTGCTCAAATACGCCATCTACGTATTCTTTTGCTAATTGTTCATTGCTAACAGTTGTAATTGTCATAAATAAAACCCCCATTTAGTTGATAGATGTATCGTATATCTATTTTTCAAACTATTCAATAAAATACTTTTAAAGTTTGTGAAAAATTGAGCAAGAGAGGTTGTTTTAAAATTATATTAAAATAATTTAGTTCTAAGTGATTCATCTAATTACGAGAAAGGAATGATGCCTTATTGTGAAGGTTCTTATAGACGCTGATGCCTGTCCAGTAGTGGATTTAGCGCTATCTATATCATCTGAGTTTGAGATAGAAACTATCTTGTTTTGCGATACATCACATCGTGTTGAACGTGATAATGTAATAACAATTATTGTACCCAAAGGTCCAGATTCTGTTGATTTTACGCTAGTGAACGCGCTTTCAAAACACGATATTGTTATTACACAGGATTACGGATTAGCAGCCATGGTTTTAGCACGAGGAGGGTATCCGATTGATCAAAATGGACGAGAAATGTCTAATGAAAACATCGAACGTTTGCTCGATATGCGGCATGTTGGTCAAAAAATTAGAAGGGCAGGTGGACGAACAAAGGGACCTAAAAAAAGAACACAAGAAAACAATATTTCGTTTGAAATGAAATTTCGACAAATTTGTGAACGAGCAATTTTAGCCCATAAACTGGAGGAATCTACAGGTGAAAAATGAACATAAACACGAACTATTCGAACAATATCCGCAGTTGAACGAACTAGCAAAAAAGGCTACTGTATTGTGGGAAAATACAAATTGGATGAAAAATCCTGAAACAACGCTCTTTACTATGGCTGAAGTGGATGATGCTGAAGCAACATTACAACGTTTTTCTTCTTATTTAAAAGTAGCATTTCCAGAGCTTCTAGAAAGTGATGGTTTAATTGAATCAACGATTAAGGAAATTCCTGCAATGAAAAGTGCTATTGAACAAGCATATGGTGTGGCGATTCCCGGCCAATTGCTTTTAAAATGTGATCATGAATTACCGATCTCTGGCTCGATCAAAGCACGTGGAGGAATTTATGAGGTATTAAAACATGCAGAAAGACTAGCTTTGGCAAGTGGAAGACTTAAAGAAGTGGATGATTATGCAATTTTAGCAACAGAAGAATTTCAGTCGTTCTTCCAACAATATACGATTGCAGTAGGCTCTACGGGGAATTTAGGATTAAGTATCGGCATTATGGGCAAGAAGCTCGGCTTTAATGTCGTTGTACATATGTCGAGTGATGCCAAGGAGTGGAAAAAAGCCTTACTGCGTGAAAAGGGTGCGACAGTGATTGAATATGAAGCTGATTACAGTGTAGCTGTTGAGCAGGGGCGACAAGAAGCTGAGCAAGATCCAAAATGTCATTTTATTGATGATGAAAATTCAAAGGATTTATTTGCTGGCTATGCCGTAGCTGCCAAGCGTTTGAAGGAACAGCTAGAAAGGACGAATATTTCAGTGGATGAAGCACATCCATTGTTCGTCTATTTACCATGTGGCGTAGGTGGAGGACCAGGTGGTGTTGCCTATGGATTAAAAGAAATTTACGGTGAGCATGTGCATATTTTCTTTGCAGAACCTGTCGCTTCTCCTTGTATGACGATCGGGCTGATGACAGGCTTACATGATGCAATTAGTGTAGAAGATATTGGCCTTGACAATCGAACAGAAGCGGATGGGTTAGCCGTTGGTCGTGCCTCCAAATTTGTAGGAAAAGTGATGGAGACGTATATAAGTGGTTGCTATACTGTATCAGATGAAGAGCTGTTTACATCTCTGGGATTAGCGATGGAAAGTGAAGGTTTATTTTTAGAGCCATCTGCACACGCAGGAATGTATGGAGCCATTCGTTTATTACAACAAGGTCAATCCTATCTAGAAAAGAACGCATTAGTAAACCATCTACCACAAGCCACACATCTTGTATGGGCAACTGGCGGTAGTATGGTCCCACCTACGATGCGAGCTGCTTATTTAGCAAAGGCCAAGGAATTTAATTAAAGACGATGTGAAGCTATGTTTGGATGGAAGCTCGACCTCTATTAGTGATATCCCGCTCGAGCATGCAGTAAAGCATTCGAATAGTGAGATGACCCGCTCCAATAGGAGACCAAAGCGCTCACAAAATGTGTGGATCCGCTCAAACAGGGGTCTTAAGCTCTCAAAAAGTGAAGCAACCCGCTTAGATTAGCGTCCACAAACGCGCAACGCAATTTCAAGTTTAGTAGAAACAAAATCAAATTAAAAAACAGGTGGAGTCATTTTTCTCCACCTGTTTTTGCTGTTTAACGTTGTAGTGCTTTACGTTGTGCGACTAAGTATACTTCTTGTGCGGCAAGGACGCCTGCTCCTGGTTCGAAATCATAGGAGAAATCTTGTAGGGCAGCCTCAAGTAGGGAAACGGCTTGTAAAATGTCACTTGGGAAACAATAGCCCATATGGCCGAATCTAAAAATTTTACCCTGTAGTTGACCTAGACCGCCTGCGAAATCTAAATGATAGTGTTGCTTAAGATGCGTCAAAAATTCACCAAGATCAATTCCTTGAGGTGTTTTAATTGCTGTAATAGTTGGAGAAGCGTATTGATCTTCAGTTAATAGCTCAATGTGTAATGCTTTCATTGCATTTCGCACCATGTTTTTCATGAGGTCATGTCGGGCAACTGTTTGCGTAAAGCCACCTTCCTGTTCGATTAATTTACACACCTCATGCAGTCCATAAATCAGTGTGATAGCAGGTGTATTAGGAGTCATGCCCTTTTCCGCCCAGCTACGATAGCTTTGAAGATTTAAGTAATAAGCAGGTGTTTGATTTTCTTCAATGACTTCCCAAGCTCTTTCGCTTACGCTGACAAGAGAGAGTCCAGGTGGGAGCATCATGGCTTTTTGAGAGCCTGTCACCAGAATATCAATGCCCCAAGCATCCATTTCAGCAGGAACGCCACCAATACAGCTTACACCATCAACGATAACGAGGGCATCTGTTTCTTCACGGATCACCTGAGCTAGTTCAGCAACAGGGTTTAAAATACCTGTGGATGTTTCATTGTACGTCACAAAAACGGCTTTAATAGTTTGTAATGGCTGTAAAAATGCTCGAAGTTCTTCGGCTGTACAAGCCTGTCCCCATTCTTTTTCGAGCTTATGTACATGGAAGCCATATTGCTCACAGATTGAAACGAAATAGTCGCCAAAAGCTCCAACTGTGATGACGACAACCTCTTCACCAGCAGATACAGTATTAACAGCTGCAGCCTCAAGCGCGGCTGTCCCACCCGAAGGTAAAAGTAAGATGTCCTGTGTCGTACCGAAAACAGGCTTTACTAATTCAATTGTTTCTCGGTATAATTCTACAAATTCCTGACTACGATGACTAAAAATATCCTGATTCATCGCAAGCTGTACCTTTTTTGGAATCGGTGTTGGCCCCGGATGTCTTAAAATATTTTCATACATATTCATTTATCCCCTTTGCTAGAAATTCAAAATTTTCTAACTATAATAATAGCATATTTATGGTGCTAGCTAACTACTTTTTTGAAAAATGATGGAAGAGATTGTCATTGTGGTACAATTTTTAAAAAGGAGGCAGTGCGAATGGAAACATCCATGCATTATCCATTTATCTATTTCTTCTACGACACAAACCAGGTGCTAGTATATAGAATTCAAGCGTTAGAGTATATCACAATAGCAGAGGTGATGAGGGAGGGGGAATGGCAGGGGTATGAGCTTGAGCCATCTGAATCTTTTACAGCATTTCATCATGAACAAAGCACACCTCAGCAGGGATGGTCTTTCTTTATGGGGCAGGAAGAGCTCTATCAGTTGGTAGAAATTATTAATGATTATATTCAACAGGTCATAACTACTACTTCAGCACAAATGGTACATATTGTTTGCTCGGAATCTGCAGCAGGCTCCTTACGAGCGACACTTGCTCCACCGAAATATGTGATCGGGTTTCCAGAGGATTTGTCGATTGGACCATTGTGGAAACTCGATGAAAAAAGAGGACAGGCATTCCGTGATGAGTGGCTAAGAGAAAATATTAATGATGGAATGGATGATTTTGTAAATCGAAATAAATTAATGAACACAATCAGAGAGATACAGGATATTCCAAGCAACCTGCAGATTTACATTTGGTGTGGGTACAATGCAGAAGAACAGTGTGGTATTAGATTTCTACTCTATTTATTACGTGATAAAGTCAATGAAGTTGTTCTTATCAACACAGGTGAACAGCGGGCTATCAACCATCAATGGAACATGGAAATGTATGATATAAAGCGAATGTCCGCAAAGGAGCGTCTAATTTTTCAGCAACAGTGGGAAAGTTTAGCACAGACAAAGGATGTTTGTCGACTATGGCTACATCGACAAATTCAAGCAGTCCAAGAGAATTATTATGATAATTTGATTATGTCAACGATTGAACAACTTCATAAGGAGCAAGGGGGTACTGATTTTATACAAACAGGTGAATTCATCTCAGAGCTATTAACAAGAATGGATGCCCCCCCAAATATCTTCTTTTTAGAATATAGAATTCGCTATTTAGTATATAGCGGGGGTTTTGAATTAAAGGGAATTCCTAAATCAATGCACCATTACTCTGTGAAATTACGTAAAAAACCTCTTTAGCCTAAGGGCATAAAGAGGTTTTAAACAATTAAGCAACGAAAGGTCTGTTCATACGCATTAAGCCGTAGATGGCAAAGAACAATCCACCTGTTATTACCATTAAGATTGTGTATAATACTGCCTTACCTGTTTCGCCACACCAGCGGTAGAATAGGCGATACGTGAAATACAGTGTAAAGCCTGCCGCTCCTAAAGAAGCTAGAATACCAATAAATGGAATAAATGAAACAATGATCAAGCCTGCATAAATAAGGGTATTTTTTAAAGCTGTTGCACGTATTGTTTCTCGAGTATCCCCACCAGCTGTCAACAGGAAGAGACTATATACATTAATAATGGGAATCCAAGCAATATAGGCTACATCTCCAAAACCATTTGTTTTAGATGTCATAAAATAAATAAGTGCACTAATAATGTAGGCAATTAAACCAATAGCAAGAGCGGCTAGTATAAAGATAAAAAATAAACCACCCATGGCTGCATCTAAATCTGAGTAATAATAAGAATCATTATAGTCATAATTCATCAGAAAAACCTCCCTTCATATGAAAATACCTCCTAATCATAACAATCCTCAAATGTTAAAGCTACAACAATTTAGATGTAATATTTAGTAGAAATCGCACAAATGTACTAGAATGAAGTTGATTATTTAAGACTTTAATGATGATTTTTTGAGTGCCTTGTGATAAAAATGCAAAAAATATCCTTGGGAACATTATTATGCTAGTTTTTGAGAATCATTTTCCGTTTTATTAATTTCAAAAATTACGTACAAAAACATTACTATCCTATGATGGTAGATGCACAAGAAATGCCACAAAAATAAAAATAGCCATCTTAACTACATTGTAAGATGACTATTTTCACGTGTATTAAATGAATTTGGCGATGTGCTCAAGTTCAATGCGGGAAGAATTGTAAGCAGGTGCGGCTGCCTTACCAATTGCAATTAAAATAACTGGGACGATATGGTCAGCTAATTCAAAGCGTTGAGCAAAGGCTTCTTTATTAAATCCACCCATTGGCACTGTATCATAGCCCATGTCTTTAGCTAGTAGCATAATCTGCATGGAAATTAGACCAGCATCAAATGTAACGATATTTTTTAACACTTCTTGGGGAAGTTGAGAATATAGATTGATTGAGTTGTTAATCATTGAATCTTTTGTTGCCTCATTGATATAGCCAAGATCGAAGTTCTTTGTATAGACAGCCTCGGCATTTTCGTACATCTTTGTATCACCTAAAACGGCAATAATTGCTGAGGAAGTTTCTACTTGTTCTTGGTTATTGGCAATAGCACGTAGCTCTTTTTTGACCGCTTCATCCTGAATTACTAAAAAGCGCCAAGGCTGTAGGTTACTAGACGATGGAGCAGACGTTGCTTCTACAAGTAATTCTTCTAATTGTTGCTGCGGGATTTTAAAGTTTTCATCGTATTTACGAACGGATTTACGCTCGTGCATAACTTTAGTTAAAGAACTTTTTGTCACTGTCATTATTTTGTCTCCTTCATGGTATGATGCGTTTTTTACTATACGATAAATGAATTCATTTTCCAAGTAAATTGCTCGAATTAAAGAGTCTTGAATCTAGGATTTAAAAGTTACAAAAAAAACATATTTTTGTAGGTATAATCCATTTATACTAGAGATGGAATAGAGCAATAATAATAGATATGGAGTGAAGGTGAATGAAAAAGCTATTAGGAAATTTAAATATTATGGCAAAAATCGCAATGCTTATTCCTGTCATCACTGTTTTTTTAGGTGGTATGACCTTCCTTAACTATTTGAACGTATCCAATGAACTTGAAAGCTCTATTGAAAATGAAATGTCTATACTAGCGGATGATGTTGCAGGTTCCGTTGAGAGCAAATTGCATGCACACATTCAGCTCATAAATAGTGCAAAGACAACAATAGAATCGGCTGACAGTATGATGACCAGAGAGCAATTTATTCGCTACGTACAGCAGCTATTGCCTTTCAATAAGGAAACGTATGGTATGGGATTATGGCTAGAGGAGGATGTGGCAAAGGGAGAGATTTTCGGGCCTTATGCCTATAAGGAAGAAGAAAAAATTGTCTCTACGGATGCTTATGAAGATCCTGCCTATCATTTTCACGAGCAAGAATGGTATCGCAATAGTATCCAGTCTAATAAGGTAGTTCATACTGCACCTTATTTTGATGAAGCTCTTGGGGAAATGTTTATCTCATTTGGTACACAAATTGTCAAAGATTCTAAGCCCATTGGCGTTATTACAGGGGATTATGTATTAGATTCAATTCAATCCATTGTTTCTGACGTGAAAATTCGAGAGAGTGGTTATGCATTTATAATTGATGATAGTGGCAAAATTTTAACGCACCCTGATGTAAATAAAGTGAATAAAGAAACGATCCAGCAGTTGTTGAACATGCCTGTGGAGCAGATTTCTGATCAAAAAAAGTTAATACATACAAACAGTCAGGGTAGTGATTTTACCTTACAATTTATGCAAATACAAGATATGCCGTGGAAGTTAGTTTTACTGGTTCCGACAACTGAGCTTTACGGCGAAATACAGGCAATGCTTCAACAGCAAATCGTGATCAGTGTCGTTCTAATTTTACTTATCGCAATTAGTATTTATTTCCTTGCTCGTTATATCCGTGGGGAAGTGAAAACTATGAATAATCATTTGGGCTATCTTGCTACGGGTGATTTAACGCAACAAATGGCCGTTCATACGAAGGACGAATTTGGTGAAATGGCGCAGTATTATAATGACTCTGTGGAAGCATTAGGTTCGATGATGCAGCGCATTGTAGCTGAAACCGAGACAGTTGCTTCTACTGCAGAGGAATTAACGGCAAGTGTGCAAGAGGTCAATAAAACTGTCACAGAAGTTGCGATTTCTATGCAAGAGGTGGCAGAAAATACGAGTTCACAACAACAGGTGAGTGGGGAGTTAGAGGGTGTAACAACACAACTAGGTGGGGATATGAAGACCGCCATGGACGATTTACATAAAGCAGTCCAACAATCACAAAAAACCTCTGAACTCGCTACTGGCGGATCACAAAAAATACATGGTTTCGTAAATGATATTGTCCACCTACATGCACAGGTTGACAGTAGTGCCAATCTGGTGAATGGCTTGAAGGAGCATTCGATTCAAATAGAGCAGATGAGTCAGCTCATTTCGGCTATTACCGACCAAACTAATTTACTATCACTTAATGCTGCCATTGAGGCAGCACGAGCAGGGGAAGCAGGGAAAGGCTTTGCCGTTGTTGCAGGAGAGGTTAAAGCACTGGCTGAACAAACTAGCCGTGCTTCGTTAGATATTGCAAAGGTTGTGCAGACGATTCAGGAACAAATGAATGACGCAGTAGAGATGATGGAGCAAAGTCGAAAAATAGCTCATCAAGGCATTGGCTCTGTTCAACAAGCAGGCATGACCTTCGATACAATTGCCAGTGCAACTGAAGGTCTCCAAAACACCATGCAAAATACAAGCAAAACGACATCTGATGCTTTTGAAAAGTTGCAGGCAGTAACCGAAAAAGTACAGGCAATTAGCAAACAGGCACTTGCAACAAATGATCATACATTAAATGTATCGGCCATCACGGAGGAGCAGGCATCGACAATGAATGAGATGTCTGTAGCCTCTGAGCAGTTAGCACAACTTGCTCAAAATCTGCAAGAAGAAGCAACTAAATTCACGATTTAGTGCTAAGGTGTACATCTAGATTTAGGTGTACACCTTTTTAAGATCTAAATGAAAAAGCTTCCCATTGTATATTTTTCTTAGGTGCAGCCGATTTGAAATGCTTGATCATTTTTTCTGGTCCACATATATAAATACTAGTTTGTGGAGAAAAGGATAACTCATCAACAGAGAGTCTATTGCGCTGTGTTGTATCAATAAATGTGACAGTAAAATGGTCATTTGCTTGTGCATAATCCTCTAAAAAATCTTTGTAGATGACATTGTCTTGCCCGTGAAAAGAATAATATAAGTCAATTTTTTTATCAGGCTGTGTGTGTAAATAGGCAAGAAATGGGGTGATGCCCATACCACCTGCAATCCATAGCTGCTGTGCATTCCCGTTGCCGAAGTCAAAATGACCATAGGGGCCATCTACAGCAACCTCTGTATGAACCTGAATAAGGTTGTAGACCTGTTTGGTATAATCTCCAATAGCTTTTATTGTAAGATTGATTTGTTGTCCACACCCTCCAGAAATAGAGAAGGGATGTGGTGCTTTTTCGATACCCTCTTGAAAGACTTTCAGAAAGAGAAATTGTCCTGGTCGATAATCCAGCTGTTTTGTAAGCTTCAACTTAATTTCCAATATCTCAGGAGTCAGCCTTTGAATGGATGAAATCTGACCTTTATAGGGAAAGAACATATCCTGATACATTGTCAGCATATAAAGGGCTGACATAAATCCAATCGTAGTTGTTAATGCTGTAAAAATTCCTAAAGCTGAGGGCTGTAATAAATCATAGTGGCTAGAAAAATAAGCATGATAAATACCCAATGTATAGGGCACAAGTAATAAGCGATGAAGCCAGCGCCAATGCTCGTACTTCAGGAATTTTGCAATAAAGGCAAGAATGATTAGGAAGATAAAGCCGTATTGAGCAAGCTCGCCAAGATCTTTTGCGAATTCGTTGAGTGGTGTTTGTTGTGTTAGCTCTTCATCAGGAATCATTTTTTGTAATTGCCCGTGAATAAGAATCAATACAAGTGAAAGGATTGCTAGTAATTTATGATAAAAATAGACATGCTCAAGACCACTAAACCATCGCTCTAACATTTTTATTCTTGTAGCTAATAAGAATACAAGAAATAAACAAGTTATGGCTAAGCCACCAATGACATGACTTAGTGTGTTCAATGGATGAATCGGTGCCATCGGTTTGCTAAAATACCAAAGCAAAGCACTACCACACAAAATGATGAAAATAAAAAGTATTCCTTTATAAGCTCTCATATTTAACCTCCATCACTATGTTTATCCATAATTTAACTAGCTATACAATCAGAGTGGAAAAAGTTTCGAGCGTACGTTCGGAATGTACGTTCCCTTTTGTGTCGAATTATGTTACATTAAGAAGGAAAAATAAGAGAAAAGGAGTGGAAGTAATTTATGCAAGGGAATACCCATATCGTTGGGGGCATTACAGCAAGTCTTGCCTTTGCGCAGTTTTCAAATGATAACCCACTTGTCTTAGTTGGTGCGGGGGTTATTGGTGCATTACTTCCAGATATTTGTCATAGAGGTAGTAAAATAGGTCGAACATTTCCCCTCATCGCGAAGCTAGTGACTACAGTATTTGGACATCGTTCCTTTACACATAGTTTGTTGTTTTTAATAAGCATGATGGTTTTATTACATATGTTGATTCCCTATCGAGCGATATCTATTGGAATAATTATCGGGATGGCTAGTCATATCATACTTGATATGTGTACAAAAAAAGGGGTTAAACTATTTTTCCCTGCGACTGTCTCCATTCGTTTTCCACTTACAACGAAAACTGGTAGCAAGGTAGAAGGTGTCGTACTGATGTTGTTATCGATGCTATCCATCTATTTCAGCTATGAATTAATTGTAAGATTTATTGATGCGATATAAATAAGAAAAGCCCCAGTAATCGTTTACTGGGGCTTTTCATGTTAGTCTGCCTGTACCTCTTCAACAGTTTGCTCTACCTCAGCACGAGTCATTTTTTCTCGTCCTTCTTGCATTGCCTTTAGTGTTTTGTGCGCTAAGGCAAGTGGTAGGCGACAGAATAGCTGAATAGTACGTTTATTGATATCCTTCATATATAAATCTGCTTTGGCTAAATTTTCTTCTGCATACGCAAATAAATCCTCGCGTGTCCATCCCTCTGGTACGAAACTTACACCACGTTCATCTAAATCCTCATGCTGATTACGTAAGATGTTGACAGCCTGCAATCCACGGCCATAGCCTATTGCTAGCTCGCGATCCGTTTGAACGCCTGCACCCCATGCCCAAAGCTCAGACAGCATCGTCCCTACAAGCCCAGCCACGTAGTATGTATAATCGTCTAAATCCTCACGTGTGCGGACCTGCCAATTCGCCTTTGCCCATTTTGCCATCCCAAAAGCCATTTCACTTGTGGAAGCCTGTACAATTTTTCTGGATTCCTCAGGGCAAAATGTCAGCCAATCTGCTAAACGAAGGGATACTTCAGGTAATAGCTCTGCATAAGGTGCAAGTAATGACTGATAGGCTTCGTTATTGAAATTGTCCTTTAGTAATTCACTCGTAGCTGACAGTAAATCAAATTTTACATCATTAGAAAGTTCTTCATGGTCTTCAATTTCATCAATAGCACGCATTGCTAAATAGGCTGCAGCCACTGATATCTTTAAATCATTTTTTAAAAATGTAATAGGTATATAAAACGTGCGGCTTGTATCTTTCAAAACCTGCATCGCTTCTTTGTAAAGTCTTTTTTGCTCGTTCACTTGTATTCCTCCGTTCAAATGGTTCCACATCTATAGTATATCGTATCGTAAAAATAGGGAAAGATAAAACAGATTGTTCATATTTAGAGAGATATTCTTTGAAAACGTTTCCTAAAAGTGATATAGTTTAATAGTAAACTATTTAAGCTTATACTTTCTTTGTGGACGAAAGTATAAGTTAAACCACATTACAGAAGAGAGGAAGTTTAGAAAAATGGGACGTTTAGATAACAAAATTGCGATGATTACTGGTGGCGCATCTGGTATGGGTGCAGCAATGGCGAAATTGTTTGCCCAAGAGGGTGCTACGGTAATTGCAGCTGATATTAATGAAGATAACCTAGCAAAAATTTCTGAGCTTGACCATGTAGAGGGGATGAAATTAGATGTTTCCTCTGACGAAAACTGGGCAGAAGTGACGAAAGCCATTGTGGAGAAATATGGTCGCATTGATATTTTAATTAACAATGCTGGTATTTCTTCCGAAAAAGGACCAGATCAAATTACACAAGCGGATTGGTCAATCATGCATAATATCAATGCCTTTGGACCTTTCCTGGGCATTAAACATGCCTCTAACTATATGAAAGAAGCTGGGAAAGGCTCTATCGTTAATACATCCTCTTACACAGCAATTATTGGCGCTGGCTTTAATGCCTATACAGCCTCTAAAGGATCTTTACGTGCGATTGCTCGTGCAGCGGCATCCGAGCTTGGTGCTTTCAATGTTCGTGTCAATACAGTATTCCCTGGTGTCATTGAAACACCAATGACTGCTAAATTATCAGAAGCAAAAGAAGCAATGGATATGTTAGTAAGAGCAACACCAATGGGTCGCCTTGGTCAACCAGAAGAAGTAGCGAATGCTATTTTATTTTTAGCATCTGATGAAGCTTCTTACATTACAGGTGCCGAGCTTGTCATTGATGGTGGCTATTCAGCACGCTAATTAATCGTTTTAGGAAAGTGAAAGTGCCTGTTCAAGCAGTGCATTTTCACTTTTTTTTGCATTTCAAGATTTAAATAGTGGAACGTCCGATTTGGACGCTCCCATCACTATTTCATGAACCACCCAAAGCGCCTTAATATGATAGGCATCGTGCATAGCTAATCTCTTCATTTCAAGCACTAAAGAGTGCTCTCCTGGAATCTGTTTATATAAATCTTCATATTCCGCTTTAGAATATTCGTTAAATTTCAAAAACAGCATAATGCTTTAACAAAGCTTTATTTTTTTAGTAGAATGATAATAAAGCTTTAGAAATGCATTAAAATTCAGCTATCATATAGAAAAAATTTGATATTTTCCATGATTTTTTCATGAAAGTTTACGAAGTTATTGCACAATCATTTCAACAGCGTTAAAGTTTAGAAAGGGCGAAAATGTCATTACACAATTTGGGGGATTGTACTGAGCGTTTAGCTTTTGTACAAACAAATTAATTGGTCAGGATTTTGGCACACAAAACTCCTTGCAAAATCCTTCGTACCAAAGAGGGCATGTACTTTAATAGTTGCCTTAATCTTCGCGTAAACTGCAATCATTATATGACAAAGTTGCGTAATAAAAACAAAGGAGAATTGTATGCCAAAGGCTATAGGTATTGATGCAGGCGGCACATTGACAAAGGTTGCTTATTTAGATCAACACAATGAACTTGTTTTAACAACCTTTCCGTCTAATGATCTGCAATCTGTAAAAAAATGGATTATCGATCATCCAGATATTGAGGATATTGGTGTTACGGGGGGACGTACAGAGCAATTACTTGATGTCATTAAAACAATGAAATCGATTCATTATATAGTGGAATTTGAAGCAACATTAAAGGGTGTCCGATTTTTACTAAATAAAGAAGGCTACTTTTTTGAGCGTAGCATGATTACCAATATCGGGACAGGCACTTCCATTCATTACATGGAGGGCAATACCCATATTCGCGTTGGCGGGACAGGTGTTGGTGGTGGGACGTTAATTGGATTGTCAGCGCTTACAACAGGGATTACAGATTACAATGAAATACGAGAAATGGCTGACAAGGGCCATCGTGAGAGCATTGATTTATTAGTTAAGGACATTTATCAGGGCATGGATACACCTATTGATGGTCATTTAACTGCAAGTAATTTTGGGAAAGTAGGCATTACCCAGTCCATGAAACATCCTGCAGAGGATATTATAGCGACTGTTCAGGGTCTAGTAGGTGAAGTTATTACCACGCTTAGCATTCAATATGCGGAAGAAAAAAAGGCTCAGCATATTGTCTATATTGGATCAACTCTCAGCAATAATGCTCATCTTGCCCGTGTGATTGCAAATTATACACGTACGAAAAAGCATACACCTGTCTTTATTAACGATCATGGTTTTTCAGGCGCTGTCGGAGCATTGCTCAACATCACAGAATATACAATTGTCTAGGGACGAAATATGAATGAACATGACTAATACATATTAGTCATGTTCATTTTTTTACAATTAGCGAAGAAACTGACCTACATAGTAACGCCTCAATTTGAACAAATTATGTGCAGGAGGTGATGTTACGTGGGGAAACGTAATAATCGAAATAACAGTAAAACCATGAATATGCGAACGCATAATCCTTTTGGTACTTACAAAAGTAAGGATCTTGATCGAAGTAATAGCAATAACAACAATCCGAATGACAACTTAAACGAAGAATTCGCAGCAGAATTTGATGCAAAAGCTAAAAATAAAAACAATAAAACGAATCATGATAAAAACCAGCAGTCCAATAAAACGAAATAACGGAGGTGCAAATCATGGCAAAGAAGAGAAAAACAAGCTTTAAAAAGAAAAAGAAGGAAGATACACATAAAAAGAATGATCGTGAAGAGTACTCAGCAGAGTTTAACCAGGTCATTCATAATAACCCTCAACAGCCAAAGCAATAAAGACAAGCTGCTCCAAAGCTTTTGGAGCGCTTATTTTTTTAAAGGAGTGATTCAAGTGCGGAAGTTATATTTACTTGGGGTTGTGCTTGTTTGTCTTACTGTGTTCATACAAACAGCAATGGTCGCAAATGCACAACAAGAAACACCACCAGCCTATGCCAAATGGGGACAAATGGCCATCAAAGAGGTAAAGGCAAAATATCCTTCAGCCAAAATTATCGATTATTTGCATGAGGGTAAAGAAGTACATGGGGAGTCAACAATCGAAAAGTTTAAGCTCTGGCTCAAGCAACCCGATAAGGAATTTGGTGTCTATGTAAGAATTAGTTATCAAAGTGCAACACAAAAGGTAGAAAAAATTGAATTACAAGAAAGTACGTCATGAAAAAAAGGATGCCCAGAAAAGGCATCCTCATTCATTTAACTTTCAAGCTTTTGAATAAACGCACGCATCAAGCCTG
The DNA here is from genome assembly GCF_001705465.1 of Lysinibacillus sp. AR18-8. NCBI lineage: Bacteria > Bacillati > Bacillota > Bacilli > Caryophanales > Bacillaceae > Lysinibacillus > Lysinibacillus sp. AR18-8. The sequence goes on from NZ_MDGU01000015.1 coordinate 257,876, forward strand.
GTAAATCAGGCCATGCATGTCCACTTACTAAATTGCCATCTGTATGAAGATTGGCATCAATATAAGTAGCGCCAGCCACTTGCACCTCTGGCTTGCAAGCAATATAGGCTGTCAGTTCACGTCCTTTTAGCACTTCAGGAATCGTTGCGAAAATTTGTGCTGCATGACAAACGGCTGCAATCGGTTTATTCGTTTCGAAAAAGTGGGATACGAGTGGTGGCACATGCTCATTTAAACGAATGTATTCTGGCGCACGACCACCAGGAATAATCAATCCATCAAAATGGGTTGGATCAACATTAGCAAAAGAAGCATGTGCCTCTAAACCATAGGCAGGTCGCTCGATGTATGTATCGACGCCATCTACAAAATCGTGTAGTACAGTTTGTAATTTCTTAGCTGATGGTGCTGCAATTGTGACATCATATCCTGCCTCAAGACAACGATAATAAGGATAAAAAATCTCTAAAGCCTCTACGGCATCTCCTGCAAGAATTAAAACTTTTTTCCCCATGATTCCATCTCCTTTACATTGAAAGTTTATTAACTTTTATTCGACACATGCAAAAAATTTCCTGCTACTGGTCAAACCATCTTGGCAAATTACTTCCTTTACAAAGAAAAAAATGAAGCGTATAGTATTTATTTAGCTAGGTAAATAATTTTAGGAGGTAGATAGTGATGAATCCAATTTTCCATGCTTTATTCCAAAAAAATCGCTATTTAACTAATTGCTTAAATGAAGTGCTGAAGCAGCATCATTTATATAGTTCTCAGTGGACCATTTTATATTGCTTACATAAAAATGGACCGATGACATTGACGCAAATTTGGAAATATTTAAATGTGGAAGCGCCAAGTATCACCAGAGCGATTACAAGGCTTGAGGCATTGGGCTGGGTACAACGATTAGATGGTGAGGATAAACGAGAAAAGATAGTGACTTTATCCACACAAGCAGAGGAGCGCCTACCAGCCATTACAGTGACTATTCGAGCGTTTGAGGAGGAAATGGTAGGTTCTTTAACTGCTGAAGAACAAGAGCAATTTCTGAAGCTATTGGAAAAAATGAAAGGTTGATGGACATGCAGCAAGAAGAGAATACACAAATATGGACGAAGCGTTTCATTAGTCTATTTTTAACGAATATCTCAGTTTTTTTTGTATTTTATGGACTTGTAACGACTTTGCCGCTTTATGCAATAGGGGAGCTACATCAGACAGATAAGGAGGCAGGGCTTCTATTGTCTGGCTTTTTATTGTCAGCTATCATTGTACGCCCGTTTTCAGGAAAACTGTTGGATGTATTTGGTAAGAAAAAACTGTTAGTCCTCTCAATCGGGGGCTATTTTATATGTACCGTCTTATATTTATTTATTCATCCATTCGGCCTTTTACTTGGTCTACGTTTTATACAAGGGATTTTCTTTAGTATTATTACAACAGCTGCAGGATCTTTAGCGGCTGATATCGTTCCAGCTAAACGAAAAGGAGCAGGCCTTGGCTATTTCACGATGTCTACAAATCTAGCTGTCGTTATTGGTCCATTTATCGGACTATTATTAATACAATATAGTACCTTTAACGTATTGTTCATCGTTATGAGTATCTGTATTCTAGCAGGAGGAATTCTAGCGTTTACGGTCAATACTGATGATTTACCGAAACCTGCACATGAAGGAAAACTAACCTTTAAATTTGATGATTTGTTTGAGCGAAAAGCGTTACCTGTTGCTGCGATTGCTAGTTTAGTAGCCTTTTCGTATGCCAGTGTTTTATCCTTTTTATCGGTCTATGCACAGCAAAAGGATTTAATGGCTGTGGCCAGTCTTTTTTATGCGGTGTTTGCTGCATCCATGTTAATTACGCGTCCGTACACAGGTAAACTTTATGATACGAAGGGACCACAATTTGTTATTATTCCCGGCATTATCTCCTTCGCCATCGGGCTCGTTATGCTCGCTTTTGTAGAGGGGCCCGTATTATTTTTGAGTGCTGCTATTTTTGTAGGTTTCGGCTATGGTGCTGTGACGACAAGCTTGCAAGCATTAGCCGTTCAATCCACAGCCATCCAGCGAAGTGGCTATGCTACAGCAACCTATTTTACGATGTTTGACCTTGGAATCGCACTAGGTTCTTATATTTTAGGAATGGTAGCCGTGCAGGCAGGCTATGCTTCAGTTTACTTGTCAGGTGCAGGCTTACTAGGGGTTGTCTTTATTATTTATCTATTACGACTTGCAAAGATGAAACCGAAAAAAATAGTGAATATATAGTAAAACAGTTGGGCCTGTCCCAACTGTTTTTATGATTATAGGCAATCATGTAGCGTGGCCGTTTTAGACCAAAATATGGTATAATAAGAGAGTAACTAGATAGAGGTTTCATGGGCGGTTGGCACAATATTAACCTATCTCATTCAACTTATGGAAGAGAAAGGAGTTGATGCCTTTGACTATTTTTGAAGCAATAATGGTTGCGATAAGTCTTTCAACACTTATTGTTTCTGTACTTGCATTGTCATTTACTTTTACACAAAAAAAGTAAACCGCCCCTGCCTCGCCAGCATGTGAGATGGTTTACTTTCATCACTTTGCAAATCGCCTTTGAAGCGATTCATCTTGTTACTAGGACCATTGGTGTTCCAGCACCAATGGTCTTATTTACTTATATACATCTTCACTAAGAATTATAACATGGATAAACGGTTTTTTTCAAATAATGTAAATTTAATTGTCATTGACTACAATGATTTTTGGGAAACAAAATATATGGAACCTAAATGGCTTGAGTGGGCAAAACAGCCACAATCAATTGCACAGGCAGGACTAACTTATTCGAAGGATATTTATGACTTGGAAAGGATTTGAATCATTAAGAGAAATAAGCGTTGACATTATAGCACACCATACAGAGATCGATAAGACAGTTATACGTGATTTATTTGCTAATGAGACGGGTTATGCGACCCCAAAAATAGATATTCGGGCGGTGGTTTTTAGGGACAATAAAATATTAATGGTTAAAGAAAAAATGGATGGTGATTGGTCATTACCAGGTGGCTGGGGCGACATCGGCTTTACACCTAGTGAAGTAGCCATCAAAGAAACGAAAGAAGAATCGGGATTTGATGTAAAAGCAATCAAACTCATAAGTGTATTTGATAAGAAGTGCTACCCTCAGCCACAATCTCTCTATCATGTCTATAAAATGTTTATCCAATGTGAAATCATTGGAGGACGTGCAGAAGAAGGTATGGAAACTAACGCTGTTGCGTTCTTAGCTGAAAATGAACGCCCTCTCTATCAATGGCTAGAAATACCGAATCACAAGTAAAATTAGCTTTTCGTCATTTAAATAATCTACATTTACCTACCTATTTTGATTGAAATCTCAAGCTGAATAATATGAATTGTATATTTGACGATTAAAGGAGAGCCGCTCAAACCAGCTCTCCATTTTTTATGTATTCTTCGATTTTTTCGAATTTGTATTTGACATAAAGTGTGCATAAAGGAAAACACTAAGAAAATCTTAAGAATTGATGTCTGAGTTTGTTAAGATTTAATTAGTATTATATCCTTATACGAATCCTATAGGGGTGATTGACATGAACCTAAAGCGGTGGAGGAGTGAATGTAGTTGAACATTTTGATTTGTGATGATGATAAAGAAATTGTTAGGGCGATTAGCATTTATTTAGAAAATGAGGGCTATCAAGTATTCAAAGCTTACAATGGGATAGAGGCAATCGATCTTATTCGAGATCACATTATTCATCTTATTATTATGGATATTATGATGCCCAAAATGGATGGGATTACGGCGACGATGAAGATTCGGCAAGATAATATGATTCCGTTAATTATGCTTTCTGCTAAATCAGAGGATTATGATAAAATACTGGGATTAAATATCGGAGCAGATGATTATATGGCCAAGCCGTTTAATCCATTAGAACTTGTGGCTAGAGTGAAATCGCAGCTCAGAAGGTATACGACCTTTGGAAGTCTTGAGAGGAGTAGTGCTGTATTTCAAACGGGTGGTCTTGTGATTGATGATGAACAGAAAATCATTACTGTTGATAAACAAGAGGTTCATTTGACACCAGTGCAATATAAAATCTTAAAGCTTCTCACAGCCAATGCTGGAAGAGTATTCACGATTGAAGAAATTTATGAAAAGGTATGGAATGTCAGGGCTATTAATCCTGAAAATACGGTTTCGGTTCATATTCGAAAGATTCGAGAAAAAATTGAAATTAATCCAAAAGAGCCGAAGTATTTAAAAGTTGTATGGGGAGTTGGGTATAAGGTTGAGAAAGTTGAGAAGTATTAGTCATGCACTTATTACGAAAGTAGTTGTGTTTCTAATTGCTGTCGCTTGTTTAACTGGTATAGCGAGAGTAATGATTAACATGGAATTTAATGAGATTCATCTTAGTAGTATAAATCAAGATAACTATTTTGAAAGTCGAGCATTCGCAGATGAAAGTTACAGCATTATTGCTCCTTTAGCGCAATTAATCGGAAAATACAAAAGTGAAGAATATATTTTAAGTGGGAAGACACTAACAGAAGAGGATAATAGAAGAATCGAAGAGGAATTATATTATGATTTTCGCAATTCTTACAGATATAATCCTAATTTGAGTGAAGAGGAAAATAAGCACATCTATCAGGAAAAATATGCAAAAGACATTGCTAGAACAAAAGATGAAAGTATGACAGAACAGGTAAGAAATTTTTATCAATTACGCAGTTCGCTCGAAGCCTATGAAGGAATTGTGTTTTATGCGAGTGACGGTGAACATAAGTTCTCCAATAGTGATCTCACTAAGAAAGAGCAATTTGAATCCTTTGATGCCTATATGTTATTTGAAGATTATCAACAAAAGCTTTACCCAAATGAAGTGAAAGAAAGTCAATACTTGGATTACTTTACACACGAAGTTAACATGTTGAACCCACAAACAGATGTTATTTATGTGGCGTTTAAAGATTCTTACCTACAGCAAAAAATATCGGAATGGGAAAAAGATAAAGCGGCTGCCCAAGGTTTTCTGAATGAATGGATAGTATTTCTAGCAGGGTTTATTTTATGTTTTGTGTATTTAATCATAGTTATTGGAAGAACGCCATTTGATAAAGAAGAAATTCATTTCCATGTCATAGATAAACTTTATAATGATCTTAATATTGTGCTTATCGGTTGCTTAACAGCGATGTGGATCGCCATGATTGTTGAAGTCTTCCGTGATATGTACATGTTCTTCACCGTGCCTATTTTTATCATTGGCTTACTATTGATTTTATCACTCGTAAAGCATATTAAAAATAGAACGTTATTTCAGCATACACTCCTCTATCAACTATTCAAAAAGCTATTTATTTTGCTGAAACATGTTTTTGACAGTGGCAGTACAGGCGTCAAAATTGTGCTGCTAGTTATTGGCTATCCATTAGTAGTGGCGGCTACGTTTTTCATGTTTCCTATTACGATGGGGATTGCTGCCTGGTTGGCAATGAGAAAGGTGAAGTCGTTTAACCGCATTAAAGAGGGTGTAGAGCAAATTAAAAATGGAGATCTTCATCATCGAATTGAAGTTGACGGAAAAGGGGAGTTTAATCAACTTGCAGAAAATATTAACCGTATTACAGATGGGTTAAAAAAGGCAGTGGATAGTGAAATCAAGAGTGAGCGTTTAAAAACAGAACTTATTACGAATGTTTCGCATGATATTAGAACGCCTTTAACGTCAATTATTACGTATGTTGATTTATTGAAATTAGAAAACGATCCTAAAATGATTGAAGAATATGTAGATGTGTTAGATCAAAAATCTAAAAGACTGAAGCTTTTAACGGATGATTTATTTGAAGCGGCTAAAGCATCAAGTGGTAGTATACCTGTTCAGTTAGAACGGATTGATATCGTCTCATTACTAACGCAAGGAATTGGAGAAATGGATGAAAAAATTGAAGCCTCGTCATTAGATTTTAAGTTAGCCCATCCAACAGAAAAAGTGTATGTGAAGGCTGATGGTAAACTCCTATGGCGTTCCATCGAAAACTTATTCTCGAATATTTTTAAATACGCACTGCCTACATCAAGGGTATATATTGGTGTTGAAGACGTAGGGAATGAAATACTTGTGACATTTAAAAATATTTCAGCATATGAATTAAATATTTCAGTTGATGAGTTAATGGAACGCTTTAAACGGGGCGACGAATCAAGATCAAGTCAAGGTAGCGGATTAGGGTTGTCGATTGCTGAAAGCCTTATTCACATCCAGAATGGCAAATTCTTAGTTCAAGTAGATGGTGATTTATTTAAGGTCATGATTTATCTACCGAAATTTCCAAATGAATAATGTAATAAAGGAATAGGATACATGCGAGTCCTATTCCTTTTGTGTACGTAAAGAAGATAAAAAAAGAGAGCGGCATAAGCCAACTCTCCCTTAACTTAGTTAAGATTCTTTTGTAAAAATGCCTTTGTACGGTCGTTTTGAGGGTTTGTAAAGAAGTTGTCTGGATGATCGGATTCGATAATTTGACCACCATCCATAAAGACGACCTTATTTGCTACCTCTCGTGCAAAGCCCATTTCGTGTGTTACCACAATCATCGTCATCTGATCCTCTGCTAGGCTTTTCATAACCTTTAATACTTCGCCTGTCAGCTCAGGATCTAAGGCAGAGGTAGGCTCATCAAATAATAAAATTTGAGGATTCATCATAAGGGCACGTGCAATTGCTACCCGCTGTTTTTGGCCGCCAGAAAGATTAGCTGGAAAAGCCTTGGCCTTGTCGGCAAGACCAATTTTTTGTAGTAAATCTTGACAGCGTTTTGTAATGGCTTCTGCCGATTCTGTTTTTAATAAGCTCGGTGCCATTTCAAGGTTTTGCTGAACGGTTAAATGGGGGAACAGGTTAAAGTGTTGAAAGACCATCCCCATTTTAGCTGTGATTGCTTTGATGTCTTGTGGCTTTGTATATCGACCATCTTGCACTAAATAATCGCCATCTACTACAATACTGCCACCATCGATTTCTTCTAAATGTATTAAGCTTCGAAGCATTGTACTTTTCCCAGATCCAGAGGGACCGATAACTGCAATGACATCATTCTTCTCTACTGAAAATGTAATTTGTTTCAGAACCTCCACCTGATCGAAAGATTTCTTCAAATTTGTTACTTCCATTAATGCCATATGTGTCACCTCTATTCGAATTTAAAGCGTTTTTCTAGCCATTTAAAGAACACCGTCAAGACAAGGGTCATGACTAAGTAAATTGCACCAGCAATAAAGAACGGTGTAATTGTGAAGTCACGATTGACAGCTGTTTGCGCAAAATGTAGTAATTCTGGAACAGCAACTGCATAAAGTAGGGCTGTATCCTTAATTAGTGTAACGGATTCATTTGATAAAGCGGGTAAGGCGACACGAAACATTTGTGGCAAAATAACACGTGTCGTCGTTTGCCATTTGGATAAGCCGAGTACCTGGGCTGCCTCATATTGTCCTTTATCGATGGCAAGAAGACCACCACGGAATATTTCTGCAAAGTAGGCAGCATAATTTAAAATAAAGCCAAGACATGCGGCTACAAAACGATCCAATACTAAATATTCACCGATTACTGGCAGCATAGGTAGACCAAAGCAAATTAATAATAATTGTAGTAATAGTGGTGTACCACGCATGATATAAATATACGTATGTGCAAGCCAAGCGAGTGGTTTTATCCGACTTTTTACGGTGAGTGTTAGTAAAAAGCCAAATGGAATCGATACCAGAATGGCAATGAAGAACAGTAAAACTGTCATTTTTGCTCCTTCTAGCATCGGTAATATCATAGTTTGCCAGTAATCCGCCATAACGATGTCCCTCCAAAAAGAGTAAGAGTTCCGCTAAGGAAACTCTTACAGTTGATGTATCCTGTCATTATTTTAATACTTTATCTTCACCGAACCATTTTGTTGAAATGTCAGCCGCAGTACCGTCTTCATTCATTTTGTCTAACGCGGCTTGTAGTTTTTCTAATAAGGCTTCATTTCCTGGTTTCACACCAATACCGTATTGCTCAGGTGCGAGTGATTCCTCTAATAATTTGAATGTGTCAGGCTCTTGTGTCATGTAATATTCTGCAACTACAGCATCAATTACCACAGCATCAACACGGCCTGTTTTTAAGTCTGATAATGCTAAAACATTATCCGCAAATTCTGTAATTTTTTTCACTTCTTTGTGAATTGGATTACCGTTTAATGCATCGGCTGCAGAAGAAAGGGATTGAATACCTACTTCTTGTCCAGCTAAATCACTTAGCTTCGTAATCTTTGAATCTGCCTTTGTTATTACAACTTGAGAGTTTTCAAGATAAGGCTTTGTAAATAAAACTTTTTCCTTACGTTCATCTGTAATGGTATAACCGTTCCATATTAAATCAATACGTCCACTTAATAATTCAGCCTCTTTTGTTTTCCAATCGATTGGCTGGAATTCTGCTTCAACGCCCATATGCTCTGCTGCAGCGCGAGCTAAATCAATATCGAATCCAACGATGTCATTTTTATCATCGCGGAAGCCCATTGGTGCAAATTTATCGTCAATTCCAATAATAATTTTTTCTTGATCTGCTGCTGTTTCGTCTTTTTCTGCTGTCTTTTCTTTTGAAGTACCGCATGCTGCTAAAACGATGACAGCTGTCAGCATCATAAATAAAGTCAATACACGTTTCATTTTAGTTTCCCCCTATAATCTAACGCTTTCGTTTGCTAAACTGCTAATGTGTTAAAGGATAACATCGTACTCTAACAATGTCAATATCGTTTTGGATTAATCAGAAAATGAGTGGCGTTTTCTAGCTATTTTTTGAATATCATAAAATAATGAAATTGGGGGAAAGTAAGTAACTGAAGAATAGGGAAAAGAAAAAGGGACTGCTCCAATAGAACAGTCCTGTGAAATGAGCTAGCCATTTTTGCTTTGGATTGCTTTTCGTGCCAAGGCATCAGCCGCTTTATTTTGTGAGTCGGGCACCCATTTGATAAAGAATAAATCAAAGCTAGTAGCAAGCGCTAAAGCTTTTTCTAAATAAGGTTTAAATTCCTCATTTTTCACATATTCTTTTTCCATAGAAGCAACAACGATTTTGGAATCTGAACGCACCGAGACAAGAGGGGAGCCTAGCTTTTGCGCTTCTTCAAGACCACGAACCAATGCTGAAAACTCAGCAATATGGTTGTTTGTTTCCCCAATATACTCGCTGATTTGGATCTGGTGACCTTCACCTTTAATAAATATTCCTATACCACTTGGCCCGGGATTTCCTGCACTGGCAGCATCTATATAAACCTCTAACATATCATCCCTACTTTGCGTTTTGACTTCTCTATAATTGTACAACAAGGCTATGGGCAAAGCATCCTTGTGGGGCAATTCGTGTTTGAAAAAAATACGTTGGAAGTAAACAAAATAGTTGCTTGTTGAAATTGAACGCTTCATAATAGTAGGAAGTGAATTTTGGACGTGAAAGGAGCGAGAGTTCAACATGGATAAAGTGACGGTTATGAAGGATATTGATGAACTGCATGATACGTATTGTTCGGATTGCTTAGTGATTAAGCAATTACGTAAAGAACGTGGTAAACCAGGGGCTCATCGTTTCTGCATTGAAGCCTGTTCAGTTGGAGAAAAGCTACAGTTCCTAGGGGAAGAACTTTTAAAAGTTTATAGCAAATAAACACATGAGAAAAAGCTACATGTATTAGCAAAACGCTAGTACATGTAGCTTCTTTAATTGTCAAGATTATTTCGTTTCAGCATAGCTGCTTAGATCTTGGTAATACTTTGTAAGAGAGGAAGCCGAAATATCGAATGTCGCAGCGATTTCTTTTACCGTCATAGAAAGGGACTCAAACAGCTCCTTTTCCTGACCGTAACGAATAGCACCAGCTGCAATGGCCGCTTCTTTACGCGCAGTCGGTTGACCTTCAATTAAATAGTCTTCTAAAAGCTCAAGCATCGGTGCTGTTTCACGCTCATTTTGCTCTAGGAAGTCTTTTACTTGTGTCAGGACATTGCTCTCAAAGTTTGAAAATTCCTCACCTTTATAGCCATTTGATACTAATAACTCCCAAAATGCTAGGTGCTCTTCTTTTAAGAAGGAGCCAACCTTCTTCTCTGAAGCCTCAAAGCGCTTCTTAAATTCTTCAAAGACCTTCGCATGATCCTCTGGGAAGAAAATCAGTGTAGACACAGCTAAATAATGAGCCGATTTCTTCGTGCCATCTGGTAAAATGAAGGCAAATACATGCATACCTTCAGGAATCGGTTTGTTATTTTCACGTCGAATATAAAGTTCATCATTTGTAAGTATATGATTAGCCTTGAAATATTTTTCCTCAACAACAGACACCGTACCAATAAATAAAGTAGGCTGAGACCAATCTTCAAGTACTTTGACTGTAGAAGGTCTTACCGCTTTTTTCTTCGTTTTCTTCAAATAATTTTTCCAAATAGATGGCTCTTGATGGAAGAAAAAGTCGTCTAAAGCGATGGCTTCAATAAGCTCTCGCTGTAAAACGCTCTCTAATTTAGGCTGCCATGTGCCCACATGCTCAATATAGGCACGAACATCTTTACGTTCTGGATATTCTAAGTAAAATGTTTGTAGCACACGCTCTAATTCTTCGATTTGTACTGCTTCCACTGTTACTTGTTGTTTGCCTTCACAACATTTTTTATATTTTTTGCCGCTACCGCATGGGCATGGATCATTACGTTTTACCATAATTAGAACACTTCCTTTAATCATTGTTAATCGTATATTGCTAAATAATTTGCGTACTCTTAATAATAACGGTACTTTTGTATGAAGAAAAATGATTGTCTATTTTGAAATATCTAAAAAATATAGAGGGACGCCCTGATTCTAGTATATGTACGTATTTTTCTACTTAGAACTAAAAAAAGAAAACGATCTATACCTTGAATAGGCAGGACCGTTTTCTAGTTAAATTATTGCTGAACCGCTTCGATTTCCACTGTTAGACGTTCAAGCTCATCAATTAAATGGCCAATGTAGGCAATTGTATCACGAAGTGGTTGGTCAGTCGTAATATCAACACCAGCCATTTGCGCTAACTCCACTGGTGATTTTGTACCGCCAGCCCGAAGAACTGCTAGCCAATCTTCAACAGCTGGAGCGCCCTCTTTTAAAATACGTTGAGACACTTGTGTGGAGATGGTTAACCCTGCACTATATGTGTATGGATAAAGGCCCATATAATAGTGCGGCTGACGCATCCATGTGAGTTCAGCACCTTCAGAAATAGCGACAGTATCACCCCAGAAATCTTCCAACACGGAACGTTTTAATTGATTGAGGATGGTTGCATTAACTGCTTCTCCAGCATCAATTAATTCATATACTTTGCGTTGATAGGCAGCTTCTAGTAAATGTGTAACAAAGTTATGATAATATGTTTTCGCTACAATATTGGAAATTACCCAACGTTTAAAGCGTAGATCTTCATTATGTGTTAGTAAATAATTTGCTAACAGCATTTCATTCATTGTCGATGGCGCTTCAATAAAGTATAGAGATGGACGACTATTAAGATACGATTGATGTTCATACGTATTTGCAAAATGCCCAGCATGACCAAGCTCATGAATAAGTGTAAAGACTTCATTCATTTGTTCATTCCAAGACATTAAAATATAAGGATGGCTACCATACGGACTTGAACAAAATGCCCCTGTAGATTTTCCTTTGTTTGGCGCATAGTCAATCCAGCGTTCATTAAAGGCTCTCTCCATTAATTGATTATAGTCTTCACCCATAACGGCTAATGCCTTTTCAACATATTCTTTTGCCTCAGCCATTGATAATCTTGGATCATACTCAGGATCCAGCGCAATTTTTAAATCTGCAAATGTCATTTGGTCGATTCCGTTGGCTTTTTGAATTAACGTTGCATAGCGACGCATATGCGGGGCAAGCTCTTTTGTAATTAAATCAATTTGACGATTATAGAGCGAACGATCGACATCTTGATCAAATAATAAATAATCAATGACAGAATTAAAGCCTCTTAGGTCAGCCATTGTTTTTTCTTGTTGAATATGTGTGTTATATACTTGTGCCGTTGTATGCTGGTAATCGCGTAGCTTGCTTGAAAAAGCTTGAAAGGCAGCACGGCGTACATCTGTATTTGCTTCAAACTCCCAGTCATTTTCGTACAGCACAAAGCTAAGAGGATGCTTTTCGCCATTGGCTTCAAATTCGCCAAAATCCATGTCCACTAATTTCGTCGTATTGTACGTTTTATATGGCGCGTCAAATGTGGCACTGAAGGCTGCCAGCGCTTTTTCCACTTCAGGATGGAGCTGGTGTGGTTTTTGTTTTAATAATTCCTCTAGATATCGTTTGTAAAGAGGGCTTAATGTCGCTGCTTCTTGTAAAACAGCTTCATCCAATGCTAGTAACTCGCTGCGCACGAAGGATAGTGCACTGCTGACTTTTCCTATAGCTGTACCAAACTTTGCAGCACGCATTTGTGCTACATCATTTGTGCGATCTGTCTCAAGATTTAAGCTTGCATATGTGCCAATCGGAACAAACTTTTTTTGTAGCTCTTCAAAGGCTGTTAACACGTCGATTACTTTTTGTGCATTTGTAATCGTACCTTTGTATTGTTGCTCGAAGCTAAGTGCATCTTCCACTAATTGTGCTAAGGTAGGTTCAAAATCAGCCTCATTGCTCAATAAATCTGTTAAATCCCAAGTTTCCTCTACTGCAACATCTTTTCGTAATGGTAAAACTTTCATTTATGGACACCCCTTTACATATAAGTGATTTCATTATAACGAAACTATTTCGGAAAGTGAAATAATTTCATAGAATAGTTGAAATATTCTTACTCTAAATCGTTTCTCATGAAGGATGTTTGAAATATTGTCGGTCGGGAACAATGAGTGTATAGCCAACATCTTTTATTACTCATACTAATGGCTAGAACAAGACATATTGGAGGAGAAATTGATTATGACACAAAACTTAAACAAACAATTAAATAAGCTAGTGGCGACATGGTCTGTGCTTTATACAAAGCTACACAATTATCATTGGTATGTCACAGGTCCAGCCTTCTTTACACTGCATGCAAAATTTGAAGAGCTATATAATGAAACAACATTGAATTTAGATGAAATAGCAGAGCGTATTTTATCAAAGGATGGCAAGCCAGTGGCAACATTAAAAGAGCATCTAGAGCTATCCTATGTAGATGAAGCAACAGGTGAAGAAACGACAGAGGACATGGTTGCAACGACAATCTCAGATTTCCAAAAGCTGATGAAAGCTTTAAATTCTACAATGGAGCTAGCCGCAGAAGAAGGAGACGACCGTACAGAGGATTTACTCAATGCCATGTATCAGTCTCTTGAAAAGCATACATGGATGTTAAAGGCCTTTCTTGACAAGTAAAAATTGACAATTTGCATGCTGAAGAAGAAATTCTCTCCAGCATGCTTTTTTTCTGCCCTGAACTTATTATGTCAAATCAGCAACGTAGTTTAAGGCAATTTAACAATTATTACAGTTTAGTAAAATGGGTTTGTTTGTGTGTAGTGCGGGTAATTACCTAGTAAGCCATACAACATAGGAGGAATTGAACATGATGAATGAACAAAATCCAAAAATTGAGGTGGCCCATACAAGGGATGAAATGCTTCACATTTTAGAGAATATGCGAATGGAAGGTTATCACCAAGACGATATTCATATTATTGCGAGAGATCCCCAACAGTTTGAGGATGTAAAATGGGATGCCGATGTGCAAACGCATGAGGCTGGAAATTGGGTAGATCAATTTAAATCTTGGTTTACAGGCGACTCAGCCGTTACAGAGGGTTTAAAACGATTTAATCTGTCAGAGGGACAAATCGCTTACTATGCGCATCTTGTAGAACAAGGAAGTATTGTCTTATATGCAGAACATGAGGATGATGTCGATACACTCCAAACATATCCAGAGACTGCTGAAGAGCAAGAGGAGCGTTTAAGAAATCAACAGCGTATGGCAGAAGCAGAGCAATATAGAAGATTTTTATAATGAATCAAACTAACGAGATATGACTATTCCTTGCTAGTTTGAATATAGACAAAGTCGATTGTTTCGACTTTGTCTATTATTTTATCTAGCATTTCTTGAAAAGAAGGGCTATTTTTTAAATGCCATCTTTATATTTAGAAATGTTATTTTTCGCATTTAGTATTGATAGAATAGGATCACTTGTTTTCTTTTTAAAAGGTTGCGAAAGCAGGTCTTGTAAATTAGTAGATTCTCTCATATCAAGGCTTTGTTTGGTTTCCATGAGGAGAACCCTTTGTCCTGTTGGTTTGACAAGGTATTGACGTACATAGCCATTTTCGTATCTGACCTCAATTTTCGATTTGTTCTTTTTTTCGTCTTCCTCTTCACGGCCACCGACATGTCTCATTAAATCCAGTAGGTTTTGTGTTTGAATTGGTTGATTATCCTTGGTTGGTAAATAATATGACGTATGTAAGGTTTGAATTTGCATGTATGAATCTCCTTTATTTTCGTACCTGTAAAAATTAGTCTATTTTACATGTAATCGTGCTATAAATTCAATACATAGTAAAAGGAAGCTTGAGAAATAACTCTCAGCTTCCTCTTTTATTCATATGCACTATATTATTGTATGACTTTTTCCTGTGCATCCTTTTTCATAAAACGTAATACATGGAAATGCTCTAATTGTGCTACTAAATTCCCTATAAGAATGAAGCTGCCACCAATCATTAATTTCATTGTTATGCCTTCTCCGATAAACATCATGGCAAACATAGCGGCAAAAATTGGTTCTAAGGAGAATATAAGACCTGTATGTGTAGCAGAAGTATACTGTTGTGCAACAGTTTGACCAACAAAGCAAAACGCACTACAGATGATGCCAAGCCCTAAAATAGCAATCCAGGATATTGCTGAATTTGGCATTGTTGGTGTTTCGAATAGAAAGGTTAACACAAGTGCATAAATTCCAGCAAAGCCAAGCTGATAAATTCCGTATGAAATGGACTCTACATTTCGTGTGAATGAGCTATTTAAAAGTAAATAAATTGAATAACATAACGCAGCAATTGCTACTAATAAATCACCTTTATGGAATGTGAATGAGCCGTGTGCTGTTAAGACGGTAATACCAATCATGGTACAAATGATTGCAAAGCTAACTGCTCGAGAAGGTAATTTTTTTTCAATAAAGCTGCTGAAAATCGGCACTAACACGACCGTTAGGCTCAAGATGAAGCCAGCATTTGAAACAGAAGTAGATTGTAAACCAAATAAACTTAACGCGAACACAATGAATAATAAAAATCCTTGAATAGCCGCATATTTTAATGTTTTACCATTTACTTTGATCATCCGTTTGTAAAAAATAAGTCCTGCTACGAAAAATGCGATGATACAACGTAATGCCACCACATTATAAACTGCCAACGTTTCTAGCCCCATGACCATAAAGGTATAAGAGAGCCCCCAAAACATTGTGACAATAACCATCAATACATTTGCTTTTCCTTGGATACTCATTATGTTCACCTACCATCTGTGTACTAAAACAGTTTTATACTAAAAATTACTATATATCTTGTGTTGTGATTAGTAAAACGAATGTTTATAATGAATAGGATTAAAAAAATTCATGTATATAGAGGGATTGCAGATGAGCTTAGTGAAATATGAGATTTTAACAAAGGTGGCAGAGGTGGCAAGCTTTACAAAAGCAGCTGATGCGCTAGGGTTAACACAATCTGCTGTGAGTCATGCCGTATCGAGTTTAGAAAAAGAGTTTGGCTTTGCGCTCATTCATCGAAGTCGTGTGGGTGTGACATTAACGAGTGAGGGACAAACAATGCTAAGGGCAATGCGTCAGGTTTTGGATGCTCAGGAATTATTGCAACAGGAAGCAGCTCACATTCATGGCGTGACACGAGGTAAGGTTCGAATTGGTGTGATATCGAGTATTTCTTCAAATTGGATGCCAGAAATTGTTCGAATTATGGATAATCAATTTCCAGGGATACAGGTGGAGTTACGAGAGGGAGATTACTATGAAATTGAACAATGGCTTTTAAGTGGTGAAGTAGAAGCAGGATTTTTGAATGGTCAAAAGTCAGAGCAATATCAGTTCACTGAGCTCCAACAAGACCCATTATTATGTATTGTTTCGGATAAAAGTCCATTGTTTGATAAGACAGAAATTGATATCGTAGATTTAGAGGATATGCCATTTATTATGACTTCCTATAAAGGGACAAATGATGTCAAGGTGCTATTAGAGCAATATCATGTTAAGCCGAATATCCGCTTTGAGCTTTCCGAGGAGGTAGGGATTCTTTCCATGATTTCTCATCATTTAGGGATCAGTATTTTACCTCAGTTGGTTATTCAAAATTTACCGCCAACATTGAGAGCGATTCCGTTAAAGCAAGGTGGCTACCGAACGATTGGTATTGCCATGAAACACCATGCTTCGCCCGTCACAAAGAAATTTGCAGAGATATTAAGTGCTTGGCTAAAAGAACAAAACAGCTCCCTAAAATAGTGGCTATTGAAGCCTATCCTTACATTACGTTAAAATAGTATTTGTATATATTTCAGAAAATAGGTGAGTGTATGGGGACATTACAGGGCAAAACCGTACTCATTACAAGTGGGGGAACACTTGAAAAATGGGATCGTGTACGAGGTCATACGAATTTATCAAAAGGCACAATGGGGTGTTATTTAGCAGAGGCGGCGCTGGCTGCTGGCGCTAACGTAGTATACATGCATGGTTACTTTGCACAGCTCCCAGAAAACCAAAATGATATGACATTGATACAATTTGAAGGCATAGAGGATTTAGGACAAAAGGTGCGTCATGCAGTTCAACAACAACATGTCGATATCGTTATTATGGCGGCTGCGGGCTCTGATTGGATCATTGACAAAGTATATGATCAATCAGGTAATTTAATGGAGGAAACGGGGAAAATGCCTTCTGACGAAC
Organism: Lysinibacillus sp. AR18-8; assembly: GCF_001705465.1. Lineage (NCBI taxonomy): Bacteria > Bacillati > Bacillota > Bacilli > Caryophanales > Bacillaceae > Lysinibacillus > Lysinibacillus sp. AR18-8. Next base: position 274,976 of record NZ_MDGU01000015.1, read on the forward strand.
CACCTATTATTCATTTTAAAAATGCACCAAAAGTATTAGGTCAAATTAAGGGATGGCAACCGAATGTAACGTTAGTAGGCTTTAAGCTCGAAGCAACGAATGATGAGGAATTCTTGTTAGCTCGTGCCAGACTGCGTATGGAAACAGCCAATGCACAATTTATGGTAGCAAATAGCTCTCAGTCTTTATATGGGGGGGATGAACCTCATTGGATTGTACCTGCTGATGGACAGCCTCTTAAAGTAATGGGCAAGCAAAAAACAGCAGAAGCTTTAATGATGTATTTACAAAATCAATAAATGTGAACTGTGTAGAGAAATATTTCTACACAGTTTTTTCTTGTCTAAAAGGTTAGCATCCTATAATATTTACTTAACGGTCGGTAAAAAAGGAGGGTAATAATGGGAAATAAAGAACAAACTTTTCACAAAATTATAGAAATTGCTTATGGGATGTTTGCGGAAAATGGATTTGAAAAAACAAGCTTAGCAATGATTGCTACAGAGGTCGGTATTTCAAAACCAGCCATTTACTATTATTTTCAATCAAAAGATCAATTAATCGCTTTCATATTTGATGAATTGTATAAAGAAATTCAACATGATGTTGCTGTGGATTATAAAGAGCTTTCTTCTGCTAATTTTAAGGAGGAATTACTTAAGCTAGGCTATAAATCTATTGAGGCACAGGACAAGGACCCTTATTTTAATAAAATATTTAATCAATATGTACTATTAGCGGCCCGCGATGAAAACTATAAAAGACAATTAGTAGAGCTAGAAACCAGCTTTTTAACGAGCTTTGTTGCTATACTACGATATGGCGTACAGCTAGGCGTGCTAGAGGATACTCCCCATATAGAAGCGAAGGCACAAATGCTAGCCCTCGTCTATGATAATATCGGTAATTTCATGTTAACAGGCAACCAATTGAACTATAGGGCTATTTGGAAGGAGGCTGTACATAGCGTTATCCAAGGGGGCAAAGATGACAAAAAGAAATGATGATCGGCGCATTGAAGGTCTTGATTTTGCAAGAGCTCTCGCCATGCTTGGCATGTTCATTGTCAATTTTGGCGTCATAACAGGTTCTACAACGAATGGTTCAACATGGTTAATTGCCTTCCAACATCTTTTCGAGGGACGTGCTTCGGCCGTATTTGTCATGCTAGCAGGAATAGGGACAGCCTTAATGACTCATCAGGCTAGAGAGAGTAAGGACCCAATCCTTCTTCGTCAAAATCGACTTACTTTGTGGAAGAGGGCGCTTTTGTTATTTACGATAGGGATAATTTTATATGCAATCGGCTGGACAGGAGATATCTTACATTATTATGGCGTGTATATGTTTGTTGCTGCTTGGTTGATTGCCCAATCCAAGAAAATGATGATCTTCATAATCGGTGCCATCCTTATTCTTTCACAATGGCTTCAAATTCAATTTAGTTACCTTGCTGGTTGGCATCCAACATATGTGCTACTAGAGTATCTTGATTTTTGGACACCAGCAGGATTTATAAGAAATTTGATGTTTAATGGCTATCATCCACTATTCCTCTGGATTTGCTTCTTTCTGATAGGTATGGTAGTGGGCACATTAGATTTAACAAATCATACATTAAGAAAAAACTTACTGGTGATAGGTTTATTGTTAGTCATCATGACTGAGACTTGTTCAACGTTATTCATTAAGATGACAACCATTCATTTATTAGATGTAGAGAGTGCATTGTATTTATTTGATACAGGACCGATTCCACCGAATATGATGTATGTCCTATCTAATTCGGCTTCGGCTATTGTTATCATTGTTGGCTCCATCTATCTTGTAGAGACATGTAAAAATAAAGTTATTCAATCTTTCATATTAACAGGACAAATGTCTTTAACGCATTATGTTGGCCATGTTGTTATAGGCATTGGAATACTAATTATTTGCCAAAAGCTGGAGAACCAAACACTTGCTTTTTCCATGCTGTATGCCTGCTGTTATTTTTTAGGATGTGTCGTTGTTTCTGTATGGTGGAGGACTAAACATCATCGAGGCCCACTTGAATTCATGATGAGGAAATGGAGCTTGTAATAAATTAATGGATTGCCATCTATTTCTCACTGACTAGGCATAAAATACTTTAGGTATAGGGAGTCTTTTAATCTAAACGACATATTGCATAGTATTCAACTAGGTTTTCTAATATTTTGTATTGACATTCCTATAGCAGAATTATAGAATTATTTTCAAGAAACGCAGTACTCTTATCAAGAGAGGTGGAGGGACTTGGCCCAATGAAGCCTCGGCAACCGAACAACAGGTGCCAAATCCAACAGATGGTGTCTGAGAGATAGGAGGGGCTATCAATCAGTTTGATGCGTTGGCCTCTTTATGAACAATAAGGATAAAAAAGAAGGGGTGTATCGTATGGCTCAGTCAGTAAAAGTAGATGATAAGAAACTAGAGGCAATTGCGAAGGCGATTCAAAATCTTGAATTTGGTGAAGTGCATATTACGATTCAAGATGGTGTGATTGTGCAAATTAATAGGCTTGAAAAGCAGAGATTTCCGCAGAAAAAATAACAATGATTTCAGTAGAACTTATGTCAAACGGCCACCTATAAGCATGAAGGATTTCCTGTGCTTACAAGTGGCCCTTTTTTTGTGTAAAGACTAGCTATAAAAGCTTTTTGGTATGGGACCGATATGACGGCGATGATAAAGCAAAGGCTCTTTTTGAGCATTTGTAATGTCTACGACCTGCCCAATAAAAATGGTATGGTCGCCAGCATCGATTTGCTGAAATGTTTTACATTGTAAATTAGCTGCTGTATCATGTAAAATCGGTAGTCCTAAAGAGGAAGTTGACCATTTTGCTTGTGCAAAGCGATCAGGGATTTTACTGGCAAATAGTGTACATAAATGCTCTTGATCACTCGCTAAAATATTGACCGCAAAATTTGGCGCAGTCGTGAAATAAGGATGGAGCTGAGATTTTTTATCGAGTGACCACAAAATAAGGAGCGGGTCGATTGAAACAGATGCAAAGGAATTGACGGTTAAGCCAATCGGTTTTGTGTCATGACATGTCGTGACAACTGTTACGCCTGTAGGATAATTACCTAATGCCAATTTAAAAGCAGCTACTAAATCTGTCATTCAAATCACCTCTTTATGAAATTAGTGAACGGAGTTTGTAGGTAAACGAAACTTTTTTTCATATCCTACTAGTAACTCCTTTTCTTGAGTAAATTTTAAACTAATCAAACATACAGGTAAAGGTAATGGGGAAAGAAAGGGGAATGGCCATGACTTTATATTTTGATCATTTGGTTCATCAAGTGGAATCACCAGAAAATATAAAGGTTTTCTTCAATAAACGAAATGTCCATACAGTGAATGGTGGGCAGCACACGATGTGGGGGACTTATAATACGTTAAGCTACTTTGGCTTAAGCTATATTGAACAAATTGCTATCTATGATCGTGATTTATTTGAGCAAGCGGCACAATACCCATATTCCCTACATTATACGTTTAAACGTGATCAAGAGCGCCAGGGATTTTCTCGAATTGCTCTGCGCACAAAAAATATTGAGGAAGAGGGTCGACGCTTGCGAGCATTGGGCTATGAAGTATATGGACCAGATGCATGTAGCAGAACAAGACCAGATGGCACTGTGGTAGAATGGAAGCTACTGCATTTTGGTAAGCCAGATCTGCCAATTGATTTTCCATTTTTGATTGAATGGGCGGAGGAAGATGAAGAACGTTTGGTTCAATTAAAGGCAAGTGGTGCCATTGATGTCAAACAGGCTATAACGATGGAATCCGTCCAATTCTACGTCAAGGACATGCAGGCAACAGTTAAGCTGTGGCAAGAGGTGTTACAGCTACCAGTGCCTACGCAATATGAGCAGTATTTGTCACTACAGCTACCGAATATGCGCTTAGATTTCTATGAGGAAGAGAGCGCGATGACAATGACACTTGGTCATGTCAAAGAGGGACCATTTGGTGTGACATTAAAGGATCCTAAACGAACAAAGGAAACTTTAGTTTGCCCTGGTGCTTTTTATTGGATAAATCGATAAGGAGAAAAGGCTGGGCCATAACTAACTGGGACCTTCATTAAGCCGAATAATCTTTAAATTAACAAACATGATAACTAGAAAAACCGAACTATTCCGAAACACTTCGTAAGCGTTTTAGTGGATAGCTCGGTATTTTTATGGGCTGAAACACTTTTGCTTCCGCCTTTTTACATAAGTATTGAAAAACAAAACCATCAATAGAATTTCTGATGCTGGCTACTTGCTTTCCTGTGGATTTAGCGTTACAGAGGAGACCCTGGAGCGAAATCACCCCAACCTTGCTAAAAAGTTTTAGCTAGTGACATGATCTTTAATTCAACAATATGGAAAAATCCACTTCATCAGAAAAGTGGATTTTCGTTGCCAATTATTATTCAATTGTCATTTTTTTCGGTGTTTCTGTACCTGTATACCAATCAAATTCAATTTCAAATGAATGCTTGTCGCCCTTTTTTGTATAGGAGTATTCGATTTTGAGCTGTTCACTTGGGCTGACAACTGTTGGCTCTGTGTCTTGAACAAAAGTGAATTCACCATTTTCTTTAAGCTTTTTTGCAATCGTTTCCAGTGTTGCTGCAAATTCTGCTACACTTTGTCGTTCTTTATGCTTCAAAATAACTTCAGTCATGGGTTTATTTTGTTTTTGCATCGAAATCCCTCCTTACGTCTTGTTACTTCTATTATAACATGGAGGGGGCATTCAGCTTATAAAACAATACAAAAAGCGGATGAAGGAAACGATGCATTTCCTAATCCGCTGCTAATCTGGAACTACACGGATAGTCCCATTACGCTTATAGTTTTACAACATTTGATGCTTGGGGTCCACGATTGCCTTCCACAACATCAAATGAAACCTTTTGACCTTCTTCAAGTGTACGGAAGCCTTCCTCCTGGATGCCCGTAAAATGAACAAATACATCTTCGCCATCATCACATTCAATAAAGCCATAACCTTTTTCATTATTGAACCACTTTACGATCCCCTGTTGCATAAGCATTCGCCTCCAATGCGCTTGAATGTAAAATAAAGTTAAATAAATGGTGCACTCATTGAGAAAATGTGAAAAAATTGCATTTTCTCTTAGAACATACAGGAATTGAACAAATAAGTCAATTGATTGACGAAATGCTTGCATATCTGGCTTTCTTTTTTTTCACAATTAAGACTATAATGGAAATGAACAACATAGAAAGTAGGATGCCAAATGACAACGAAAAATCAACCATTATCAGATTTAGAAATCGCTAGTCAAGCAGTGATCAAACCTATTACGGAAATTGCCAATGCTGCGGGTATTCCAGAGGATGCTCTTGAGCAGTATGGACGCTACAAAGCAAAGATCGACCCATTAAAAATTACTGCTCAGGGCGAGGATGCAAAGGTAGTATTAGTATCAGCTATTAGTCCAACCCCAGCTGGTGAAGGAAAGTCGACTGTGACTGTTGGACTAGCAGATGCCCTTCATCAATTAGATAAGAAGGTGATGGTCGCATTACGTGAACCATCATTAGGTCCAGTCATGGGCGTAAAAGGTGGCGCAACTGGCGGAGGTTACGCACAAGTTATACCAATGGAGGATATTAATTTACATTTTACTGGCGACCTTCATGCGATTACAACAGCTAACAATGCTTTATCCGCATTTATTGATAATCATATCCACCAAGGAAATACACTTAACATTGATCCACGACGCATTATTTGGAAGCGTGTCATGGACTTAAATGATCGTGCCCTTCGTAAGGTAGTGGTGGGATTAGGTGGTCCTGTTCAAGGCATGCCGCGTGAGGATGGCTTTGATATTACGGTTGCCTCTGAAATTATGGCAGTATTCTGTTTAGCCACAAGCATTGAGGATTTACGTGAGCGCATCGCTAGTATTGTTATTGGCTATACTTTCGAGCGTGAGCCTGTCTTTGTACGTGATTTACAGGTAGAGGGTGCCTTAACACTATTATTAAAAGATGCCTTTAAGCCAAACCTAGTTCAAACATTAGAGGGAACACCTGCTATTATCCATGGTGGTCCATTTGCGAATATTGCCCACGGCTGTAATTCTATTATGGCGACACAAACCGCTCGTAAGCTAGCTGATATTGTGGTGACAGAAGCGGGCTTCGGCTCTGATTTAGGTGCTGAAAAATTCATGAACATTAAAGCTCGTAAGGGAGGCTTTAAACCAAGCGCAGTTGTCATTGTAGCGACAATTCGTGCATTAAAAATGCATGGTGGTGTACCGAAAACAGCGCTTGTAGGTGAAAATGTGGAAGCACTCCTACAAGGAATTGAAAACTTAGCTAAACATGTAGATACAGTTCGTACATTTGGCGTTGAACCAATTATTGCCTTAAATCGTTTTATCACGGACACAGAGGCTGAGCTAGAAGCCGTTCTGAACTGGTGTCAAGAAAATCATGTTCGCATTGCCCGTACGAATGTCTGGGAAGAGGGCGGTAAAGGTGGTCTAGCCTTAGCTGAGCAAGTACTAGCTGTGCTAGAGGAAGAAAACAGCTTCTCTCCTTTATATGATGTAACAGAGTCAATTGAAGAAAAGGTACGTACGATTGTGCAAAAGGTATATGGCGGGAAAGATGTGCAATTTACAGACCAAGCTAAAAAACAAATTGCCCAAATCGAAAAATTTGGTTGGGACTCCCTTCCAATTTGTATGGCGAAAACCCAGTATTCTTTATCAGACCAACCAAGTTTACTTGGTCGTCCAGAAGGCTTTACCATCACAATTCGCGAAGTTATTCCAAAGCTTGGTGCAGGCTTCTTAGTTTGTCTAACTGGCGATATTATGACAATGCCAGGACTTCCAAAAGCACCAGCTGCTCTACGTATGAATGTCGATAACGAAGGACATGCGGTAGGATTGTTCTAACAGAATATTAAAAGCTGCCTACTTAAATGGGCAGCTTTTTTATTGATAATGGGTAAACATGGTTTGTAGGAGGTGACCCAATTCAACGTCTATCTACAATGCAAATATGGTATAAAAGTAAAATTTCGGATGATTCCTTCATCCACCTCTTGAGTAAAAATTCATAAAAATTAATTTTTTTAAAACGATTTTAAGATTCTAGTTAAAACTAGGATCTTTTTTATGTTGCACAAAAATCACGAGAACCTTCCTTATATAAATGTGTTTGGTATTTTTTATCAATAGTTCTCTGATATTGGAAAGATAGAGCGGGTTTTTACAACGAAGGACAATTGTCAAATGAATTTTTATTTAAAAAATACATTGAATTTTCTTTTTCTTTTAAATATAATTTATTTAATTCTAATTCGGAACATTGTACCGATAATAGGAACACGGAGGGATGAAGTCTTGAAAATCGCAACAGATATTGGCGGTACTTTTACTGACCTAGTTTTCACAGATGAAAAAGGAAATCTTCATTTTGATAAGGGACATACGACACCTGGTCACTTTGAGGATGGCATATTAAATGTATTAGGACGACATGTAACGGAAGATTCTTTCATTGAATCATTTATTCATGGATCGACGGTTATCATCAATACATTAACGGAAAGAAAAGGGGGCGTAGTTGGGTTAATTACAACAAAGGGTTTCCGTGATGTTATAGAAATTGCTCGTGGAAATCGACCAGACTTATATAACTTTAAATATAAAAAGCCAGAACCATTTGTAGAGCGTTATTTACGTCAAGAAATTGATGAGCGAATTGATTTTAAAGGAAATATTATGAAAGCGCTTAATACCGAGGAAGTTGACGAGATCGTTTATAAATTTAAGGAATTAGGTGTTGAGGCGATTGCCATTTCCTTAATACACGGCTATAAAAATCCAATTCATGAACAACAGTTAAAAGAAGCCATTTTAAAAATTTGGCCGGAAGTATATATCACACTTTCAAGTGAAACGATTAAAGAATACCGTGAGTATGAAAGAACAAACACAACAGTCCTTAATTCTTATGTAAAGCCAATTGCACATGCCTACTTAAAAAGCCTAAAAGAGAAATTAAGCACAATTGGCATTACAGACCATTTAAAAATTATGCAATCGAATGGCGGAACTACAAGCTTTGATAAAGCAATGGAGCTACCAATCAACCTCGTTGAATCTGGACCTGTAGCAGGGATGTTTGGGGCAGCTAAATTAGGCCAACTTTTAAATGAATCGAATATCATAGCTTTTGATGTTGGTGGGACGACAGCAAAATGTTCGCTTATTACAGATGGCAAAGTCAATGTCACAACAGATTACTATATTGAAAGAAATGAAAAATTTGCGGGCTATCCAATTAAAACACCTGTAGTGGATATTGTGGAAATCGGAAATGGTGGTGGCTCTATCGCACGTGTAGATCAGTTTGGCTCATTAAAGGTTGGACCAGATTCTGCTGGGGCAAAGCCAGGACCTGTAGCATATGGCTTAGGGAATACACAGCCAACAATTACAGATGCCAATGTTTATTTAGGAAGATTATCCTTAGCAAACTTTGATAACCCAGTATCCATTGACAAAGTGGAGGAGGCTCTTGTTGAAGCAATTGCGAAACCATTTAATGTGTCAGCAGAAGAAGCAGCACAGGGTATTTTAGATATTGCAAACTCCAATATGTTAAATGCACTGAAGCTGATCTCTATTCGTAAAGGCTATGATCCTGAAGACTTTACAATGGTGGCATTTGGTGGTGGTGGTCCACTACATGCGATTAATTTAGCAGAAGAGCTTGGTATGAAAAAAGTCATTATTCCTTATGGCTCATCCGTCTTCTCAGCATTAGGAATGATGATGACCGAATATCGACAAGATTACATTCAAACAAGTTTAATGAACTTTGACAAAGACCATCTTGCGGCTATTCAAGAAAATATTGATCAAGTCATTGCTAATGCCTATGCAGATGCACCATTATCAAAGGATCATTATTATTTTGAAATTAATTATGATTTACGCTACAAAGGTCAAGAGCATGCCGTTAAATTAAATGCATCAGCTATTACGCTTGATGAAGAGGGGCTACTTGCATTAGCAGAAGCCTTCCATATCAAACATAAACAAGAGTTTTCTTTTGATTTACCAGCTACACCAATTGAGTTAGTCAACTTACATCTTACAATCTACGGGAAAGATGAGGCGGTTCAATTTAAAGAGCTAGACTTCTCTCATATCGACAATTCTACATGTATCAAGGCACAACGCAATTTATATGTGAAGGGAACAGGTTGGGTAGAGGTCAATGTCTATGACCAACAAAAATTAGTACCTGGCTATGTCATTACAGGTCCTGCAATTGTGGAAAATCCAACATCTACGGTCGTAATCAATAATAATCAATCAATTGAAATTGATAAATACGGCAATTTGATAGTAGAGATGGAGGGGAAATAAAACATGAAAAAAGATGTTTTTGCAGTAGAAATTATTCAAGATTCATTGCTAGCTATAGGCGATGAGATGTTTATAGCTTTAGCACGCTCTTCTATGAGTCCAGTAATCTATGAAGTATTAGACTATGCTTGTGGTTTAACAGATGCCAAGGGTAATTTAATTAGTCAAGGAAACGGTGTAACGAGCTTTATTGGGATGTTAAGTCCAATGGTACAGCGTGTAATAGAGAAGTTTGATAATGGGAAAAAACTACATGAAGGTGATGTCATTATTATCAATGACCCTTATGTTGGAGGTGGCTCGCATTTATCGGATGTGGGCTTAGTTCTCCCAATTTTCTACAACGGTGAAATTATTGCGTACTCTGCCAATAAAGCACACTGGACAGAGGTAGGGGGCATGGACCCTGGTTCGTTTACAAGTAATTCTAATGAAATCTATCAGGAAGGTTTACAGCTACCAGGTGTCAAACTTTATCATCAAGGTGAGTTGAACGATGCAGTCTATGAAATCATTTCTACGAATGTTCGTTTACCAGAGCTTTCAATCGGTGATATGTTTGCACAAGTAGCCGCCTTAAAAACAGGTGAAAAACGAATCTCAGAGCTTTGTCAGAAGTTTGGTGCGGAATCGGTGAAATTGTCCATTCAAAAATTATTGGACAAAGGTGAGAAAATTGTAGAGTATGAGCTTCAACACCTACCTAAAGGTGAATTTTATGCGGAGGACTTTATTGAAGGGGACCCATTAAAGGGTGGACCTTATCCAATAAAAGTGAAAGTCACAATTAGTGATGAGGCGTTTATTTGTGACTTCAGAGGCTCACATCCTGCAGTCAATGTGCCAATGAACTGTTCTCAGTTTGGTTTAATGGCAAGTGTGCGCGTTATGTTCTTAGCATTACTTGGCGATATTGACGTAATTAACGAAGGTGTCTTTAAACGCTTAACGATTATCACAGATGACAATTCGATTGTTTCAGCTAAACGTCCACATCCTGTGTCTATGAATTTTGAGGCACGTATTGGGGCAGCTGATCTAATTTGGAAAGCTCTTGCGCCGCATTTACCAGAACGCTTATCGGCAGGGCATTTACAATCTGTTTGTACGTTTATTCTCACTGGGAAAAATCCTGAAAATGATGAGTCATTCCTAATTGTTGAGCCATCTGTTGGTGGCTGGGGAGCGGCGAATGATGAGGATGGGCAAAGCGGGCAATACTGTATGGGAGATGGCGAAACATATAATCTTCCAGTTGAAATTGCAGAAACAAAATACGGTATTCAAATTGATGAATATAGCTTAAATTGTGACGGTGCTGGTGCTGGTCAATTTAGAGGTGGCTTAGGTGTTCGTCGCGTTTATACAGTCAATCATGATGGTCAAAAGGTTTCTGTGAACTTAGGTAGACATCAATTCGCGCCATTCGGCTTAAATGGTGGTGGAGAAGGCTCTCACAACTATTTAATCATTCATAAAAAGGATGGAACGAAAATTGGACCAGTGGGCGTACTTGCCAATTATGAATTGCAAAAAGGCGACCGTATTGAGCTTGTGACTGCTACTGGCGGTGGTTATGGTCCTCCACACGAACGAAGCTCAGAGGCCATTGAACGTGACCTATTAAATGAATATATTTCTGTAGATGTAGCGAAAGAGCGATACGGTTATCAAAACGCTTAAAGGGAGAAATAGATGACTGTCAAGACATTAAAAAACTCATTGGATATACTAGAATGCTTTGCAACGACAGAAAATGCATTAGGTGTTCGTGAAATTTCACGCATGATGAAACTGCCGACAAGTGTCGTGCAAAGAACCATTAATACATTTACAGAAGCGGGTTATTTAATACAGGATGAACACACGAAAAAATATAAATTAGGTTATAAAATGTACCTTTTTTATGATGTGTTATCGAATTCAAAAGACCCTCACTCGACCATTTATGAATTGATGCAAAATCTTGCCAGTGAAATCAATGAATCAGTATTTCTTACTTATATGGACAATGAATACGGTGTCACAACGAAAATAGCCGAAAGCAATAAAAATGTAAAGTATGCGGTGTCTTTAGGAACAAAGACACCCCTTTACATCGGTGCTTCCTGTAAGGTCATGTTTGCTTATTTAGACGAGGACAGGCAACTGGAATTAATGGCCTTCTTTCATGAGGAACAATCGAAGGAAGAGCAGGTTTCTTTCCTAGCGTCATTAAAGGAAGAGCTGCAACAAATTCGCCAAAACAACTGGTGTGTTACCATCGGGGAGTATAATGAACATGCATTTGGCATTAGTGTACCGTTATTTAACTATAAAAAGGAAATCACTGCATCTCTTACAATTTCTGGGTTAGTATATGATTTAGATGATCAAAGGGAGAAAAATATGCTTGAACAGTTAGTGAAAGTAGCTCAGCAAATACAATCACACATTTCAAAATTATAACAACAATAGGGGAGCTGACACTATGAATAATAAAGTATTACATCCAAGGGCTTTAGAGCCTGTAACTCTACTAATGATCGTCTTAACATCTGTTGTGGGGGCAATTATTGGGATACAGCTAATTACGACTTTAGGGATTTCTGCCAATACATCAATCGTTGGGGCAATATTTGCGATGATTCTTGGAAGAATACCGATTGGCAAGCTAATTGCCTTTAAATCTGTACACAGACAAAATATTATTCAAACTGCCATTTCGGCAGCAACGTTCAGTGCAGCAAGTAGTTTAATGTTGCCAATTGGTATTCCATATGTATTAGGCTATGAAAATTTAGTATTACCATTGTTTATCGGTGTTATTTTAGCGATGTTTGTTGATGCTTTATTATTATATAAATTTTTCGATACAAAGATTTTCCCAGCAGCAGGTACTTGGCCACCAGGGATTGCAACAGCTGAAGCCATTAAGGCGGGCGATAAAGGCGGTAAGAATGCAAAGGTATTAATTGGTGGTGTGTTAATTGGTATCGTGGGATCTGTTTTGAAAATTCCAATGTCAGCTTTTGGGGTAGCGTTCATCGGTAATATTTGGGCACTGACGATGTTTGGGATTGGGCTTTTATTAAGAGGCTATTCTGTTCAATTATTTAATGTTGACTTAAATGCTTACTATATTCCACATGGCGTTATGATTGGTGCTGGGATTGTAGCACTTTTCCAAGTAGCTTTTGCCTTATTGAATAAAAAGTCGGCTAAAAAGTCAGAAGAGTTAAGCTATTCAAAAGATGCAAAAGAAATTCGACAAGCATTTGGTGTTGGGTTTATAGCATATTTAGCCATTGCTCTATTAATCGCTATTTTAGGCGGTATTATTTCACACATGTCTTTCGGTATGTTAATAGGATTCATCATCTTTGCAACGATTGCTGCATTTGTCCATGAGCTAATTGTAGGTATCGCAGCGATGCATGCGGGTTGGTTCCCTGCATTTGCAGTGGCATTTATTACACTGATTGTTGGTATTTTAATTGGTTTCCCAGCTCCAGCACTTGCATTACTAGCAGGGTATAGTGCTGCTACAGGGGTAGCATTTGCGGATATGGGCTATGACTTAAAAACTGGTTTCATTTTACGTGGTAATGGTAGTGATGTTGCATTAGAAAAAGAAGGTCGCAAGCAACAATTGATTGCTGGTATGCTAGCTTTTGCAATTTCCGCAGTTGTAGTATTGCTATCCTATAAATCTTATTTTGCACAGGATTTAGTAGCACCTGTTAACCATGTGTATGCAGCAACAATTCAATCAGGCGTTACAGGCGATGTAGCGAAACAATTAATGATTTGGGCGATTCCAGGTGCATTAATTCAGCTAATTGGTGGTTCAAAACGTCAAATGGGTATCTTATTCGCAACAGGTTTATTACTTGTCAATCCAATTGCTGGCTGGGCTGTATTAGTTGGTATCATACTTCGTGTTATTTTCACATATGTGACGAAAGGTAAGAGAGAATCTGAAATGACGGTCTTTGCAGCAGGTGTCATCGCTGGAGATGCGCTATATAGCTTCTTCTCTTCCATTCTAAAAATAGGGAAATAGAAAGGAGTCATGCTGAATGGCGAAAGGATTATCGTATGAGGATGGGATTGCTGCCGTTTATGGAGGAGCAATCCTTGGCGGAGGCGGCGGTGGTCTCCTAGAGGAAGGACTCAAGCTAGTGGAGGAAATCTTTGCAGCAGGCGAACCTCAAATGGTGGATATTACTGAATTAGACCAAGAAGATTTAGTTGCCTGTGTGGCAATGGTAGGTGCGCCATCAGCGGCCGATCAATATATTTCAAATGAACAGCTTTGTTGGAGCTATCGTAGTATGAACAACTATATCAATCGACGTCTAAAGGGCATCATTACCAATGAAAATGGTGCCATCACGACGATCAATGGCTGGTTGCAGTCAGTCTTATTAAATGTACCTGTTGTGGATGCTCCCTGTAATGGACGAGCACATCCAACGGGAATCATGGGTTCTTTAAATCTCCATGAACAACAAGAATATCAATCCGTACAATTTTATGCAGGAGGAAAAGGTGACTTCGCCGTTCAAGGCTTTGTGGAAGGGAATTTACACAGCACCGCAAAGACAGCACGCCAAGCTTCTATTTTAGCAGGCGGGCTAGTCGGGGTCACTCGAAATCCTGTGACGATTGACTATTTACAAAAACATGGCGCACCAAATGCGATTACCATGGCCATAGAGCTTGGCTATTGCTTCTTAAATGGGCAAACCTTTGAAGAAAAGCTAGCCCATGTGTTGCAGTATTTGAATGGGGTGCACATCGTATCAGGCGCTGTCACAAATTATTCGTTAACAAAGGAAAATGGCTTCGATGTAGGGGAATTATCAGTGGGTGATTACCATCTGACGTTCTGGAATGAATATATGACATTATCGAAGGAAGGGCAGGTACAATCCAAATTCCCAGATCTCATTATGACGTTCGATACAGAGAAAATGATGCCAGTTCCAAGTGCAAGTATTGAAGAAGGAATGCATGTCGCAGTGATTCATGTAGACCAATCTAACTTAAAATTAAGTACAACCATGCAAAACGAAGCACTATTGCGGGAAATTGATGAAGTGATCAAAGGCGTTCTATAAAGTAAGAAAATAAAACAGTAAAAGCTGCCATCATCTACTTGAATGTAAGATGGGCAGCTTTTATTTGTCCTTCAGCGGGATGGTAATACATTTTATCACAATCGTTCCTACTTCCTTTTTCACTTCATACATTGATGGCTTAAATGAATTTCTTACTGATTTGCACAACTCATCGAACGTGGTATTCACAAGCTGTAAGCAATTATCGTGTACGATTTTCATTAAAGGGAGGAGCTACGTTCATACATAATCAAGGTATTGACCAGAAGAAGGTAACAACCAGTAATGAAAAAACAATGCACTTCTGCTACAACTGGCGAAATCCTTTTGGTCATGCAACAAACTAACTTGTTGTTCACATTTTCGGCATGTACATCTGGCTATGCGGGTTAAACAAAGAATTTCTAAGGGAAAGTGTTCACTTTTATTTGTTTAGATGATAGGTTTTCAATACGCACGTCATCTTTTAAACAGGTTATTCAATTGTAAGCCCGCTGAAGTTAATGTTAAATCTGTTAAACACACAGCTGTTGTACATTGCTGAAAAATATGAGGTACAGAACAAATAGCTGTTCTGTACGTTTATCATACAATATTCTGAAAAATTAGTCAATTGAAATGGATTTGATTTTTAATTTTTCTAGATTACCTCTTATGTAATAAAATACAGTATAATTTTGTAGGAAAGGAATGAGTGAAGACTATGAATCATTTAATGAATAAAGTACGTGAAATATATGATCAATTTGATGCTAGTCATGATTTTCAACATATTGAACGTGTCTATCAAAATGCATTAGCTATCCTACATAGCGAGCCAACAGCAGATGAAGAAGTTGTGAAAATAGCGGTACTTTTACATGATGTCAGTGACAAAAAGTATACCGATAGCAAGGAAAAGGAAGAACAGCTTATTGCGGAATTACCTGTTAGTGAAGGTAAAAAGCAGCATATTCGAGATTGCATTGCTCAAGTGTCATTTAATGGTGGGAATGAGCTAGAAGCAACATCATTGGAAGCAAAAATCGTCCGAGATGCAGATCGTTTAGATGCGATTGGTGCTATTGGCATTGCCAGAACATTTGCTTATGGTGGCGCAAAAGGTCGCAAGCTTTATGATAAGGAAGAAGAAGCACGCACAAATATGTCAGAGTCAGAATATCGTCAAAACAATACCGCGTCTGTTACTCATTTTTATGAGAAATTATTACTGCTAAAAGATTTAATGGTGACGGAAAAGGGCAAGCAAATGGCACTTGAACGTCATCAATTTATGGAAAGTTTTTTAAAGCAACTCCAGCACGAAATCGGTCAATAGCACATAGCACAAAAACCGCCTTTTCAATTTGAAGGGCGGTTTTTGTGCTTCATTCGGGTATGGTCTTCGTACCACCAAAAGGATGTATGGTAAGCTAGTACTTTAGTTTTGTATTGACTATCAAATAGATGGGAGACGCACAAATGAGGAATCCTTCATCATGTGTTACTCCATTACCTTTTAATAGCTTAGATGGATTCATTAAAATAGGAGGATATCGCTGTTGTTAATGCTTCCCAAATGATTGCCAGGTCTGCTTGGGAAGTACGCCAATTACTGAAAGCCGCGCGAATAGCTGGCGTACCTTTGTAGACAGTTGGCGTCATGTATACTTGGCCTTGTTGATTTAAAGTTGTTAAAAATTGTTGGTTCATTTCAGCTGGCAGTGCCTCATGATTGACGGCGAAGCACACGATATTCAGTCGAACAGGTGCTAGCAATGTAAAGTAGGGACTGTCATCTATTTTTTGACCAAGCTGTTGTGCGAGTAATACATTTTCTTCTATTAATTGTTGGTAGCCCAATTTACCATAGGCCTGTAAAGAAAACCAAGCAGGTAGCGCACGAAAACGACGTGAATTTTCAGGTGTAAGATCACAGAAATCTGGATTTTTAAGGGAACTACCAAGATAGGCAGCATTATTTTGAAAAACGGTTGTTTGCAACGATTGATGACGGGTAAATTGCATAGCGGCATCATAAGGGACGTTCAGCCATTTATGTGCGTCAATTGTAATAGAATCTGCATAATTCATGCCCTCAACAAAGTGACGATACTTTGGTGAACAGGCTGCAAAGCCACCAAAGGCCGCATCGATATGAAGCCAGAAAGGGTATCGCTTTTTTAGCTCGCCAATTGCTTGTAAATCATCAAAGTCAACCGTATTGACAGTTCCCGCATTTGCTACAACTATACAAGGTTCATGTAGGTTTTCTTCAAGAAACTGCTGTAATTTTGTGATGTCAATGGCTTCTCGCTGTTCTAGGCATAGCATAGTATGAATGGAATTTCTCCCCATACCAAGCATAGAAGTTGCTTTGATTATACTTGAGTGGGGCGTTCCGCTAACAATCTTTATTGGAGGGATACCATATAGACCATCCAGAGCAGTGTTTTTTCCATAGTATTGTGCAATCCATTCCCTTGCTTGAGCAAGTCCTACAAAATTAGCCATCGTAGCCCCACTGACAAATGTTCCTCGATAATCATCGCTTAATAGCAATAACTCCTTTAGCATGTCAATTGTCGCAAGCTCCATTGTACCTGCAATAGAGCCCTTAGAATGGGATAAATTTTGATCGTAAATACTTACTAACCAATCTCCGACAATCGAAGCAGGGGTAGATCCACCTGTGACAAAACCCAAGTATCTTGAGCCTACACTACTATTTAAGCCTTCAGCAAATTGCTTTGTAAAATATTGAAGTGTTGCCTGAGCACCCTCACCCACTTCTGGAAGTGTCGGAGTAGGAAGGCTAGGGGAATGGTTCGTTACAGCTCTATGCTCCAGATTAGTAAAAAAATTGGCTGCATGGTCAACTACAGCCATTAAAAGCGTTTTTATTTTTTCCTGATCTTGCTTCATGTTCATCATGTGTCATCATTTCCCTTCATTTTAACTTAGCTATTTCTGCCTCTACACTATATAGTGATATATATAACAGTCAAATGAAGACTATAACAGTTGGAGGTCCAATGGAAATAAAGCTGAATCGTCAGTCCGATCAATCTTTAATTACTCAGATTTCAACTATCCTTGCAGAAAAAATAAGGTCAGAATTTTTACAGGAAGGGAGCCAATTACCTTCTATTCGGAGCTTTTCAAAAGAAAATCAAGTGAGCCCTGTCACGGTCAGTAAGGCATATGCCTTATTAGAAAGAAATGGTTATATTGAAGTGATACATGGCAAGGGGGCGTTTGTTCGAAACAAAGAACAAAGAAGCACAAATGAGAGCCGTAGTGATTATAATTGGCAACTAACCATTCCTGATTACATTCAACGTTCACAATCTATGTTAAATAAAAGAATGGAATATGCGATGAAATTCTCCAGTGCCACCATCCACCCTGGATTATTACCCTCTGTTTATTTGGTGAATGAAATTGTGGCGATATTACAGGCAGATCCTCAGATTGTGGCTCGTTATGGAACGGTACAGGGGGATGAAGATGCACGAAAGGCAATCCGAGACTATGTCAAAACATATAGTAATATTGCCGCAACACCACAGGAAATTATTGTGACAAACGGTGTACAACAAGGTATAGATTTAGTGGCTAAAACATTTATTGGACCTGGAGATATTGTCATTACCGAAGCCCCTACATATACAGCAGCAATCGATGTCTTTAGAAATCGTGGGGCCCACATTATTCCCATACCAGTAGACGAGGAAGGAATGCAGACAGCTCTTCTAGCGACACTCTGCCTAAGCAAACAGCCAAAGCTTATCTATACAAATCCTACCTTCCATAATCCTACAGGCACAGTTTTAAGTGAAGCAAGAAGGAGAGAATTACTGGATCTTGCCCAACAATATGGCTTTCTTATTGTAGAGGACGATTCATGGAATGAAATTTATTTTGACGATAACCCACCACCACCACCTCTGAAAGCTTTAGATACAAGTGGTCATGTTATTTATATAAAAGGCTTTAGTAAGACGTTGGCCCCAAGCTGTAGAATCGGCGCTATCCTTTCAAAAGGTACCGTTCATCAACGACTTTTATCTGCCAAATCCAGTGCCGATTCGGGTAACCCCTTATTAACACAAAAGGCACTGATTCCATTTTTACGTTCAGACCGAATGCATGCCCATTTAGAAAAACTGCGCATTGCACTTGAGATAAGAAGGGATCAGACCATTGCATTGTTGAATAAGCATGCACCAAAGGGCGTTACGTGGATCGAGCCAAAAGGTGGACTTAATATTTGGGTGTCTTTACCTAGTAATGGCAATACGGATGAGCTGTTATGGAAGGCTCAACAAAACCAAATTACCTTTTTACCAAGCTCAGCTTGTTATCCAGGAGAGCCACAATATCACCATCTAAGAATTAGTTACTCTTATCCTGAACCTCACGACTTAACACAAGGAATCATCAAGCTTTGTCAGCTTATGGAATCCTATTTACAGGACATGCCACCAGTTCGTTGATAGTTTGTTGTTCTTTGTTTACCTGCGGTTTGATGTTATGATGAATAGTGGATATCAATAATCGTCTACATAAAAATCGTGTGGGCATGAACAATACCTAACATGAAAGAGATGGAATAGTGGAATGAGTCATTTAATTGTACAAAATTTAACCAAAACAGTGGGCGATAAAACGCTTTTTCAAAATATTGAATTTACTATTTATGAGGGAGAGCGGGCAGGCTTAATCGGTATAAATGGAACGGGAAAATCAACCCTGTTATCCATTTTAGCTGGGGACATGGAAGCGGATTCGATGACAGTAGATCGTCCGAATAAATACCGTGTCGCTTATTTACCACAGGAGCCTACATTTCAGGCAGGTGAAACAGTTTTACAAGCTGTCTTTTCAGGCGATTCGCCCATTTTACAGCTGAATCGTCAATATGAGGAAACGGTTGCTGCACTAGCAAGTAACCCAACATCCGAAAGTATACAAAAGACGTTATTTAGTCTGCAACAGCGCATGGATGAAGAGCAGGCATGGGATGTCAATGCCCTTGCAAAGACGGCCTTAACAAAGCTTGGGATTGAAACTTTTGAAAAAGAGGTACTAACGCTATCAGGCGGTCAGCAAAAACGTGTTGCATTAGCGAAGGTGTTAATTGAACCAGCGGATCTTTACTTATTAGATGAGCCCACCAACCATTTAGATGTACAGTCTACAGAATGGCTTCAAGAGATGGTCTTACGATTAAAGGGTGCAGTGATTTTCATCACCCACGATCGTTATTTCTTAGATGAATTATCAACACATATTTACGAGTTAGCAAATCAAACCTTGTATCGTCATACAGGGAATTACGGTGATTATTTAGAGGCTCGAGCTATTCGTGAGGAGATGCAAGCTGCTTCTGCACAGAAGGATCGCAATCGTTATCGTTCAGAATTAAAATGGATACGTCGTGGTGCGAAGGCGCGTTCAACTAAGCAAAAGGCTCGTATTCAACGCTTTGAAAAGCTAGAAGAAAACCTAGAACGCAAAACAGAAGATGTTTCCTTGGATATGGGACTTGCGACAACACGGCTTGGACGTAAAGTGCTGGAGGCTGAGAAAATTTCGAAAGCCTTTGGCCAGCAAAAAATCCTTGAAAACTTCTCATTTCTACTACAGCAAGGTGATCGAATTGGCATTATCGGCGCGAACGGTGTAGGGAAATCAACTTTGTTGAACATGCTAGCAGGAGAGCTGACACCCGATCAAGGTGAAATTCTTGTTGGGTCAACGGTCAAGCTGGCACATTTCAAGCAAACATTGCCGAAAATGAATGAAAATGAGCGCATGATTGAATATATACGTGAGGCTTCAAATGATATTACCGATGCAGAGGGTGTCCGTTACTCAGCTGCTCAAATGCTGGAGCGCTTTTTATTCCCGTTGCATGCTCATGGTACTCCAATTGGAAAATTATCGGGCGGTGAGCGCAAGCGTCTTCATTTATTACGTTTATTGATGGAGCAACCAAACGTCTTATTATTGGACGAGCCAACCAATGATTTAGATATTGAAACATTAGGTGTACTAGAGGATTTCATCGAGCATTTCCCAGGCGTGGTTATCACGATTTCCCATGATCGTTTCTTCCTCGACCGTATTGCGAAAAAGCTATGGATACTAGATGGTCAGGGACAAGTAGAGGAAACACTGGATCTATACAGTGAGTATCTGGAGAAACGTGAGCAGACAGCTACTGTCAAAGTAGAAACGCCAAAAGTAGAAAAACCAAAATCAGAAAAGCCAAAATCAGACAAAAAAAAGCTATCGTTTAAAGAGCAAAAAGAATGGGAAACGATTGCAGACGAGATAGAGAAAACAGAAACTGCTATTATGGAGACCGAAGAAGGAATCGCTAATGCAGGCTCAGATTTTACCAAGCTACAGGAATTAACAGCTAAGTTGGATGAGCTAAATGCACAGTATGAGCATCTAATTGAAAGATGGTCGTATTTAGATGAAATAGTTAACGGATAAGGAGCGATAAACATGAAGATTATTACCATTGAACCGACGCCAAGTCCCAATTCTATGAAGATTGTTGTTGATACAGAGCTACCATTCGGGAAGAGCTATAATTTTACAAAGGATAATAAAGACGAAGCAACAGGCGAGGCGGCTGCTATTTTAGCGATTGAGGGAGTAAAGGGCGTTTACCATGTAGCCGATTTCTTTGCTGTTGAGCGCAATGCCAAATATGCATGGGAAGGCATTCTAGCAAGTATTCGTCAAGTGTTAGGGGAAGATGTCCAAACACAAGAAGAAACGGTTGTGGCCAATGAATTTTATGGAGAGGTTTATGTCCATGTACAATTTTACAAGCAGGTGCCTTTACAAGTAAAAGTTTTTGATAACCAACGTGAATATCGTATTAGCTGCGGAGACCGTTTTGTCGATGCTTTTAATCAAATTATTGAGTCAGCAGTAGATGAAAACTATATTTTCCAACGTAAGTGGATTGATTATGGGGTTCGCTACGGTGAGCTTGAGGAAATTGCTGAAACAATCAAACAGGAGATTGATGTCACTTATTCTGCAGACCGTTTAGCAGAAATTGTCACAGCTATCAATAATGATGGTGAAAAAGCCGCTGTGAAAACGGACAAACTTAAAGTGACAGTAGAACAGTTCAAGCAACCTGAATGGGAGAAACGCTTCCAACTGCTCGATCAAATGGCTGATCCTGAGCTAGACGATCTACCGCTATTAGATTTAGCCTTACAGGATGAACAAATGTCTATCCGTCGACTAGCGACGGTGTACTTAGGCATGATTGAGGATGTGGCAGTTGTCCCTTATTTAGAAAGAGCCCTACAAGATAAAAGTGCAGCAGTACGTCGAACAGCAGGTGACTGCATGAGTGACCTTGGCTTTGTAGAATTTGAAGAAGCCATGCTGCAAGCCTTACAGGACAAAAACAAATTGGTTCGCTGGCGCGCAGCCATGTATTTATATGAGGTCGGCACAGAACAGTCCTTACCAGCATTGAAGGCTGCCGAAGATGACAAAGAATTCGAAGTGAAGCTACAAGTGAAAATGGCCATTGCCCGTATCGAACAAGGCGAGGAAGCAAAAGGCTCGGTTTGGAAGCAAATGACCGAATCCCGTCAACAATAATCAGGAAAAACCAGCAAATGCTGGTTTTTTTCTATTTTGTAATGGTTGGCATTCGCCCTAATAAATGGGTAAGGTGCTTCTGAATGGTGATAGGTCCTCTCCAAGAGTGAGCGAACCACTCCAAAGAAGTGTGGACCAGCTCTTAAAAAGGGTGAACCGCTCCAAAGAACCAAAAACTTCTTTCTCCAAATTAAAGAAATCCGCTTAAAAAAGTGTTGCCTCTTCCAAACTATAATTATCTAACCACCTCAAAATCAAAAACAATACTCTCTTGCATTCGATGAATTGATCGAAAAACCGTGTAAAACAGAAAAAAATGTTGTTTTCTAGTGATTTATTGCTAAACAAAAAGTTAAAGGCGTTCTTTGAATCATTAACATATTGTCTAGTTTCATAGAGAAAGGACAATGTTAAAATAACATAAATTCAGAATATTCTTTAAAAATAGGGGGTCCTTTGCATGACAGTAACTAGTTTAAAGACAACAAAATCGTATGTGCGAGATCGTGAGACGGTCATCGCCTTAACACAGAAGCTCGTGCGCATTGAAAGCGTTTACCGTGAGAACGATCCGAAGGGCAATGAGCAAGAGGTGGCAACTTTTGTAGCGGCGTATTTACGAGATATTGGCATCGAGACGCATATCGAGGAGGTTGTGCCAGGGCGACCAAATGTCATTGGTATTATTGATTCGGGCAAGCCTGGGAAAACATTACTTTTCGAAGGACATACGGATGTGGTGACAGAGGGCAATCGAGAGGCTTGGGCCTATGATCCATTTGGAGCAGAAATTGTAGATGGGCGTATGTATGGCAGGGGAACGAATGATACAAAAGGGAATCTGGCTTGTATGATTACAGCTTGTCAGTCATTGCTACTAGATCAAGAGGCGTTTACGGGCAAAATTATTTTATGTATTCCATGTGATGAAGAAGGGCTTATGCTAGGCATTAAGCATTTTATTAAGAATGGCTGGGCCGATGGTGTGGATGGTGCGATTATCTGTGAGCCACAGGAAAATAATGTGTGTATTGCACAACGCGGGGCTATTCGTTTACAGGTAGATATTTTCGGTAAAATGGCGCATGGTGCGATTTCGTGGAGTGGCATTAATCCTAACTGGCGTATGGCACGTTTCATCGTAGAGCTTGAAAAATTGGAAAAAGAGGAGCAAGCACGATTAGGGCGTGATCCAATGCTGAATTGGCCATCTATTACACCAACGATTTTACGAGCGCCTGTAAAGGGAGATGCACAAATCAATGTCATTCCTGATCACTGTATGACAACACTCGATATTCGCACGGTGCCTGCGCAGGACCATGATGAACTACTGGGCAAGATTGAAGCGATTATTAAACGATTACAAGCAGATGATCCTGATTTCAAAGTAGAACTGACGGTTCTTGATAACCGACCTGCAACAGCAACAGCGAAGGAAGACCCTGTTGTACAGGCAATATATGAGGCTGTGGCAGAGGTAACAGAGAAGGAACCAAAATATAATGGTGTTCCAGGCGCGACAGATGGGACGTTTCTTCATGTGCATGGTATTCCAATTGTAACGGTTGGAGCAGGAGATCGAGAAATTCCTCATCAAATCAATGAGTATGTGGACATTGAAGAATTGGCAGAAACAACGGCCATTTACCGTTTAGCAGCATTAAAATTTTTGGCGGGTGATGCACAATGACAGCTTTCAAAATAGCAGTAATACCAGGAGATGGCATAGGAAAAGAGGTTATGCAGGAAGCGTTAAAAGTTTTAAATTGTTTGCAAGAACAACATAGCTCCTTACAAATTGAAACAACCATCTTTCCTTGGAGCTCCGATTACTACGTGCAGCATGGCTGTATGATGCCTAATGATGCACTGGCAACACTTCAAACATATGATGCGATTTTATTTGGGGCTATTGGCGATGCTCGTGTGCCTGATGATGTTACCGTTTGGGAATTAATTATGCCCATTCGAAAGCATTTCCAGCAATATGTGAATTTCCGTCCTATTAAATCACTACCTGGGATAGCGTCGCCCTTGGCTAACGGCAAAGAAATTGACTTTGTGATCTTCCGTGAAAATGCAGAGGGTGAATATTCGGACAGCGGTGGTCGACTGTACCAACAGCAGCCGCAGGAAATGACGATTCAAAATACAATCATGACGCGCATTGGGATTGAAAAAATTGTCCATGCTGCCTGCGATTATGCGAAGCAACACGGTAAAACCAAAATAACAAGTGCGACAAAATCGAATGCCATTATTCATTCGATGAAATTCTGGGACGAGCATACAAGCAAAACGGTGAAGCAAAGTTCTCCAGCACTACAGCTCGAATCCATTTATATCGATGCACTCGTCGCCTATTTCGTAGAACGACCACAGAATTTTGAAGTGGTGGTAGCGTCCAATTTGTTTGGCGATATTTTATCCGATTTAGGCTCTGCTATTGTAGGAGGACTTGGTCTATCTCCATCAGCCAACCTGAACCCCGAAAAGGATTTTCCATCGATGTTTGAGCCTGTTCATGGCTCAGCACCAGATATTGCAGGCAAGGGTATTGCCAATCCAATCGCTCAAATTTGGTCGCTTGCCTTACTGCTTGGCCATCAAGGCAGACCAGATTTAGAACAGCTCATTGTTAAAGCCATTTCAGCTGTGCTGCAAGAAGGCGTTGTGAAAACAGCAGATATTGGTGGACAAGCGACAACAGCACAAATGGGCGATGCGATTTGTCAGGAAATTATTAATAGAACTTTAACAGCAGGAGGTGTTTAGCATGGCAGTTGAGCAAAAGGTGATTGTGGTTACTGGTGCGGGAGGCGGTATGGGAAAGGCCATTATTCACGAGCAATTAAAGCTGGGCAATCGAGTTATTGGACTTGATCTATCCATAGATGCCTTATCAGATATTGCACAGGATGCCCTTCAATGCTTTGAAGTCAATGTGTTACAGGAGGAACGTGTGCAAGACATCTGCCAGCAGGTTTTTGATAAGTATGGCAGAATAGATGGTCTTGTTAATGCACTGGGAATTGCCCAGTCAGCTACGCCGATTGAAGAGGTCACAATGGATGAATGGAATCGTTTAATGGATGTTAATGTGAAAAGTTTATTTATCACGACAAAGGCAGTTGTCCCTTTTATGAAAAAACAGCAAAGGGGTTCTATTATTACAATTGCCTCGATTTCAGCAGTGCGACCAAGACCGGGCTTACAGGCTTATATTGCATCGAAGGGTGCAGCAGAGAGCTTTACGAGAGGACTAGCAATTGAACTAGCATCTAGTCAAATTCGGGTTAATACGATTCATCCAGGACCAGCAGACACACAAATGCTTGGTCAATTTGCCGCACAGGGTGCAGACGTAGAGCAGACGAAGCAAAGTGTCTTTGTGCAATCTGTGCCATTAGGACGATTAGTGAAGCCAGCAGATATAGCAGGAGCTGTTAGTTATTTACTATCAGATGCAGCAAGTATGGTCACAGGAACGACATTACATGTAGATGGTGGCCGTGGATTATAGGAGGGGTACAATGAAAAAAATTCCTATGTTGATAGATGGTGAGTGGGTTCACGGTGATGCTCAGACATACCTTGATGTTAAGAATCCCTCAACGGGTGAAGTGATTGCACAAATTAGCAACGCGAGTAAAGAACATGTAGAAGAGGCAGTACGTGCAGCCCGTGTAGCCTTTGAACGTGAGGACTGGCGTCAATGGAAAGCCTATGAACGTGGGCAGTTATTGATCGAATTTGCTCATTATATTCGTAAGCATGCAGAGGAATGGAGTTTGCTAGAATGTCGGGATGTAGGAAAGCCCTTATCACAGGCAAGAGCAGATATTGAAGCAGCGGCACGCTATTTTGAATTTTATGGTGGTGCAGCGGATAAGGTGATGGGAGATACAATTCCGATTGAGGATGGGCTTTTAAATGCAGTAGTGCTAGAGCCAGTGGGCATTACGGTACATATTGTGCCATGGAATTATCCGATTCAAATTACGGCAAGAAGTGTAGCAGCTGCTATAGCAACTGGTAATGCAGTCATTGTGAAAAGTGCGGAGGATACACCGCTAACAACACATGCCATTGCAGAATGGTTAGCCGATAAGTTGCCGAAAGGGATTTTCCAGCATATTACGGGCTTGGGACGAGAAGTTGGTCCTTATTTAACTTCACATCCCGATATTAATCATATTACGTTTACAGGTTCTGTTCCCACAGGAATTGCGGTGATGAAGGCGGCTGCTGAAAATGTTGTGCCTGTGACATTAGAGCTTGGTGGTAAATCTCCTAATATTGTTTTTGCGGATGCTAACATGGAGCAGGCATTAGAGGGAGTTGTACGTGCGATTATTCAAAATGCTGGTCAAACTTGTTCAGCAGGGGCACGTTTACTCATTGAGGAACGAATAAAAGAGTCCTTTATTTCCCGATTAGCCCAAAGGTTCCAAGTGATCCAAGTAGGACCAGGTGAAGCAGATATGGAGATGGGACCTTTACTGAATGAACAACAATATACAAAAATCACTGCATTATTACAGCAAGCAAAGGTAGATGGCTATGTTGTGACGGGTGGGGAACCATTGACATTGGCAGGCTATGAGAACGGCTTTTATGTTCAGCCAACTATACTTGATGGTGTTGATCCAAATGATCCATTAGCTCAGGAGGAAATTTTCGGTCCAGTGTTAACCGTCTTGACATTTTCGACTGTAGAGGAGGCCATCGCATTAGCCAATAGTACGGACTATGGCCTAGTGGCGGGCATTTGGTCACAAAATATCGATACGGCTCACTATGTGGCAAGTCGTGTGCAGGCGGGACAAGTATTTGTCAATAATTATGGGGCTGCTGGAGGCATTCAAATGCCATTTGGAGGCTATAAAAAAAGCGGAATTGGTCGAGAGAAGGGCTTTGTTGCACTGCGAAACTATACGCAAATGAAAAATATCGCTATACGCTATGCACCACCTAATCAACACTGAGATGGAGGGACGCATATGGAACAGCCAAAAGAAAAAGATGTGCTTTTAGAGGTCAATCACTTATCAATTAAATTCCATTTAAAAAATGGCAAAGAGGCAAAAGTTGTGGAAGATGTGAATTTTACTATTCATAAAGGAGAAACCGTTGCACTGGTTGGTGAATCGGGAAGTGGCAAAAGTATTACATCCTTAGCCATTATGCGGTTGCTGCCTATACCTCCAGGAGAAATTACGTCAGGTTCTATCACTTTAAACGGTAAAAATCTACTTACCTATAAAAATAAAGAAATGAGCCGTATACGAGGCAATGAAATTAGTATGATTTTTCAAGAGCCCATGACCTCTTTAGATCCCGTTTTTACGATTGGCAATCAAATGATTGAAGGCATACGAAGACACCAAAGGGTATCGAAAAAAGAGGCATGGAATAAAGCGCTACAGCTATTAAAAGAAGTCGGGATTGCGAATGCAGAAAAGGTCATCGCTGAATATCCTCACCAACTCTCAGGCGGGATGCGACAACGAGTTATGATTGCCATCGCAATGTCGAATAATCCGCAGCTATTGATTGCGGATGAGCCAACTACTGCACTTGATGTCACGGTTCAGGCACAGATTTTAAAGCTGATGCTAAAAATGAAGGAAGAGCATCGATCAGCCATTTTATTCATTACCCATGATATGAGCGTTGTTGCAGAGACAGCTGACCGCGTTATGGTGATGTATGCGGGACAGATTGTCGAGGAGGCCCCAGTAAGAGAGCTCTTTTTAAATCCACAGCATCCTTATACCACAGCGCTTTTAAAGACGATGCCAAGCCTTGAAACAGATGTCAAAAGGCTACCATCGATTCCTGGTACTGTGCCACCTGCGTATGCATTACCTGACGGCTGTCGCTTTGCGCCACGTTGTCCCCATGCGCTGGCACATTGTCATCAGGAGCAACCTGCTGTTCATCACATTCAGGAGGCACATAAGGTACGCTGTCATTTATTCACGGAGAAAGGAGAGCTGGCTCATGACAGAGAAAGAAGTTTTGCTGGAAATTAATCATTTAAAAGCCTACTTTCCTGTGAAGCGTAAATCGATGAAGGAAGAGAAAAAGGTCATAAAAGCGGTTGATGATATTTCGATTGAGATTTATAGAGGGGAAACACTTGGAATTGTTGGTGAATCAGGCTCAGGAAAATCCACCTTTGGGCGAACAATTTTAAAGCTCGTTGAACCAACAGCAGGCGAAGTGCTATATAAAGGACAACCCATCCAGCATTTAAAGGGGAATAAGCTACAAAGTTACCGCAATCAAATGCAAATGATTTTTCAAGATCCCTTTGCCTCTCTCAATCCTCGGATGCGAATCGGTTCTATAATCGAAGAGCCGATGAAGCTACAATTAACCTTGACGAAGGAGCAACGCAAAGAGCGTGTGAAGGAGCTATTACAAAAGGTAGGGCTACCTGAGGATGCCATGCATAAATTTCCACATGAATTTTCTGGTGGGCAGCGGCAGCGTATTGGGATTGCACGGGCATTAGCGATTCATCCAGAATTCATTATAGCCGATGAGCCCGTTTCAGCATTGGATGTGTCGGTGCAATCACAAGTGCTCAATCTCATGATGGATTTACAGGATGAATTTCAATTAACCTATTTATTTATCTCACATGATTTAAGCGTTGTGAAGCATATTAGTGACCGTGTGGCAGTGCTGTATTTAGGTAGAGTAGTGGAGATTGGGACAAAGAAGGAGCTATATGCCAATCCGTTGCATCCCTATACACAAGCATTACTATCTGCAATACCAGTTGTTAATTTTGATGAGCCTAAGCAAGAAATACTTTTACAGGGCGAGTTACCAAGTCCGATGAATCCACCTGTTGGCTGTGTCTTTCATACACGTTGCCCGCATGTGATGGAAAGATGCCATCAGGAGAGACCGAAGCTTCACAATGAAAATGATCATCAACGAGTAGCCTGTTTTTTATATGATAAAAAATCAGAAAATTATAATTATTTAAAAAGTGAGGTGTGAAGAATGTTTGGCAATATAACGGATGTGCCAGGTGTTAAGGTAGGACATCGCGAGAACAAGGAGGGCATCACAGGCTGTACGGTGCTAGTAGTGGAAAAAGGAGCAGTTTGTGGAGTGGATGTTCGAGGCTCTGCACCAGGTACTCGTGAAACAGATGCGTTAGATCCCATCAATGAAATTGACCGAGTTCATGCTATTTGTTTAGCTGGGGGTAGTGCGTTTGGGTTAGATGCTGCTACAGGCGTTATGCAATTTTTAGAGGAGCAAGGGATTGGGGTAGATGCAGGAGTAGCGAAAATACCGATTGTACCAAGTGCTGTACTCTTTGACTTGTTTATCGGTGATCCACATGCACGACCTACAGCACTAATGGGCTATGAAGCGGCACAAGCGGCACAAGTTGGCTCATTTCCAAATGGCAATGTAGGCGCAGGCTACGGAGCAACTGTAGGCAAATTAGCTGGTCCAGAATTTGCAATGAAGGGTGGGCTTGGTAGTGCTTCCTATGCGGGAAAAGATGGTCTTGTAGCAGGTGCTATCGTGGCTGTCAATGCAGTTGGAGATGTCAAGGACCCGACAACGAGGAAAATTTTAGCTGGAGCAAGAGATACGCATTCTGGTCAATGGGTGGATTGCTGTGCCTATTTAGAGCAACATGCACAATCAGAGGCTTTAGCGGGTACAAATACAACCATTGGTGTTGTAGCAATGAATGCCAAGCTAACGAAGGCTGAGGCTAAAAAGATTGCGCAGCTTACGCAAAATGCCTTAGCACGCACGATTTATCCTGTTCATACAATGCTGGATGGCGATACGATTTTTGTGCTTGGTACAGGGGATCAATCCTATGCACTTGATTATTTAGGCCAGCTAGCGACAAAGGTGATGGAGGAAGCAATTCTGGCTGGCATTAAAGCCGCTGAACGATTGGCGGATGTTGAGAGTTATACAAGCATTCAAAAGACAAGCACTTAGAAAAAGGGGGAACAGCCATGCAATGGAAAAAAAGCGGATTAATACTACTAACAGTGTTAATGTCAATCGTTATGGCAGCGTGTTCAAGTGATGGAGAGAAAACGACGACTACTTCAGGTACTACAGATGGTCAAGCGGCAACAGATGCTCCACAGGAAATTGTTGTACGTGTGAATGATGATCCAGATTTTTTAGATCCACATAAAGCGACAGCGTCCATTTCTTATCAAATGATTCTAAATATCTTTGAGGGGCTAATGGCTCCTGAAACGGATGGCTCCTTAAAGGAGGGACTTGCTGAAAGCTATGAAATTTCTGAGGACGGCTTAACCTATACGTTTAAAATTCGCCAAGGTGTGAAGTTTCATAATGGTGATGATTTAACGATGGAGGATATTCAATATTCCTTTGACCGTTTAATGGGGAAAAATGGTGGGGAAAAAATGTCCAATAGCTTTGATAATGTAGCATCTACAGAGGCGCCTGATGCAAGTACATTTGTGATTAAGCTAAAAGAGCCAAATTCAAATTTCTTGTACTCATTAACAGGCAGACAATCAGCTATTATTCCAAAGAGCAATGATGGGAAGCATAATGAAAATCCAATTGGTACAGGTCCATTTGCCTTTGTGAAATATGCACCAGGTACAAATTTAGAGCTTAAGAAAAATGAACAGTATTGGCAAGAAGGATTACCTTATTTGAATAAAGTAACCTTTGCCTTCCAATCAGATGATCAGGCAGCCATTATGAGCTTAATGGCAAACGAAGTTGATTTAACGAGTGTTCCTTGGCACCGTGTGAGCGAGGTAGAGGGAAGCTATAATTTATCACACCAAAATAATAACTCTTCTCTTATTGTTACATTTAACGAAACAAAGGCACCATTTGACAATGTGAAGGTTCGTCAAGCAATCAATTACGCAATTAGTAAAGCCGATATTATTGACTCTGTGTTTGCAGGCTATGCTGTGCCACTTGGCTCTAATATGAGTCCAGCGATGGGCGATTTCCAAAAGAAGGGCTTAGAAAGCATGTATGAGCGAGATGTGGAAAAAGCGAAGGCGTTATTAGCAGAAGCAGGATATCCGGATGGCTTTAAAACAAAAATTACAGTGTCTTCACACAATGATATTTACTCAAATATTGCACAAATTGTCGTAGCTAATCTACAAGAGATCGGAATTGATGTAGAAATTGAAGTAGTGGAATGGGGAATTTGGCTAGATCGCGTTTACTTTGGTCGTGACTATGCAATGACAACGATTGACTTAACAGGTCGTGCATCTGCTTTTGAAGTGTTGAATGATTACATTTCTACAAACGATAGTGAAAACTTCTTCTTATTTAAAAATGAAGAATACGACAAAATTATGGCTGATGTTTTAAAGGAAACCGACCAAGCCAAGCAAATAGAGTACTATCATCGTGCACAGGAAATATTAGCTGAGCAGGCAACAGCAGTGTATATTGCGGATTATCAAATCGTTTGGGGATCTGACAAACAGGTGACGGGGCTCAAGAGCTATCCATTCTGGTTCCACGATATGTCAGAGGTCAAGTTTTCAAACTAGAAAGGGATGAGTGCTTATGATGTATATCCTACGTCGAATCATCCTGTTAATAACAACCATCCTTCTAGTATCCATTATTACATTTGGTGTTTTTCAAATTTTACCTGGTGATCCAGTTCGCACAATGCTAGGAACAGAGGCGGATCCCACTCAAATTGAAAATTTACGATCTGAGCTTGGCTTGGATCGTCCTCTTTATGAACAATATGTGGATTGGATGAAGGGCTTATTGACAGGGCAATTAGGGAATTCCATTCGATTTTCCATGCCAGTAAAAGAATTACTATTTGATCGACTTCCTGTCACCATGTCATTAGCAGGACTCACCCTTATCATTGTCTTAATCATCTCATTACCTTTAGGGATGTTTGCAGCAAGAAGACAAAATAAATTAAGTGATGTGTCATTATCGACTGTAACCCAGATCGGTATGGCAGTGCCTTCCTTTTGGCTAGGGATGATGCTTATTCTTTACATTGGCCTACAGTTCAGCTTCTTTAAAATTAGTGGCTATATACCTTGGACACAAAGTGTAGCAGGGGCGCTCAGTACCCTAATACTTCCAGCCTTAACGATTGCGATTCCGCAAATTGCGGTGAATTTTCGTTATGTTCGTACAGCCATTTTGGAGCAGGTCCAGCTCGATTATGTCCGTACGATACGCAGTAAAGGGATGTCTGAACAAAATGTAATGTATAAGCATGTTTTGAAAAATTCCATGATTCCGATATTGACGGTTTTTGGGTTGATTATGGCGGAGGTTGTGGCAGGAACGATTATTGTGGAGCAGGTGTTTTCATTGCCAGGGATTGGTCAGTTATTGATTACGGCTATCAGTAATCGTGATTTTCCACTCGTACAAGGGATCGTTATGTATATTACAGTAGCTGTCGTCATGATTAATTTTATCGTCGATGTTTTATATTCTGTGTTGGACCCTAGAATTCGATTACGTTAAGAGGTGACTACCATGAAACAATTACAGCGCTATACTAAAAAAATCAATTTAGTCATTGGTCTCCTCGTCATTGTTGGCTTTCTGCTCGTCATGATTGTTAGCTTTTTTTATACACCCCATGATGTCAACGCGATGAATATACCTGAAAAATTGCGTGGTCCAGGTGGTGCCTATATGTTTGGAACAGATGAATTTGGGCGAGATATTTTTAGTCGCATTATGAAGGGGACACAAACAGCCTTTGCCGTGGGTCTATTAACGGTTGCGATTGGAACGATATTTGGTATTCTCATAGGCGGAATTGCAGGCTATGTTGGTGGCTGGGTCGATGAAATATTTATGCGTACGATGGACGCTTTAATGGCCTTTCCAGGAATCATCTTAGCATTAATGCTTGTAGCAGTATTCGGCCCAGGAATAACGAATACAGCGATAGCGCTGGGGATTATCGCGATACCTGCTATTGCGAGGATTGCCCGCAGTGGCTTTGTGCAACAACGTGACTCGGAATATGTGCTGGCAGCGAAATTAATTGGTGTTAAGCCTTATAGCATCATGTTTCGTCATATTTTGCCAAACATTTCGTCGCAAATTATTGTGGCAGCAACCGTGACTTTTGCGACAGCCATGTTAGCCGAGGCAGCACTGAGCTATTTAGGGCTTGGGGTACAGCCACCAAACCCTAGCTGGGGCAGAATGTTAAAAGATTCACAAGCCTATTTAATCGGTGCCCCTTGGTATACGTATGCCCCTGGAGGAGCCATTACGATTCTTGTTTTAGGCTTATATATGCTCAGTAATGCTTTACGAGATTTTATGGACCCGCGTTCAAAATCGTAATAGATCAGGTGCTGTCTTTTGCAACAGTTCATATGCCTTAACAGCCATCTCAATATTGAGGCGATGGGGAGCTTGTAAAAAATCAGCACCTAGTATACTTTCTAAGCGTTCTATTCGTTTGTAAAGTGTTTGACGGACAATAAACAGCTGTTCTGCTGTATCATTTTTAGCTCCATTACAGGACAGATAAACAGCTAATGTTTGAAATAAATCATGGCTACTTTTTTGATCTAATACTAAAATTTCCTGTAAATAATCTTTTACAAATTGTAGGAGAGCTGTTTGATCCTGCTGTAATAACAATCGATAAACACCTAAATCCTTATAATAGATGGAGCTCGTCAATTGATGATGCTGCATTTGGATGGTTGATTTGGCTTCCTTATAGCCCAGATGAACACTTTCGATCGTTTGATAGACATTGCTAATACCACAGCTAAGGGTAAGTTGCTCAAAAAATTGTGCTGCTTTTCTTGCAACGATTTGTGAAATCGCTTGATCAAAAGCGTCGCGATTGTCTTTCATATAATCTGCGGCAATGAAAAAGGCTAAAATAATTATTTCGTGCTGTCTTACTGAAACAGTGGGGAAAAATCCAAGCTTTTTCAGAATTGAACGAACATACATGGCATTTTGTAGCTGGATTTCCTGCCATTCTTCTTCAGGCACAGTATTGGCTTCATCATGTAGATTGAACACGACGACTCGGTAAAATAAATTACGACTTTCGATTGGTAAATAGCTTTGGTAGTATTGAATATCTACTGGCTGACCTTGAATTAAGGCTAGTATGAATTCATCTTCACGGCTTTGCTGTCGCTCCTGAAGCATGCGGTTACGCATTAAAATATGGGCAATCGACATAGTTGCTCGTTCAAGATTTAACAAGGTGTAATCACTCTGCTTTGGCAGTTCAGAATGCATACATAAATAGCCCCACACTTGTCCAAGCCCATTAACAGGAATAATGACAAAATGGTCTTTACCCAAGGATAGAAGGTGCAAGGGCTCTTGTAGTTCTAACTGCTGACAATGCTCCTCCATGACACGTAAGTATTTTTTAGCCTCCATAGGATAATAAAAGCTTTTTGTATCTTCTGAAACAAATAGAAAAGGAGCATTTGTATCTTGATGGAGTACTTGTAATATTTTTAAAATACCATTTGGCATTAATGATAATTCCATAAAAGTTTTGGATAGTGTATCTAGCTGTGTAAGTGCCTGCTGGTGTTGATTAATTATGTACGTGTGCAAATCTTGCGTAATATCAATAAATCGTACAATTTCCTCAAAGATGATGATAGGGAAATGATGGGCATTTGCCATGGCAATCAATTCTACGGGAACATGGTCAAAATAGTCGCCAATTTCTATACAAAGACCAGCTGCCTCATTACGAATAAGGTTCTGTAAGTAGGCTATTTGTGTTTCTCGTTCTAGCTGTAAACCGACACCCGTGGTTAAAATTAATTCACCACCATTGATTAAGGTTTCAAAATCTTTAATTTCTAATATATGTGTCCACAATACTTGGCGATCTAGGCCGTGCTGCCCTGCAATAAGCTTCGCTGATTCAAAATGCTTGCGCTTGAGGACATCACGTACGAGTAGAGGATGTTTCGACATCAATTAGCACCTGCCCTTCGAATGTACAATGTCTATTTCATTATGTTAGAGAAATCAGAAAATTTCAATATTAACTAGCTTAATAGGGAAAATGGTGATAGACAAAAAGACACCGATGATACACGATTGGAGGTCATGATATGGAGCGAAACGATCAGTTTACACATACTTTACAGCAAAAAGATCATGAAAACATTTGGCATCACATGTCTATCTATAACGACAAAGCACCTCCCATTATTGAGCAGGGAGAAGGGGCATGGATTACAGATAGTTTAGGCAATCGCTTTTTAGATGGCATGTCAGGCTTATGGGCAGTGAATGTAGGGTATGGGCGTGAGCGTCTTGCTAGGGTTGCGTATGAGCAGCTAAAAAAGCTTTGCTATGCTCCTTTAACACAAAGCCATGAACCTGCCATCAGGCTCGCTGAAAAAATAAACAGCTTACTTGAGGATGACTATATGATGTTTTATTCCACTAGTGGCTCAGATGCGAATGAAGTAGCGTTTAAGTTAATACGTCAATACCATCAACAAAATGGGGAAGGGAACCGCTACAAAATCATTGCTCGTTATCGGGGCTATCATGGCAGTTCACTTGGGGCATTAGCAGCTACAGGTCAGGCATTACGTAAATTTAAGTACGAGCCGCTGACACCGGGCTTCTTACATGTTGCTCCACCTGATCACTATCGTCGTCCAAAAGGGCAGTCAATTGAGGCATACAGCCTAGCACTTGCCCGAGAAATGGAAGAAAAAATTATTTGGGAGCAAAAAGAAACCATTGCGGCTGTCATTATGGAGCCACTCATCACGGGTGGTGGAGTGCTTATTCCACATCCAACTTATGTCAAAGAAGTCGAGCGCATTTGTAGAAAGCATGGAGTATTACTCATCATGGATGAAGTCATTTGTGGCTTCGGACGGACAGGTAAGCTATTTGGCCATCAGCATTTTGATATTCGACCAGATGTCATTACCATGGCGAAAGGATTAACGAGTGCCTACCTACCACTATCCATTACAGCTATACGGAAAGACATTTATGAAAAATTTAAAGAGACGGACGGCTATAGTCATTTTCGCCATATCAATACGTTTGGGGGCAATCCAGCAGCTTGTGCAGTGGCCTTAGAAAATATAAAAATCATGGAGGAGGAAGGACTTGTGCAGCGAGCAAGAGATTTGGGTATTCAATTCCTACATGATTTGCAAGACCTATTAGAGCTGCCTTTCGTTGGCGATATTCGTGGGCTTGGGCTACTCATTGGCATCGAGCTGGTTGAAGATAAACAATCTCAAACACCTGCTAAGCCTGAGCTAATCGCGAAAATCATGGCTGATTGTCAAGCAAATGGCTTAATTATTGGAAGAAATGGTGATACAGTTGAAGGCTTCAATAATATCATTACGTTAAGTCCACCGCTGTGCTGTACAGACGAGGACTTTGATTTTATGGTTGCTGTATTAAAACGAGTATTTGCAGCCAATGTCTAGCCTAAGGCGATTCCAAATGTGCGAAAAACACGAGGAATCGCCTTTAATACTGTCGTTTATGCCCTTTCTTCACCTCTTCCCAGTCAATTTCGATGTTATGCAACACACGTGTTAGAAGACTGTGAATGCAGTTAATCTCCTCATTAGAAAACCCCTCAAGCGCACGAGCATTGGAATATTCGCCCTCCCGTTTTAAAAAAGGATAGATGTCCATACTTTTAGCTGTAGGAAAAAGTAATTTATTTTTCTTATTTCCTTGTTCAATTCGTTTTTCAATAAAGCCTTTGGTCTCCAATTTTTGAATAGCTCGTGAAGCCGTTGTACGGTCTACCTTCAAAAGCTCTGCGAC
Source organism: Lysinibacillus sp. AR18-8 (assembly GCF_001705465.1). Classification (NCBI taxonomy): domain Bacteria; kingdom Bacillati; phylum Bacillota; class Bacilli; order Caryophanales; family Bacillaceae; genus Lysinibacillus; species Lysinibacillus sp. AR18-8. The sequence continues at coordinate 312,011 of NZ_MDGU01000015.1, forward strand.
TTTCTCTTGAATAATACCTGGATGTTCACAAATACGGATGACATATAAATATTGCCCCTTTGTCAAATCCAATTCCTTGAATTCAATATTGCTTATCGAGTCTAATGCCCGTGCTATGGCACCTATTTCACGTAAGATTTCTTTCATGTTCGATCCTCCTGAGATTTTTGTTGTAATTGCAATAAAAATCATTCTATACTAATACTATCATCTTCAAAGTGAAATTGCACCTAGAGAAGATGATAAGGCAGGAGAAACTAGGAGGAATAGTAATGACTATAAAAAAAGTGACAACTGAAGCAGAATTACAAACAGCGTTTGATTTTAGACGAAGCGTTTTTATTGAAGAGCAGCAAGTCCCTGAGGAAGAAGAATATGATGAATTTGATGCACTGGATGCTCCATGCGATCATATTTTGGTGTATTACAATGAGCAACCTGTTGGAACAGGGAGACTTCGAGTTGTAGAGGACTATGGCAAATTGGAGCGTATTTGTATATTAGAAGAATACCGCAAATATGGCCTTGGTAAGGAAGTTATTGTAGGCCTAGAGCAAATTGCTCGAGATAAAGGGCTAACAAAAGCAAAATTAAATGCTCAGTCCTATGCAGAAGGCTTTTATGAAAAATTAGGCTATCAGCGTGAAGGTGAAGAATTTATGGATTGTGGCATCCCCCATATTTTAATGAAGAAATACTGGTAACAGACGAAATTCACACGATTATAGAACATGCCAGACTTAGCGTCATACTTTGTAACTTTTTAATCGTTGCTTGGGTCTACTGCTGAAAGGGGGGATGTTGTTGAAGAAATGGATATGCCTTTGTTTCATGTGTTTGTTGTTACTGACTGCTTGCGGTAGTCAAGTCATCATCGAATGGGTTGATTTAATTAAATGGGATGGTGAGCAATATGAAGCTGTATATGAAGTAGCGTTAGCAGATCGTTCATTCATCGATAAGGAAATAGGGGAAGTTGATTTTAAAGTGGCAGATCATATCAAAAGAACTTCCTATCGCTTTAAGGATGGCGATGCAGCCTTCCATGAGAAGGGAACAAAGCTTTATGCGATAAAGGGTCTTGACGATGCCATTGCGGTAGAGGATCAGTCGGTTATTAATGGCTATCGAATTTATATGATAAGAGCTGAAGCTCCGCCGCGACGGAATTTTGATCAGGTTCCATTAGAAGAAGTGAAGAAAATAGAATTTTACTCATCTACGGAAGAAGGCAATCGGAAAACGGCTAGCTATACAAACCAGTCTGACATGGCAGATTTAAAGGCAATTTTAGTCAATAGTAAACCAGCCCCATCCTTTGAGCCAAACAGGGATACGAACCGTTATGATGTACTCCTTTATACAGACGATGCCATTGCTTTTCAATATGGCATACAATTTGATGGTACTACTTATTTTTGGTTTCCGTCAGAAAACGCGATTTTATCGAATGATATACAGCAGTTTATTTCCAAAGATTAGCGTACTTCTCTAAAGAGAATTCCATGCTACTTTCTGTAATGGTTCAGGCGATCAGGAAGATTAACACTTTAGCAAAATGCTCCAATTAAAGAAAGCTGCCCAAACGATAAGGCAGCTTTCCTTTATTCTTTCTTTACAACCGTACCTGCAAAGCTATCATGAGGAAGACGTTGACCGTGCTGCTGCTCGAAGGCTTGGCGATCTTTTAGATAATCGAACGTACTGATAGTGTCTCGATATGCCATGCGTTTAATAATTTGACATGCTGATAATGGACGACCATCTTCATTTTCGAGTGCTAATCCCATTGCTTTGTAGCCAATCGTTTGTCCGTTTTTACGGAGTTGTGCATATTCTAGCGCCCACAATACCACAGTTGGCGTAACGAGTGCATGAACAGCCTCATTTTTTACTTTTTTTCGTAGGAAGTATTCAACCCCAAACGTGACAGCTGTTGAAACAGCTGTATCGATTAAAAATGCAGCTGTGCGTTTTTTTGTCATCGATTCCATATAAGCCCTCCTTAAATGACCTGTCACTAGTACATACGAACAATAAGGACAAAAAGTTTCGGTTTATCCTAGATTCATATCTAATGAAAGTACAGGATAGGATGGAATCGCCCCATGCTTTGTTGTTGAAATGCCCGCATATCCGTTTGCAAAAGATAGCAGAGACATTGCATACTGTTCACAATGAGCTACCACTTGATCTACTGTTAGTTGATGATGAAGAAATTGACTTAAAATCGCGCCAATAAAAGCATCACCAGCCCCAGTTGTATCAACGGTTTGTACCTTGTTAGCAGGAGCCTTCACATGATGCTTTTTCGTATATAAGGTAGCCCCAGCAGCACCATGTGTAATGATAATAACTTCTACATATCCCTTGAATAACGTTTGAACAGCTTCCTGTTCATCTTCTAGAGTTGTTAAAAACAACAGTTCTTCCTCTGAAAGCTTGACAATATGGGCTTTTGGTAAAAAGGCTAAAATGGTTTCACAACACGCCGTCTTATCCTGCCATAAAGGAAGGCGCACATTCGGATCGAAGGATATAAGGCTTCCTGCTTGATGTGCCTGTTCAATAAGGGCAAGATGTGCTTGTTTCATAGGACTCTCTACAAGATTAACAGAGCAAAAGTGAACGATATCGTGCGCTGTTAATAGCTGCGAGGGGAGGTATTCCTGTTTGTATAAGAGATCTGCAGCATGTCGGCGATAAAATTGAAAATCTCGTTCGCCATGTTCATTTAATGAAACAAAGGCAAGACTTGTTTCACCATCCGTTGATTGACGAATAAACTGTGTATCTACACCTGCTTGCTGCAACGTTTTGATTAGGAAGTCACCAAAGGCATCCTGACCGACTTGTGTAAGAAGGGCCGCCTGCTGTCCTAGCTTTGCACAGACAGCGGCTACATTGGCAGGTGCCCCTCCTGCATGTTTAGTAAAATGCTCAATGTTGGCTAGGGAGCCGTGCTGCTGTGTCGGTGTAAAGTCAATTAATAATTCTCCAATTGTGAAGAGCTTGCCCATTATGAGACCTCCTGTGGTAGTCGCTTTTTCTTAGGAACATAAATGGTATAAAAAATACCAGCGAAAATGAGAAGGATCCCCATCGTTTGCGTAAAGCTTGGCATAAAATCAAGCAATAGCATATCCAGTAAAATGGCGACAACAGGGTCGACAAAAACCAATACAGAGACAAGAATCGTAGACAGGCTACGAATACTATCAAAAAATAAATAGTAAACAAATCCTGTATGAATAAAGCCTGTGCCGAGTATATAAAACCAATTGGTTGACGTTAATCCATCAAACAGCGAGAAGTCGATAAAAGGCAGTAGTATCACGATTCCAACTGTTGTTTGAATATAGGTTAACGCATACGAGCTAAGCTTCGTGATGGTTTTGCTTGTTAGCATTGTAAGGGCGTAAAATACTGCTGACAGTAATGCCCAGATAAAGCCAGATTGCATAAATTCTGAGAACGACACAAAATTATTGAGACCGATGATAAAAATACTACCGATAAAGCAAGTGATTGTTGCGACAAGTGCCTGAATGGTCATTTTTTCCTTCAAAAAGATAGCGCCTAAAATTAACACAAATATGGGGGCTAAATTATAGATGGAAATGGCAATTGAAATGGACATTTCCTCAAAGGCTTTAAATAAAAATACCCAGTTTAACACAATAAAGACACCGCAAATAAGCGTTTGAAAAATTTCTTTCTTATCCCATACCTCTGTTTTATGTCCACCAGTGATGAGCCACATACCACCTAGAAAGAGGGTTGCGCAAATGCATCTAACAAAGACAAGCTCTGTAGCGGGAACACCAGTGTGAACGGTAAAAAAGCCGATGGAACCAAACAGTGCCATGGAGACTGTTAGTTTAATGATTGCTGAGATGTTCATACGAAACCTTCCTTCTATTATTTTATGAAACTATAAGAACTATTCACGAATTTGGCCGTTGCCATGAATAACATATTTTGTTGATGTTAATGCAGGCAAGCCCATTGGTCCACGGGCATGTAGCTTTTGTGTACTAATACCGATTTCTGCACCATAGCCAAATTCAAAGCCGTCTGTGAAGCGGGTGGAGGCATTATGATACACTGCTGCTGCATCAACATTGTTTAAGAACGTCTCGGCGGTTAATTGATCTTCTGTAATGATGGCCTCAGAATGATTTGTGCCAAAGTATTGAATATGCTCAATCGCTTCATAGACATTTTCCACCAATTTAACGCTTATTTTTAAATCAAGGAACTCTGTCGCATAATCTTCCGCCGTAGCTGGAAGGGCAGCTGCAAATTGCTGACATACTTGCTCATCACCGATGATGGCTACACCTGCATGATGAAGGGACGTTAAAAGCTGGACACCATGTTCTTGAAACCAAGTAGGATGAATGAGTAAGCTTTCTGCTGCATTACAAACAGAAGGACGCTGTGTTTTAGCATTCAGACAGATTTTTTCTGCTTTTATGTAATCCGCCATTTCATCCACGTAAATGTGACAGTTGCCTGCACCTGTTTCCAGTACAGGAACAGTCGCTTCATTGACAACTAAATCGATCAGGGCTTTGCCACCGCGAGGAATGAGCACATCTAAGTACTCTTTTAAATGGAAGAGTTCTTTGGCTGTTTCGCGGCTTGTATCCTCAATTAATTGAACAGCATCTGTAGGGATGGATGTTTTAGCAAGCGCGCGATGAATACTTGCAACAAGAGCCATATTAGAAAACTTAGCAGAGGAGCTTCCACGCAAAATAACTGCATTGCCCGTTTTTAGGGAAAGTGTTGCTGCATCGATCGTGACATTTGGTCGAGCTTCATAGATCATACCAATAACACCAAGTGGCACAATTCGTTTTTCAATGCGCAGCCCATTGTCTTTTTCAATGCGTTCAACAATTGTACCTACTGGATCGTTTAAGGAGACGAGTAAATGAATGGCATCGGCCATTGCCGCAATCCGTTCTTCATTGAGCATGATACGATCTAACGTAGACGCAGGAATACCTTGCTGCTCACCCTGTGCCAAATCCTTTGCATTTTCAGCCATGATGTCAGGTTGATCGATTAATAGCTGTTCTGCAATTTTTTTCAGTGCCTCATTTTTCTCGCAGGTTGTTTTAATATTTAACATGTAGCTTGCGGCTTTTGCGCGTTGTCCTTTTTCTTGAATTTCACTTGTCATTTGTCATTCCTCCTTAATTCGTTTGAATTTTCAGCCATTTGTCTCGGTGAATTACCTCAATAGGGCTTTTCAGCAATGTATCAGTCCGTTTTCCCATGGCAGAGATAAGCTCTTGGGATGAGTACAGTACTTCGCCGCGTCCTAGTAAGTCTTTCTCACTATAGACTTCAACAACATCACCATTTACAAAATCACCTTCTACACGATAGACGCCAGCAGGTAATAGACTTTTCCCATTATTCATTAAAGCCTGTTCAGCACCACTATCTATAAAAATTTTACCAGAAATTTCCGTAAGTGCAATCCACTGTTTATGATTTGTTAACACAGCAAGCTCGTCATGCTCCACATAAGTGCCATCACCATGTCCTGCTAAAATATCGACGAGCTTCTGTGCACCATGACCTGTTCCGATAAACACCTTCACTCCTGCACGTAGCGCTGTTCGGGCAGCCAGAAGCTTAGAGGCCATGCCACCTGTGCCAACCTTTGATCCTGTACCATCCGCAAAGCTTAGTAGATCATCTGTAATAGCTGCTAATCGATCAATGCGCTCTGCCTGAGGGTTTTTATTGGGATTGGCATTATAAAGGCCATTGATATCTGTTAAAATGATGAGCTGATCTGCGTGGACAAGTCCACTAACGAGTGCTGAAAGCATATCGTTATCTCCAAAGGTTAATTCACTAATTGACACTGTATCGTTTTCATTAATAATCGGTAGCATGGATCGTTCTAACAATTCCTCGAAAGTCGCATAGGCATTTTTATAGCATTCTTTTTTAGAAAAATCTGTTCGTGTCAATAATATCTGTGCAGGCATGATATCGTAAATACTAAATAAGGCACTGTACGTTTGAATAAGTAGGCTCTGTCCTACAGCAGCAGCTGCCTGCTTTCCTTTCACTGTCACAGGGCGAGCAGGGTAGCCTAGTTGTTTAAAACCCGCCGCTACAGCACCTGACGAGACAAGCAACACTTCATGACCCAATTTCTTCAACTCGGCGATTGCCTGCACATGGTCCATTAAGCGAACTTTATCGATTTCACCCTTCACATTCGTTAAAGAGCTACTACCAATCTTAACAACAATTCTTTTTCTCTCCATCTCACTACCTCCATCATTGCTGAATCAAGATAAAAAAAGCCTTTTCATCCTAAAAATTAGGACGAAAAGACTTGCCTTCCGTGGTACCACCTACATTGAATATCATGCGACATTCCACTTTTCTCATAACGCTCGAGACTGCGCCTAGTTTGGCTAGGACGTTTCACGAAGTAGGTTTCATTAGTCTTTCTTGTACAATGCCTTTCAGCCGATGGGCATCGCTCTCTTTTCAAGCAGTGGCTAACTACTGGTCTTCGTTCGTTTTCTCATCTATTGACTAAAGGATGCACTACTTCTATAAGTCTGTCAAGCTGAATGGATAAATTACTTGAAAGTTTTGATAAATTAAGAAAGGGATGCGCTAAAACGCTAAAGAGGTCGCTTATTCAATTATTTAAACCACCAAATCGCAATGAAAAGGGGAAGCATAGCCAGTACAATGACAAAGAAACTCCAAATGACTTGTTTCCCCGAAGACATATTTTTGGGTTTAATGCTCATTTGTTCATACAGCTGGTTAATGGCCCGTTGCTCTTTCGCATAAAGCATTGCTTGAAATTCTTCGTAATCTTGTATATAGCTAGATGGGGCACGTGGACTGAAGCGTAAATTTCGAATGGAATCTGTAATCTCTTTGTCAGCCATCCAATACGTGATGACAGGTGCTAAGCCTGCGTTTTGTGTGGCCTTTACCTCAATGTCATGGGATTTCATTTTATAGTAAACCTGTCCATGCTCATCCTCATATTGCGTGACAATATCACTTACTGCCATTATCAATCACCTCTTATGGAAGTTATCTGGTTTATCATGAGTTTCTACTATTATAATGGATTAGGGAAGAAAAGTATCGCTTGAGCGAGCATAAATTGTGAAACCGAAATTTAAAAAAAGTTTTGGATAAAGTCATAAACTTACATCTAGTGAGAACAACGTCATGTAGTATAATGTATATAGTTTTTTAAAAGAAGTTGAAGGAAGGGAAAGTTTTGGACATCTCAACGTTATTTGCGTTTTTAGGGGCTGCGATGATTTTAACCATTATGCCAGGGCCCGATAATTTATTTGTGCTTGCCCAAAGTATTACACAAGATAAAAAAGCGGGTATTGCCACATCTTTTGGATTGTGTACAGGGCTACTTGTTCATATTAGTGCAGCAGTACTTGGTATTTCTGCGATAATTTATCAATCGACCATTATTTTTACCATGGTCAAATTTGCAGGAGCAGCGTATTTATTATATCTAGCTTGGCAATCATTTCGTGCTAAAGGAGACCCTTTTACGTTGCAACAGCAAAATACGCAAGCCTATATTAAATTATATAAAAAAGGAATATTAATGAATATTTTAAATCCTAAAGTATCGTTATTTTTCCTAGCGCTGTTACCACAGTTTGTTAATCCATCGCAAGGACATGTGGCGTTTCAAATGCTTATTTTGGGTATTGTATTTTTAATACAAGCGCTTGTATTATTTTCATTGTTTAGTATATTTGCAGGGAAAGTTAGACAAGTCATTATTGGTAAACCTGCGATTGCTAAACGACTAAATACAGTTCAAGGTATTCTATTCACATTTATCGGGATACAGATTGCCATCAGCAAACAGTAGGGAGGAATGGACATGGCTATTTTACATATTACCTTTAGCTTAGCAACGCAGGGTTCTATGAAACTTGCAATTCGTCAACATCGTTTGCAGCGAAGTGAATCAGTTCTAAGTGTCCATGATGATCTCTCGATTGGACCTCTTCAAAACTTTGAAGAACGTAAAACTTGGTTAGCCACGCATATTTTAGATGATGATGACCAGCAATTGTATGATGAGATGTATGAAAACTGGAGGAAAAAAATCGCTAATTTACCTTGTGATGTGGATGTGTGGATTTGGTATAGTCACAACACACATGAACAGATAGGACTGCGCTATGTGATGAGTGAGTTAATTCATAAATGCAGTATGGTGTATGGTATTGATGCAACGGAGAATCTGAAGAGTATTCACCCCAATTTAGACATTCGCCATACAGGCGAGCTTTCCTCGGAAATGCTAATGAAGCTTCGCCCTAGTGCAAAACGATTCTCTGTGCAAGAATGTCAGCAACTCGCTAAGGAATGGGAAAACATTAAAGAACAGCCAAGTACATTACGGTTATGGAAAAGTGAACTATTGCATGTAGAGGAAGATGCAATGGATGCATACATTATCGCCAGTGCAAAAAATTTGCATTTACAGCAAAATGAAGAGTGGCTAATGCCTACGCATATTTTGGCACAGACATTTGAAACATTTGTCCATTATGTAGGAAATGATTTTGTAGAGTATCGCTTACTGACGCTCGTCGAACAGGGAGTATTTGCAATGAAAGGCGATACAAATGATATTTTTTCCTATCAGGTTAAATTACTGTAGCATAAAAAAGATCAGGGCTGCCAAAGCCTTGATCTTTTTTATATTATTTATTGTCATAAAAATCAAAAACAAATTGTTTAAACTGACGTGCAGATGGCGATAAATAACGATTTTCTATCCAAGCCATGCCGATAATTCGTTCACATACCATATCCTCAACATGGATTTTAACGATTTTTTTGGGGTTTAAATCCTCATCATCGGGTAGTAAGGAAACGCCAAGCCCCGCACCAACAAATCCAGCGATTGTCGATACTTCATCACCTTCATAAGAAATTTTAGGCTTAATGCCCGCAGCATTTAATAAGCGATCAGCTGAGCGGCGTAATGCATAGCCTTTTTTCATTAAGACAAAACTTTCATGCTCCAATTCTTTCATTTTGATGCTTTTACGATGGGCTAATGGATGGTCAATTGGGACCATTATAAAGAGCTCATCTCGCCATAATTCCTTCCAACAAACTGGCGGCTCTGTATCGATCGCGGCTAGTAGGCACAAGTCTAACTCACCTGCCAGTAATTGTTTTAACTGTGAATGGGAGTAGTTTTGTGTGAAATGAAAACGGATATGGGGATGTTTTTGACGGAAGGCACGAATCAAGTCGGGTACAATACTCGTTCCAAGTGTATGTAAAAAACCGAGTGATACATCTCCAAGTTCTGGATTATTAAGCTCCTGTAATTCTAAAACAGCCTTTTCATATTCTTTACGCATGCGCTGGACACGATATAAAAATAGCTCTCCATATCGGTTTAGCATAATCGAGCGCCCTTGTCTGTCGAAAAGCGGTACACCTAATTCTTCCTCCAGCTTTGAAATTGAACGACTAAGTGCCGGCTGTGAAATCGCTAATGCTTCGGCAGCCCGTGTCATATGCTCTAACTTTGCAACGGTTACAAAATATTCTAATTGTTGCCACTCCATTTTTTTCACCTCTTTTCTTGTGATTTTTAAGTTATCTGCATTATAACGGGAAACAGACGGGAAGTATAGGTAACAAAAAATTTTTAAAAGGACGTTGCAATTATTTAGCAGAAAGGAAAAGTTAAGTAGCAGAAAGTGTGATAGTACAGCCGTTAAGTTGACATCATTCATGCACAATAAACATTGATTTGATAAAAACTATAAATTGTACATTATGAATAAAGGGTGATAAGATAGACACATAAAATACACAATTATTAATTTCCGTGAAGGGGATATCATAAAATGAAGTTAACAAAGCCACAACCTCTAACAATCGAGGGAGGCAAAAAAGCCGTACTATTACTGCATGGATTCACAGGTAGCACAAAAGATGTGAAAAAGCTAGGAGAATTTTTATCTCAACGAGGTTATACTGTGCATGCACCAATTTATAGTGGGCATGGCGTAGAACCAGAAGCATTATTAGAAACAAAACCAGAAGATTGGTGGAACGATGTAGTAGAAGGTTATAACTTCCTACAAAAGAAAGGCTATGAAGAAATCGCTGTTGTTGGGATTTCACTTGGAGGCGTCTTTTCGTTAAAGGTCGCAGAGACATTCCCAGTGAAAGCATGTGTAGCGATGTGTGCACCGATTACACGTGATAATTCAAAAGGCTTATTTACACGTTTGTACCACTATGCTCGTTTATATAAACACTTTGAAAATAAATCAAAAGATCAAATTATTTCAGAATTACATGAATTACGTATTTCACCGAAGGATTCATTGGACGGCGTAACACGTTTAACAACAGAAACGCGTGAAGAATTATCAACAATCAAAGCACCAACTCTTGTGTTACAAGGCTCACTAGATGATGACCTATATCAAGAAAGCGCACCTTTTATTTTAAATACTGTGGAAACAGACGACAAAGAAATCATTTGGTATGAAAACTCTGGCCACATTATTACATTGGACAAAGAACGCGATAAAGTGTATGAAGATGTTTATAAATTTTTAGATCATATTGAATGGTCAGTTGCAAACTAAGAAGGGGCTGTCAGTAGACAGCTCTTTTTTTGTTGAATCTCACTGGATAAACGAAAAAACTATTGTAATTATAATAAATGCTTGATAACATGATGAAATTGTAGTGAAAAATCATTCGATTAAAATAATTTGCTATAGTCTAAAACTTCTAAGGAGCACATCAATTATGCAACAAAAAATACCTTTTTCAACTTACGCAGTCATTGGTACCATGTTATTTGGACTGTATTTTGGAGCAGGGAACCTAATTTTTCCTATTCAAATGGGTCAATTTGCTGGGACTAATTTTTGGTTTGGATTAATCGGATTTTTAGTGACTGCTATCGGCTTACCATTCCTCGGAATTTTGGCAATTGGCTTATCAGGTAGTAATGGTTTACGTGATCTAGCCAATCGTGTTCATCCTATATTTGGTATTATTTTTTCATTGGCACTGTACTTAACAATCGGACCATTCTTTGCCATCCCACGTACAGCAACTGTACCTTTTGTAGTAGGGTTTGAGCCATATATTCAAGCACAGCATGCAACGCTACTACTAGCTGTATTTAGCTTTGTATTTTTCGCGATTGTCTACTATTTTTCTTTAAATCCAGCGAAAATAATGGATTATATCGGTAAATATTTAACGCCTGCATTTTTAGTTGTTTTATTTATTTTAATTATTACAAGCATTACGAAGCCAATGGGCCATTTCCAGCAGCCAATTGGTGAATATATGGATGCCGCCTTTATGACAGGCTTTAAAGAAGGCTATAATACGATGGACGCCCTTGCCTCACTAGCCTTCGGGATTGTTGTCATTAATGCAATTAAAAGTGCAGGGATTACAAATCGTAAGGAAATTGCCAAGGCTACATGGACATCAGGTATTTTTGCGATGGCTTTAATGACGCTGATTTATGGTCTCATAACATATATGGGCGCTTCCAGTATTAATGCTGTCGGGACTTTTGATAATGGTGGTTTAATCTTTGCGGCAGTGGCCGATCATTATTTCGGCTCATTTGGAGCTATTTTATTGGCGGTCATCATCGTGCTCGCTTGCTTAAAAACAAGTATCGGCTTAATTACATCTTGTAGTGAGTTTTTCCATGAGGTATTTCCAAAAATTAGTTACAAATGGTTTGTGTTTCTGTTGTGTGCTGTATCCTTTACGATTGCGAATTTTGGTTTAAACAATATTATCAAATATGCTATTCCAGTTTTAATGTTCTTATATCCATTAGCAATCGTCCTAATCTTGCTCGCTCTAAGCTCATCCTTCTTTAAGAATAAGCAAACAGTGTATGCCATAGCGATGATTTTTACATTTTTCATTAGCCTGATTGATGGCTATAAAGCTCTGGTAGAAAGTGTGCCAGATGCGAAGTTAGGTATATTGGATGCAGTAGAGAAATACTATTCTGCGATGCTACCTTTTTATGATATTGGCTTAGGATGGATACTGCCAGCGTTAATAGGGGCAGTAATTGGAAGCATGATTCCGTCTCGAAAAGTTATATAATGAAAGAAACACGCACAGAAAATGTCTCTGTGCGTGTTTCCTTATGGATTAGTAAGCTGTCCAGCCACCATCAACAGCAATAACTTGTCCATTCACAAAGCTAGCCTCATCTGAGCCTAGGAAGATCGCTAATTGAGCGATTTCTTCTGGCTGACCAGCCCGCGGATTGATGGATAGTCCTAATGCTTGTCGTGCAGCACCTGTTTGGCTCATATTTGTCATAGAAGAGGCGATATTGGTCATCACTGCTCCTGGAGCAATACCATTACAGCGAATATTTTTATCAGCATACATAAAGGCTGTATTTTTTGTTAAACCAACTACCGCATGTTTTGAAGCTGTATAAGCAGCCCCAGCCCGTGCACCATATAAGCCACCTGCAGAAATATTATTGACAAAGACACCATGACCTTGTGCAAGGAAAATTTCGGTAGCCATACGCATAGAGCGCATAATAGCTGTTGTATTCACTGCAAATACTTTTTCCCATCGTTCATCAGAAATTTCTCCAACTGGCTCCATACCATCCATAATACCTGCATTGTTGACTAATATATCTAATTGACCATAGTTCGTTTTTGTTTCATCAAATAAGCGTTGTAAGTCTTCTGTTGATGCGACATTGGTTTGAATGGCAAATGCTGTTCCTCCAGCCGCTTGAATACCTTCCACAACCGCTTGGGCACCCTCTAAATTTAAGTCTGAAACGGCAACCTTAGCGCCTTCTTTTGCATATCCTTCTGCAATGGCTTTCCCCATACCTGAAGCTGCACCTGTCACAATGGCTACTTTACCTTCTAATCTCATCTCAAAGACCTCCTCATAGTAATTTCTTTACTTATTGAACATCTGTTCATTAAAATCATATAATAAAGATGAAAGCGATTTCAATATGCAAAAAAACGGGATGTGTTGAGTAATCAACACATTTGGACAATCTGTTTATTAAGGAGTTGAAAAAATTGCGCACTACGGATTTACGGATTATTAAAACGAAGCAAGCTCTCCACGATGCTTTATTGACATTGCTTAGCCAAAAACCATTGGAGCAAATCTCCATTGCTGAAATTTGTAGAGAAGCAAAGGTCAATAGAGGAACCTTCTATTTACACTACGAGCAAAAAGAGGGGCTCTTTGAAGAGTACTTTCAGGAGATAATGGAGGATTTATATCAATCCTATGAAGAACCCTATCGTGCCGTCACGACATTGGATACAAATCAATTAGATCCCAATACTATCCGTATTTTTCATCATATTGAACGCTTTAAAATGTTTTACCGTATCGTCTTTTCTAAAAATGTCCCGCTGACCTACTATTACATGCTATTTGATGGGATTTATTCCCTGCTAAAACGCGATATTACCACACAGCACATACATCAAATGGAGGATCATATCTCGATCGACTATTATAGTGCCTATCAAGCAAACGCCATCATCGGACTCATCATCCAATGGTATCGCGGCGATTTCAGCGATAGCGTGACCATGTTAAATCAACAGCTAGCAGCTATTTTAAAGAATGTGAGGAGTGGGGGATAGAACGCTTGAATTGAAGGATAGAAGAGAAAAAGTGGCGGATAGAACGCTCAATTTGAAGGATAGAGAGAGAAGTGACGGATAGAACGCCAGAATTGAAGGATAGAAGAGAAAAAGTGGCGGATAGAACGCCCAATTTGAAGGATAGAGTAAGAAGCAGTGGATAGGACGCCAAAATTAAGGATAGTATAGGAAAAGTAGCGGATAGCCAGCTCAAAGTGAAGGATAGAAGAGAAAGAGTAGCGGATAACCACTCAAAGAGAAGGTCTACATCAACTTGTAGACCTTCTCTTTTCTATTAAATCATCGGACTGGAGCTGGCTTAAATGTGACGATTAACGTAGCGATGGCTAGTGTCACGAAGATGATGATGGCCAATGAGCTACTGTTTTGCAGGAGATTATCAGAACTACCACCAAAGATGATTGTGTAGTAGCCATCTGCTCCATACGAGGCAGGTAGCATGGCAGCGACCTGTTTGTATCCTTCAGATAGCATGGTTTTTGGAACAAGTACACCTGATGTTACTAATTGGAGTGAGAGAGCACAAATATTAAATATCATCCCCATATTCCCAAAGGCAATTACAAATACTTGGGCCAAGCTAAGGAAAGCAAGATACATTACAGATTGGAAGAGATAAATCGACAGCAGGCTTTCTTGACTATCGATATTAAAAAGGTGCATCAAGCCAATTGTTATGAATGGCAATGTAAAGGCTACGCCCACATTGAGTAGCTGTCGTGCGAGAAACAATTGCCATTTTGATAGGCTGTCTTGAACGAGCTGTGCTGCTTGCTGGTGTTGCATAATCATAACCATCGCTCCCACCAAGGAGGAGATGATGACCATAAGTGGGACAAAGTTTGCAGCAAATCCCTTTACATCATTGGTTTTTACAATCGTACCATCGACGGGATGGTCTTTGACATTCATTACAGTCGTTTTGACAGAAGTGGTAATTTGTTGGGCAGTGTGTTGCTCGAAGGGAAGCTGAGCAAATTGTTGAGCAAAGACTGCAACCGCTTGATTTTGTTGCATTGGATAGAGGGCTTGATTGATTTCTTCTGTTAATTGCTTTGCTACACCCTCCATCATATTTTTCGCTACACTTGCATTGGCTTGATTAATCGCATAAATAATTTCAGCCTCTTTCCCTGCTTGAATTTGATTTGTAAAATCGGATGGAATTTGCATAATCATATTAATTTGTCGTTCGTTTAATGCGCGCTCAGCTTCCTTCATCGAAGAATAGTCCTTCATTCCAAAGGGGATGGAGCCTTTGATGTTCTGTGCTACCTGTTGACCCATTACAGAATCTTCCACAACAATACCAATGCTTAACTGTTCCGCTCTTTCATTGACACCATCATAGGCAGTCATCCAAATTGTAAAGAATATTAATTGGAAGGCAATGGTTGCAACAATGCCGATATAGGTTTCACGAACTCGCAATAGTGCTTGTAAACCTGTCATTTTTTATTCCCCCTAAAATTAAGTAAGTACTTACTTGCATTGATTAGAAAAATTTTTTCTAGGAAACGAGTCCCCTAGAAAAAATAGCAACACTAGTTTGTAAAAGTTCTTCAGTTGGTAAGTCAGACACGATAGTTCCAAGGCGAGCACGTGACATAAAATGACCAAAATTCAAAGCTATAAGCGATAACGCTGCTGCTTCAAAATCAACTTCTCTTATTTTTCCTTGTTGATGCATCTCTTGAAAATAGTGAATGAGCTCCTTTTTTATGAGGAGCGGGAGATTGGCGATTTCCTCACTAATTTCAGGAAATTGAATAGATTCCTTAAAGCCGATCATGACAAAATCTTTAATCGACATTAAAAAATGAAAATGCTTCAGTGAGAAATTCAATAAATCCTTTTCTAATTCCCACGTTACATTTTGATTGATCTCCTGCTGTAGAAGAGGATAATAAGAAAATTGCTCAATAATGGCTTTTAATAAACCACGTTTGTTGCCAAAGTGACGAAAAAGAGTGACCTCATTGACACCTGCTAATTCTGCAATGGTTTTGGTAGTTGCAGCTGTATAGCCTTTTTCACTAATCAATTGTAGAGCAGCTTCGATAATTCGTTGCGCAGTTCCTTTCGTTGTCAAGAACATACTTCCTTCCATGCAAGTAATTACTTACATCCTAGCATAGTGTACGAGGATCTGCAACACTGTGAATGAGCGTTGACAATTATATCGACTGCTGATATATTTTGAATATATCGACTGGCGATATATTGATAGACGATATAAAGGAGGATTTGTATGACACAGGAGCATCCGCCATTAACAGAGGGCGTTTATTATATTTTATTAGCATTATATGAGGCGAGGCATGGCTATGGCATTATGCAATTGGTGGAAGAAATGAGCAATGGAAGAGTGCGCTTAGGGGCCGGAACCATATATGGTGCGATTAAAACATTGTTGGAACGAGGATGGATAGAGGCACTTGATGGAGATGGCAGAAAGAAAGAATATATTATTACTGAAACTGGAAAAACAGTGGTGGAATATGAAATTTTACGATTAAGGGAACTTTTTGACAATGGTATCCGTATAACGAGAGGAGTTGAATAATATGCATAAATATCGATTGATGATTAATCCCTATGCAATAGAGAAGTGGGTCAATGACATGGCTAGTCAGGGCTGGCACTTAAAAAAATTTACATGGATTCGTTTTACGTTTGAGCGTGGAGAACCAAATAGCTATATTTATCGCCATGATGAATTAGAGCGATTCGGTACGCACTATGAAGAGGGATTTCTCGAATTTCTCAAATCCTCTGACATTGAACAAGTAGACCGCTCTGGAAATTTTGTATTTTTTAGAAAAGCAGCACAGGAAGGTCCATTTGAGCTGTATACAGATAAAAAAACGAAAATTGGTAACCTGTCAAAAAAGATGAGGATCCTGCTTTCTCTTATTCTACTTAATTTGTTCATTGGACTGATCGGTTTAATTGGCGATTTTTCGGAGCAAACAACAGACTGGGTTGGTTTTGCGTTAAATACGCTGAATCTTGTGGTTGTTGTAGTATTTGCCCTCCCATTCTATAAGCTTATGCGTATACGTAATCGATTAAAGAGAGAATTAAATGTATTTTCGGATTAACGAAGCGTCTATTATTTTCCGGGAAATCAGAAAATAATGAAAAAGGAAGCATGATTTTATAGTAGGAGTGATGCAAAATGAAAAAAAGAATGTATCGTTTTTTTATTGATTACGAAAAGGAAGAACGCTGGGTCAATGACATGGCAGATCGGGGGTGGAATCTTAAAAAGACAGTAGTAGGCTACTTTGTTTTTGAAAAAGGGACACCAGGTCAATATATTTATCGAAATGAATTTATCAATAGAAAGTCGAAGGATTATTTTGAGTTTCTAGACGAAATGCATATCGAGTGTGTGTCTAAGTTTGGTGGGTGGGCCTATTATCGAAAACCAAAATCGGAGGGCCCTTTTGAGATATTTTCAGATGCTTCCTCGAAAATAAACTATATTAAATCCATGAATCGCATTTTTATATTCGTGCTACTGTTAAATTTAATCATTGGTATTTATAATCTATCCCTTGGTTTACGGGAATTCGTTGTAGGATCTATGAATACAAGTGTGGGGTGCATGAATTTGATTGTCGCCTTACTGCTATTCATTCCTATAGTAAAAAATGAAAATCGTAAAAAGGGCTTGAAACAAGACTTACATATATTTGAAGGATAAGGAGGAAGACAACATGACATTACAGTTACAGCATGTCACAAAGAAATACAAGGATTTTACAGCTGTAGATGATTTAAATTTTACCATTGAAAAAGGGGAAATTTTCGGTCTAATTGGTCAAAATGGTGCAGGAAAAACAACGACATTCCGAATGATTTTAGATTTACAGGAGACGACAGCGGGGACGATTACTTGGGATGGGCAGCCAGTTAATGCCATTAACCGAGATGTCCTTGGTTATTTACCAGAGGAGCGTGGTATTTTCCCAACAATGAAGGTAGAGGAGCAGCTTTACTTTTTTGGTGAGCTACGTGGCATGAAACGAGCAGAGCTGAAAAAGGAAATAGATTTTTGGATTCAACGCTTTGAACTGGAGGAAAAACGCAAGGATAAGGCAGAAACACTGTCAAAGGGGAATCAGCAAAAGGTACAGCTAATTGCAAGCTTTATCCATAAACCTGCGTTTTTAATTTTAGATGAGCCGTTCAGTGGGCTAGATCCCGTCAATAAAGATTTACTAAAGGATGCTATTTTACTATTGAAAGAGCAAGGCACGACGATTTTGTTCTCCAGTCACCAAATGGACAATGTCGAGGAGCTTTGTGATCATTTGTGTTTATTAAAACGAGGTGTTTCTTTATTTTCTGGAAGCTTACTAGATTTAAAGAAACAATATGGTAAAACAAAGCTTGCTGTCCGTACGGATTGGTCAACAACACAATTATTGGCACTTGATGGTGTCAAGGATGTGCGTGTAGAGAAGGAGCAAACAGTGCTTACATTAGTGGACGAAAGCTTTGCTCAAGGTATCTTTGAGCAGCTATCCAATGGGAAGTATATTGAAAAATTCAGCTTAGATTATTTATCGTTAGATGAAATCTTTAAAGATAAGGTAGGTGGCCATGTTGTCGAAGTTTAGTTTATTAATGAAGCAATTATATAAAGCTAAAATTAAATCAAAATCCTTTATCTTAATGACTTGTTTATATGTAATTGTCATGTCAGTGGCTGTCTTCTGGTCAGAAATTAAGGAATTATTCACAGGTGATGATGAAGCACAGCAAATCGCGATTATTAATAAAACCTCTGCTGATCTAAGTGGTATTTTTGTCTCGAATGGAGATATGAATTTTATTCAAGATGAGCAAGATGTATCGACCCTTGAAAAAAGAGTAAAGGACGGCAAGCTGGATGCGATTGTGACGATTAACGACCAAAATGGTCAATTACATGCGGAAATTGCTACGTTTACACCACTGAAATTAAACGATCAATCTACATTATCATCCTTATTACAATATGCAGGACAACACTATGCCGTACAACAATTATCGCTTTCACCTGAGCAAGCGGCACAAATCATGGCAGCTCAAACAACAATTTCCACGAAAAACTTAAATGAGGCATCAACAGGTGGAAAAAGTGAAGAAGAAAAGCAATCAGGGCTAGTAGTTTCCTATGCGGTAGGAATTTTAATCTATTTCTTCATTTCTACATTCCTATCGATGATTACGACTGAAATAGCCTCTGAAAAAGGCTCACGCGCAATGGAAATGCTGTTAGTTAGTGTCAAACCTGGGACACATTTTAAAGCAAAAATCGCTGGAGTTTTATTGCTCGCTTTAACACAGATGGGTATTATTGCGATCGTGTTCCTTATCTATGCGAAGTTTATCAAAGGTGGAATGGTTTGGGATGCAGCTGCTAGCATTGTCAAGGAATTGTCCGTTGGCTATGTCATCTATGCTATCGTATTCCTACTGTTAACAGTTATCCTTTATCTTATTATCGGTGCATTATTTGGCTCTTTAGTATCGAAAGTAGAAGAGGCGGGTCAAGTATTAATGCCTGCGATGATTATTACGATTATTGGCTTCTATGTTATGCTGACAGGCATGGGGAATCCAGATACAATTATCATTAAAATATTCTCTTATATCCCACTAACTTCTGGAATGATCATGCCAATGCGTATTGGCGCTACAGATATCGGTGGCATTGTACCATTACTTTCTTTAGGAATTTTAGTCGTAACGATTGTTGTCGTATACCTATTCAGTTTATCGTTCTATAAACGTAGTGTATTGACATATAGCTCTGGCGGCGTCATTCAAAAAATTAAAACGGTATTAAAGGTAACAACATAACATAATGGCAGCTACATGGATAATGTAGCTGCTTTTTTGGTGTCATGGTGCCATTGTTAGCAAACAATGTAAAGGAATTTACGGAATCAGTCGAATTTTGGCTAGAAAGAAGCTATAATTTATAAAAGGGGATGGGATGATGTTAGCTAAATCAGAGGTGGAGGCAATTCTTGACCGATCATCAAATCAGCGTTTAGCAACAATCGAAGAAAAAGCGCAGCTCTTTCAAAAGCTTCAACAGCTGTGCGCTACTAGTAAAGAAATAGCAGAAATTCTTCACTATTGCACTGAAGTGGAAATTTTTGTTGATAATGCTCACCCTAATCAATATAGTTTGCAATATAAGGTACACCAGAATGGCTATTGTATAGCAGATTCGTATTTTTTCATCCTATAGAAAATGAAACTTTTTTACATGGTAATCGTAAGTAATTAGTAGAGATAAATTGCAGGGGGTAAACATATGTCTGAATTCAACAATGATCTTTTAAAATCCAAGGACCCATTCGCTTCAGAAAATCCTTTATTACAGCCAAATCCACTTTTACAGCAAACGGCTGAGCAAAAGCCAGTACTTGTATCTGAGCAGGAACTATCACAAATCGCTCAAAACCAGCTAATGTTAAAGCAGGATCCAGAGGTTCATACACTTGCACAAAAAATTGATGTCAAAGATCAAATTGCCATGCTAGAGCTCGGTAAAGAAACGGCAAGTGGCATTTCAACCTTTTCTGATAAAATGCTCGCAACGATGAAAGCTAGTAAGCTGGAAGAATCGAGTGTGCTTTTAAATAACCTGAATAAAATTATGGATAAATTTGATCCACAGGATTTTGCGGAAGAGAAAAAGGGCGGTTTCATCTCCAAGCTCTTTAACAAAGGAAAAGAGCAATTGGAAAGATTCTTATCTAAGTATGACAGCATGAATAAAGAAGTGGATGTCATTTACCGTGAAATCCAAAAATATGAAGGGGAAATGAAGCGTAATACCATTGACCTTGAAAATTTGTATGATCAGAACTTAAACTACTTCCAATCATTAAGTAAATTTGTTGCAGCTATTGAAGTGAAAACAGAAGAGGTTCGTGCGTCTTTACCAGCACTTGAACAAAAGGCTCAAAGTGGTGATCAATTGGCAGCTATGGAATATGAAACAATGCTACGCGCTGTGGAATTATTAGAGCAACGTCGCTATGATTTAGAAATGGCACAACAAGTATCATTCCAATCAGCACCACAAATTCGCTTAATGCAGCAAGGGAACAATCACCTAATTGCCAAGATTAATTCTGCCTTTGTCACAACGATTCCGATCTTTAAGCAGGGGCTTATTCACGCAGTGACATTAAAGCGTCAAAAGTTGATTTCTGATTCTATGGTGGAACTAGATCGCCGTACGAATGAAATGCTTGTGCGTAATGCTGAAAATATTAGTAAGAACAGTGTGAATATTGCTCGTCAAGCTGGTAGCCCAAGCATTAAAATCGAAACCATTGAAACAACATGGCAAACAATTATGGCTGGTATTCAAGAAACAAAGCAAATTCAAGCAGAAACAGCAAGAAACCGTGAAGAAGGTCGTAAACGTATTGAGCGTTTGCAATTGGAGTATGAGAAACTGAAAAAAATGTAAGGCTAAAGCTTCTTGCAGCTATTGTTGCAAGAGGCTTTTTTTATGGAAAGGGTAGGCAGATAGAGGCTCCTTCCACACAAGGGAAATGATCTTTGACAAAAAGCAAAATAGTGATTATGATAATGTTAAATGAGAATGATTATCAAATAGAAAAGGAAGCGGAAAGATGCTACACAAAGGTATTCGATTACATGTAATTATTCGTGGAGGAGTGAAAAAATAAATGGCAAATAAAATAAATCCCTCTACATTGTCGTATGAGCCGTTTAAAGATGGAACGCTTGCTCTATACACGACAGATAGCTTAATGATTGTACCGCAAAGTCGCTATCTAGAGCTTTTGCATATGGAAGAGTTATATAATGCTATGTATAAGGATTTAGATAACAAGCAAAATGGTTTAGAACGAGAACGAAAAATGCTAAAAAAACAAAATGCACAGCTAACAGAGGATCTACAAAAGTTAAAGCAGCAAAACACGGTCTTGCAGAAAAAGGTCACTGAATATAATTGTGTGGTGGAGGAGATGAAGGTGCTCCGTCAACAAAATACAGACCTTCTCATTGAACTAAGTAAATATACAGCGATGTCAAGAGAGTCATTGACGGGGCCCTTGAAGTCGATGATTCGAGATATGCGTGAGCAAGGGGTTGGAATTAAAGAAATCCATATTCGCATCAAGCGCCAAATCAATCCAGAGATTAGCTATAGTACTGTACGCAAGTATATTTCTGAGCTAGAGTCGGAACAAAAAGGTTAACAGCTTATAAAAGGAACTAGAAATTTGGCATTTACAGCAGCTACTCAAAGTCCTATAATGAGTCTATTCTTTAACTAGTTTAAGATTATAGGAAATCGTTAACCGATTTCAGTAAGAGTAGGAGCGTTAATATCATGTCAAATGAGAAAAAAGGAGTTTTGGCAGCCTTTTTTGCCTATGCCTTTTGGGGAGCATTCCCTCTATATTGGAAATTACTTGAGCATGTACCAAGTATGGAGATTTTATTATCCCGTGTCATTTGGTCCTTTGTCTTTACGGTGCTGGCAGTACTCGTATTTCGAATGCGTCAGGATCTCGTAGCAGATTTAAAATATTTATGGTCACATCAAAAGCATTTCTGGCAGCTTGCGGGTGCATCCTTTGTCATTTCAATGAACTGGTATTTATATATTTGGGCAGTGACGCATAATCATCTCATTGAAACGAGCTTAGGTTATTATATTAATCCGCTATTGTCTGTAATTTTCGGGGTGATTTTCTTTAAAGAATCGCTGAGTCGTGCACAATGGGTAGCAACAGGAATTGCTTTTATTGCGGTGATTATTTTAACGATCAATTACGGCTCAGTACCTTGGGTAGCTTTATTGATTGCGCTATCTTTTGCTATTTATGGTGTGCTGAAAAAGAAAATTACACTGGATGCTACAAGAGGCCTAGCCATTGAAACGTTATTGATTTTACCCTTTGCATTAGGCTATTATGTCTATCTTTTTGCTACACATCAAGCCTCGTTTTTACATGTCGATGTTAAAACAGATATTTTGATGATCTTTAGTGGTTTAGTAACAGCCGTCCCGCTTATTTTATTTGCGAAGGGGGCACAAAATATTCCTTTATATTTACTAGGGTTTATCCAATATGTATCGCCAACGATTGTCTTGATTTTAGGTATCGTGCTATACAAAGAGCCATTTAGTCAGGTTGAGCTCCTTGCATTCAGCATTATTTGGGCAGCTTTACTTTTATTTTCTGGTTCGAAAATTATAGAAACAAGAAAAGCCCATCATAAATCAGTTTCGTAAAAGACTTGTAGATTTTTCTACAGGTCTTTTTTGTAACTTTTACCACTTCGCTATGTAATACACAAAACTTTTTTATTCCTTATCGGATTGGGCTGCTAGATTGTCTGCTATTTTGTTTAATCGTATCTTAAAAATCGATGAGGCTAACAATGAATAACTCATTAACGGCAGCTTTATACTACGCTAAATGCAAGACTGCATAATGAAAGCCCATAGCGTTTATTTCACCACTCACAGTTGATGTGGCAGAGACTGTAGGGATTATAAAAAAAAATAAGAAAATGAAGGTAAACAGGCAATGGGTAGTCTTTTGTTGCATTTGGGTACTCCCTCCAAATAGAGTCTTTTTGATAGATTCGACAAAATAGGAGAAAACCTTTTGAAGGTAGGTACCTTTACTTTCCTGTTAGCATATAGTAAAATGTCAATAATTAGATAACAATGATCAATTAATGAGAGGTGCTTTTTGTGAGTGCGGTAGGTTCTAACTAGGTAAAAATTGAATGAAATAGTGGCGATGACGACAGCAGGGGATACATGTTATGAACACCCCTTATTTTGTCATGGATCTATTTCAACAATCTATGTAGATACCTACAATACTTTATTAAGCGTGGCAGATAGGATAGAAACTTCAATTAGCTGAAGTTTTATTTGTGATGCCAGGAAAACGCGCCTTTTAAAGATAGAGCTGTGGGGATTCCTCACAGCTTTTTTATTTTGTTTAAACCATCATTGCTATCTATTATTGGGTAGGTATCTTCATGTATGATAAAACATTACAATGAGGAGCAAAAAGAAATGAATAATACTACACTTGAAAAATTACAATATCATGAATTAAAGGACATCGTTAAATCCTATTGTGTCAGCGGGTTAGGAAAACAGCTTTTAGATAAATTAATGCCAAGCTCAAACTTAACAGTGGTAAAAAATCGGTTGAATGAAACAACAGAAGCTCGTGCAATATTGGATGCAGAGGGGCATGTTCCGTTTTTAGGGGTATCGAATATTGAGCATATTATGACAAAGCTTGAAAAGGGAATGCTTCTAGATCCCAGTGAGCTAGTGAGTATCTCTGATTTTTTACGAGGCTGCCGCAATATCAAAAAATTTATGTTAGATAAGGCATTTTTTGCGCCTGTTCTTTCCTCTTACGCTCATTCTATGGCTGAATTTAAAAGCGTGGAGGAGGAAATTAATTTTGCGATCAAAGCCAATCGTGTAGATTCGGCTGCTAGTCGTGAATTAAAACGCATCCGACATCATATGGAAACGACAGAGGAAAAAATTAAAGAACGTTTAACGAAATTTTTAAATAACAGTGCCAATAAACCGTATATTCAGGAATTTTTTATTAGTCAAAAGGATGATCGCTATACGATTCCGATTAAGGCGACCTATAAAAATCATGTACAGGGTACGGTCGTTGAAATTTCCTCAAAAGGGGCAACCGTTTTTATGGAGCCAAGTGTTGTCGCTAAATTAAATGTAGAATTAGCTACCTTAAAGGCTGAGGAAGCCGTGGAGGAATACCAGATTTTAGCGTCTTTATCAGGGCTATTGATGGAACATCTTCATGCCATCACCATTAACATGGAGTTGATTAGTCAATACGATATGGTTTTTGCCAAAGCGAAGTTCAGTAGACAAATTGGTGGTAGGGAGCCACGTATAAATGATTACGGTTATATTCAACTAATCAATGGTAAGCATCCATTACTACCAGGAAATGCGGTACCCCTTCAATTTTCCATCGCGAAAGACTACCGTAGCTTAATTATTACAGGTCCAAACGCTGGTGGGAAAACAGTTGTGTTGAAAACCATTGGCCTTTTAACATTAGCTACGATGTCGGGCTTCCATATTGTAGCGGACGAAGGAACGGAAATGGCTGTATTTGATCATATCTTTGTTGATATTGGCGATAATCAAAGTATAGAAAATGCACTTAGTACGTTTTCTTCTCATATGAAAAATCTTTCCGATATTATGAGAGCTGCTAATAATCATACACTCTTACTATTTGATGAAATTGGCAGTGGAACAGAGCCAAATGAAGGAGCTGCACTAGCCATTGCGCTATTAGAAGAATTTTATCAAATGGGCTGTATAACTGTGGCAACTACACATTATGGTGAAATTAAACGATTTTCTGAAATGCATCCTGATTTTATGAATGCGGCAATGCGCTTCCATGCTGATACATTAGAGCCTTTGTACCAATTACTCATCGGCACCTCTGGAGAAAGCAATGCCTTATGGATTTCTAAAAAAATGAATGTCCGCGAAGCGGTTTTACAAAGAGCAAAGGATTATATAAATAATAAACAATATCAACTGACGATCGTTCAGGACAGTAAAATTCGAAAGCCTAAAGAAGAGAAAAAAAGCTTGGCAGCAGCTTATACATTTGCAAAGGGGGATCGTGTGAAATTATTGGACTATGATGATGTGGGATTGGTATATGAAGAAATGAATCCGTACAATAATGTTAGCGTATTCTATCAGGGGCAAATACTAGAGGTCAATGTAAAGAGGCTTGCCCTTGAATTACCTGCAACAGAGTTATACCCTGAAGGATATGATTTAGAGACATTATTTGTAGACTATCAGGATCGGAAGCTTCAGCACGATATCGAACGTGGGTCGAAAAAAGCGTTACGCAAGATCCATAAACAAATAAAGAGTGATCGTCAGCAATAAAAACAAGGGATTGCACAGCCTCGTGCAATCCCTTTATTAATTAATTTATGGAATCAATCTGTGCCTTAATCGTTCGATAGACTTCCTCAATTTTTCGTTTATAGGGCAAATCCACTAAATCCAGTGAATCTGTATAGGCCATTTTTGCAATTTCATAGGCTGTTGTTAGCTCACCAAAATGTGCATAGCAAAGGGCTTTATAGGAAAAGCATTCATTTAAGCTTAAAATATCATATGGATGATTAATATAGATCGGTCTGTGTTTATACTGTTCGAATGCAGCCTTCGCCTCCTCATATTGTCCTAGTAAATATAAGGATTTTCCTTTTTCAGCATAGTAAAAGTTTGGATCTAGCTTGTCTAAATAATCATCGTGTCTAAGCTGATAAAAACGTTCTATTTCCATCAGAGCCTGCTCATAATTATTGCTGTAATTATTACAATAATGTGCCTTCAATACAAAAATAAAAGCATCAACCTCAACACGTTCAGCAAATGCCTGATATTGCTCCAGTTTCATAAACATATGATTGGTTTGTTCAAAATCACGATCAATCATGGCACAATAGGCACCAATTCTGTACATATTATCAATCTGATAGAACAATTGGTTTTTATGAGCATTGGCAATCGTCTCTTGAATTAATTTTTTCCCTTCCTCATGCTCACCAATTGCAAGTTGGAAAATACTTGTATAATAAGTCATTAATAAGGCATCACGAGAATCGAGCTGATAGTCCTCTTGTTCGATAATTTCCTTTGCCTGTAAGATACGATCGTACGCCAATGTATATTGACGTTTTGCTGCTAAAATAGCCATCTCGAGGATAAAGGTTTTGAACCAATGGCTGAGTAAATTAATTTCCTTAAAAATAGTGCGTGCTTGCTGAAGCGGGACTTCCCATGTTGTTAATCCAGCTTCATACTGGGCATCTGCGTAAATATACAATAAACGGCCAGCTTCATAACTTTGAGGCAGGCCCTCCACAGACGGCTTAATTAAATCGACAATTTCTTGATGATGATGAGCATCACCACGTTTTACTTCTGCAAATAAACTTTCCACCTGCTCTAATAGCTGGCGTATGGAGGATGGGGTTACTTCTTCCAGTAATTCACTAGCTTTTACACCTAAACGTTCAGCAATATAGTCAAGGCTTTCCATAGAAGGCTTAGCCTTATCATTTTCTATTTGGCTTAACATTCCTTTAGTTAGACGATCACCGGCAAGTGCCTCTAATGTTAATTTTTGTTCTTTCCTTAATTTGCGAATTCGTGTGCCTAAAGAGTCCACTGCCTCGCCTCCTTTTGTTTAATTATATTAAACTTTCTCTTGCATGAAAAGAGGGAGTTGTGGTATATTTTGTTTAACATAATTAAACTTTTTAATTTAATTAAATAACGGAGGGATTTAGATGAATGAAGCGGAAAAATTAAAAAAGGCGACCTATCACTTATGGACGTTCACGGCGAGTAAAATGATTGCCATGTTGGGTGCAAACGTCATGGCATTCGGTATTAGCTTGTATATTTTAGCGATGACTGGGTCGGCAATGAGCTTCGCTACCAATATGATTTGTTCAGTATTACCACGCGCACTTGTCGCACCCTTAGCAGGCTATGTCGCAGATAATTTTTCAAAAAAACGTACAATATTAATAGCACAGGCAGGAACCATTTTGACAGTAGGGGGATTACTGCTTTATACAGAAACAGTAGGAATGTCCGTTTATGCTATATACATAGCTACTGTTTTTAATACTATTTGCTCAGCCTTTTCTGGTGTAACGTTTTCATCAGCCATTGCCACACTTGTCAATCCAGAGAGATTACAACGTGCGATGTCATTTAACCAAATGTCAATGTCCGTAGCTGCAATTGGAGGACCAGTCATTGGTGGTATGATGTATGGATTTTTTAATATGGATGTATTTTTAATGGTGAATATGGTGGCCTATGCGATTGCCTTTTGTTTAGAGGCAACAATGGATTTTAACCTTTATAGTACAAGAGGGGAAGATACGAAAAAAGAAAAGATGTGGGAAGGGCTGAAAAGTGGTTTTCATTATATCAAACAACGTAACGTCATTAAGACCATTATGTGGGTAGCATTGTGGATCAACCTATTCTTTTCTGCCATTGCTGTTGGAGGAACGTACATCATTATTGAATTGTTAAAAGTAGAATCCACACACTTTGGCTTTATTGAAGCGTCTGGTGCATTAGGTATGCTCTTAGCATCCCTTTATTTCGCAACAAGATCTGAAGTAAAGGTACCTTTACGCTTTTCGAAAATCAGCTTATTACTATTGGCGGGAAGTGTTGGCTTAGCAGTCATCCCTTTAGTTACTGATTTTTCCTATATAGCTATTGTGATCTTCTATCTCATCATTTACTTTATTTTCGCAATTTTCGAAATGGGGATTAATATGCCCATCGGGGTGTATATGCAAAAAATCATTGCGGAAGAGTACCGTGGGCGTGTTTTTGGGCTAATGGAGACGATGGCGATGTCCATGATGCCGATTGGTATGGTAGTCTATGGCATGTTATATGATACATTACCAGCAACTATTATTTTACCAGTAACGAGTGTCATTATTATTATCATTTCACTTGTGATGCTACGCTCATCTATTTTAAAAGAGGCACATCCAGAGTATTATGAAAAAGCAGCTCTCCCAGAAGGGGTCGCGAACACAACAACTTAAAAGAACAGGCTGGGACAGAACTCGATTATATTGAAAAACAATAAAAATGGATATTAGCTTTTTCACTTTAAGAAGTTAAATATGCCTTCCTAAATCAAAAAAATGTTAGACTAATTATATCTTGGTCTAACATTTTTTCTTTTTGTCCCAGCCTCGTTCTTAGTGTTGAAAAACAAAACATTCAATTGAAAGGTAGAAATGGATTTCCGTTGCAGGCTACTTGCTTTCCTGTGGGCGAGCGCCGAATCGCTTCCTCCGCTACGGCTCCGTGCAGTGTTTCGCCTGTCTCGCTATCCCACGGGAGTCAAGTAGCCTTCCACTTCAACCCACTAACTTTTTAGCAAAGGTTTTCAAATAAAGTGAAGGTCTTCACTACCCATTTTATGGAGGGCTTTTGACACTCATTACTTCTTCGCAATGAAATTAAGAGTCTATCCTTTCTCTAATCATACAAATAATAGGCTAATTTGATTACTACGGCTAGCTAGTATGAAAGATAAGGAAAAGCCCCTTTTGCAGAATGGTTGATTGGAGTGGAGCCAGCGTCACTCCTAGGGGATTGAGTGATCTGACCCCAAAAA